>CAZQLE010000250.1:2528-4741 GCA_964593905.1 uncultured Anaerolineaceae bacterium | reverse complement strand
ACCCGACACGTCACCCCCACCACCACCCCGGTCAGCTTGGCTACTCCCACCGGTGCCTCGCCCCTGGGCCTGCCCTATTCGAGCTGCGACCAGATCAGCATCCTTGAAGATGTGACCATCCCCGATGGTACAGTGCTGAAACCCGGCGAAGTGTTCGTCAAAAGCTGGCGGGTCGAAAACACCGGGAGCTGCGCCTGGACGGATGGTTACAAGCTGGCATTAACCCAGGGGGACGATCTGGGCGCGCCACACTGGGCCACGGCAAACTTCCTGCGCACCGACGACCGCATCGATACCGGCATCGGCACCTGGGGGGTGCGCGTCCATAAGGTTTTAACCCGTGATCAGGTGGATATTGGCATGGTATTTCAGGCGCCGACCGAGCCGGGCGATTATGCAGGGTATTGGATGATGGTGAATGCGCAAAACGAACGGATTGAACCCTCGTTTTGGGTCTCGATCAAAGTTGAAGAACAGACAATGGCCGCAAAAAAGACCTGGGGCGGCGACTGGGTGATTCGAGACCCATTTAGCTCAGCAGAAAACTACACCCTGGCCCATCTCTACCAGCAGGAAAACCGCATTATCGGCTTCTTTCACAATGCGCGCGGCGATATATCCATGTTAAACGGTTATCTCAGCCAGGAAAACCTCGTCTTCAAAGGTGAATATGGAGAACCCTGGCAGCAGTTCAGTTCCGGGATTGAATTAAAAATGGGAGATGCATGGAAACAATTCCAGGGCATCTCCCGTTCGAGACTATCAGGGGTCGGTTCCATTTGTGGCGCGCGGGCTGGTTACCCCATGCCCGAACCGTGCGTAGCGGTTCCAAAAATGGAGTAAGCGTTATTTATTCAACCGTAAAGCCAATCTTAATCGTCACCTGCCACTGGGCCACCTTATCACCTTCAATTCGCCCTCGTGTTTCAAGCACCTCAAACCAACCCATCCGCCGCACCGATTCTCCGGCTTTTGCCACCGCACGCTGCACCGCGTCTTCAACACTGATTGAAGATGTGCCGGTTAACTCAATGATCTTGTAAATGCTATCGCTCATCATAGCCTCCTGTCGCTGAGATCAAAACTGTTGGATTCATTTTACACGGTTTTAAATCAATTGAGGGTGTGATGCGTTCAAAACACAATCACACCCTCGCTTTATTTCCTGCAAATTAATCTTCCAGACGGAGCAGATCCAGCGCCTCGGTCAACAGTGCCGCAAACAGCGTGTCCATCACTTCGGGCGGAGCCTGATAATGACCGCCAAACACACCGTCGCCATACAGCGCCCGGGTCTGCGCCGCATTAGCCAGTCCCGGCGCATGTACCTCGGGCTTTTCGCCTGCGGGCAACGGGGCCACCCTGGTAAACGAAAAAGCTTCCAGCCAGTTGGCATGCGTGGGGCTGAGATTAAACTGCTTCGCCACCTCAACCACCACCGGCGAATCCCACCACGAGAAAAGCACCAGCTTTAAGCCAGACAATTCATTTGCCAGTTCCACCAGGCGATGTTCGACCACTTCATTTCCGCCGTGACCGTTCATCACCAAAAAGCGCCGAAAACCGCTGCCATACAGCGAACGGAGGATATCCTCGATCAGCGCCAGATAGGTTGTTGAGCGCAAACTGATCGTCCCCGGATAGCTCAAAAAGTAAGGCGACACACCAAAGTTCAACACCGGAGCCACCGGCACACCGCTCTGCTGGCTGGCCACATCGGCCAGCGCCTGTGGAATGCGCGAATCGGTGAGGAGCGACAAATAACCATGCTGTTCGCAGGCGCCCAACACCAGAATCACCCGGTCATCTTGCGCCAGGTAATTCTCAACATCCATCCAGTTCAGATCTTCAAAGCGCATCAGCCTACACCACAATATTGACCAGGCGTTTTGGAACCACCACAACCTGCCGCGGGGTCTTGCCTTCCAGGTGTTTTTGCACCGCGTCGCTGGCCAGCGCCGCCGTTTTGGCATCTTCTTCGCTGACATCCGCCGGCAGGGTAATGCGGTCGCGCAGCTTGCCATTGACCTGCACAATCAAAGTCACCTCATCGGCGCGGGCAGCGTCTTCATCCACCACCGGCCAGGATTGCTTGTGGATAGAATAGGGTTTACCCAGCAGTTCCCACATTTCTTCAGCAATATGTGGCGCAATCGGGGCCAACATGCGCAGGTAGATATCAGTGACCTCATGCCAGGCAGCCGAACCCCACG
>CAZQLE010000250.1:0-2518 GCA_964593905.1 uncultured Anaerolineaceae bacterium | reverse complement strand
CAGGCCGAGAATGACGGTGGCGGAGATTTTCAACCCGGCCTGTTTGGCCTTGGTCATCTCGTTCAGCAATTCCATCAGGCTCGAAATAATCGTGTTGAACTCAAACGCTTCAAAGTCATTGGTGACGCGTTTCAACGTCTGGTGCAGCTTGCGCCGCAGCGACTTTACGGCCTCTTCGGGTTGTTTTGTCTGCGGGCCCGGCTCCAGCAGTGTCGTCCACAGACGGCGCAGCCAGCGGGACGTGCCGTCAATACCGCTGCTGTTCCAGGGCGCGCCCAATTCCCAGCGGGCAAAGAACATCAAATAGGCCCGCACCGTATCGGCGCCATAACTTTGCACCAGGTTATCCGGGGCAACCACATTGCCGCGGCTCTTCGACATCTTTTCTGAGTCTTCACCCAGCACAATGCCCTGATTGCGCAGTTGGGTCATCGGCTCCGAGCCCTGGGTGATGCCCATATCGCGGCCGGCTTTGTGGAAGAAGCGGGTGTAAATCAGATGCATCGTGGCGTGCTCAATCCCACCTGTATAGGTGTCGACCGGCATCCAGTAATTGTATTCGGCCGGGTCAAAAGGACCCTGATCATATTTCGGGCTCAGATAACGCAGGTGATACCAAGAAGAGCACATAAAGGTATCCATGGTGTCGGTTTCGCGTTCGGCCGGGCCGCCGCACTGCGGGCAGGCCACAAACCGCCAGGTGGGGTGCAGTTTCAACGGGCTTTCACCGGTCGGTTTCCATTCTACATCATCGGGCAGTACAACCGGCAGTTGGTCTTCGGGCACCGGAACAACCCCGCATTTCTCACAGAAGACCATCGGGATCGGCGCACCCCAGTAACGCTGGCGCGAAATCAACCAGTCGCGCAGGCGATAATTCACCGCCCGTTTTCCCCGGTTCTGCGCTTCCAAAAACGCGATCACCTTTTCGTAGGCTTCTTCACCCGGGGTGCCGCTCAGTTCGGCCGAATGCACCATCCTGCCATGCGCCGGAACGGCTGCGGTCATCGTTGCCGCATCGATTTCAGGCATATCTTCCGGCTGAATCACAATGCGAACCGGCAGGTCAAACTTGCGGGCAAACTCAAAGTCACGTTGGTCATGTGCCGGAACGGCCATAATGGCCCCGGTGCCGTAAGTCATCAAAACATAATCGGCGATCCACACCGGAATGCGCTCGCCATTAACCGGGTTAATGGCATAACCGCCGGTAAAAACACCGCTCTTTTCTTTATCTGTAGACTCGCGCTGCACATCCGTCTGGCGTGAAGCCTGAATCACATACTCGTCCACAGCATCCTTTTGTTCGGGCGTGGTCAGCCTGGCGACCAGGGGGTGTTCGGGGGCCAGCACCATAAAGGTCACTCCCCACAGCGTATCCGGCCGGGTGGTAAACACCTCCAGCGGATCGCCCTGTTCGGTTTTGAATATCACCGAAGCGCCGCGGGAGCGGCCGATCCAATTGGTTTGCAGGGTGCGCACCCGTTCCGGCCAATCAGCGCCTTCATAATCCAACAGTTCATCGGCATAGCTTGTTGTGCGGAAGAACCACTGGTTCAGGTTTTTCTTAATCACCGGCGTGCCGCAGCGTTCGCAGTGGCGGTCATCGCCCCACACCTGCTCGCGCGCCAGGGTGGTATTGCAGTTCGGGCACCAGTCCACCGGAGACATCTTGCGGTAGGCCAGCCCGTTCTGAAACAGTTTGACAAAGAACCACTGCGTCCAGCGATAATACTCCGGGTCTGCGCTAACGGCTTCGCGGCGCCAGTCAAACATGGCGCCCATGCTGCGCAATTGCGTGCGCATACGGTCAATATTTTTATACGTCCACTCTTTGGGGTGAATGTTGCGCTTGATGGCCGCATTTTCTGCGGGCAGCCCAAACGCATCAAAGCCCATCGGAAACAGAACGTTATAACCGCGCATACGCATATACCGCGCCCGTGAATCCGGCGGCGTCATGGCATACCAGTGACCGATATGCAGATCGCCCGAAGGATAAGGGAGCATGGTCAGTGCGTAATACTTCGGCTTAGACGGATCGATATTGGATTGATACAGGCCATCTTTTTCCCAGCGGGCTTGCCATTTGGGTTCAATCTCTGTCGGCTGATAGGCAGGAACCGGTTGATTACTCATTGCGCACTCCATGATCCAGCAAGATATTTACAAAATGAAATAAAAAATCCCTCATCCGGTCAGGGACGAAGGAAATCTCCGCGGTACCACCCTGCTTGTCTGGCAAAAAGGCCGGCCAGACCGCTCTGATTTCGCGCTAACGGGCGAACCCGAAATCACCCAACCCGACGGGCGAGTTCTGCCAGAGCGCTCCACGGGCGCGGCGCCGGTTCGCACTCTTTCACCGGCTCTCTGATGGATGGCCTACTATTCCCACACTGTGATTTATTTTTGTTTTTAAGCAAACACTCAGGGAATAACATCTGCTGCCCTGAGTGTTTTTTTGTGGACCCAGAGGGATTCGAACCCTCGGCCTTCTCAATGCCATTGAGACGCGCTC
>CAZQLE010000249.1:0-4746 GCA_964593905.1 uncultured Anaerolineaceae bacterium | reverse complement strand
AAATGCGGTAGAGGATGTTGGATGTGGTTGTTTTGCCATCCGTGCCGGTGATGCCGATCATGGTCATCCGCCGTCCCGGAAAGTCATTCAAAGCCGCCGCCAGATAAGCCAGCGTAAGACGCGGTTGACTGCTGCGGATATAGGGCACGGCAAGCGCCTCTTGCAGCGGGTGGCTGCCCAGAACAGCCGCCGCACCATTTTGCAGCGCCGCGACAATAAACCGGTGCCCATCCACACTACCGCCGACCAGCGCGGCAAAAACTTCGCCCGCTTTTACCTGGCGCGAATCCAGGGCGATTCCCGTAATCAACGGATCGTCTTGCCCGGACGAAATGGAGAGCACCCCCGGAAGTTCGGGAATTAACGTGGATAATTTTTTGGCAGAAGTCATGGTTGAGTTTTGGTGAGACTTTCCCAAATTTTTAGTCCCAATTATACCGTATGGCAATCGCAGAGATTTTTTACAAAAGAGAAGCGGTACAGAAACACAACAAGGTTACCCCGGACAAAACAAATGGTCCGAAATAACCCTGCTGTCAGTACGAAAAGAAGAAATTACTGCAAGTTCTGGCGCAAGCCCTGCAATTGGCCCGCAACCGACCGATCCACAATCCGGTCGCCCACGCGCACGATCAAGCCGCCCAGAATGGAAGGATCCACCCGAAAGCGGATTTCAGCATTGGGGGCCAGACTGGCAGCCAGGTCTTTCTTAATCGCAGCCTGTTCCGTTTCGTTTAACGGAAGGGCGCTGGTGATTTCGGCCTGATCGCCGGCCGCAATTTCTGCGCCTTCCAACACAACCACTTTGCCGTCTTTAACACCGGCAAAGAACTCATTCAGCAAGGCGTGCTGGCGCTGCTCATCTTGAATTAACGATGCGCCAATCAGTTTTTGCGCGGCAGCCACCGAAAGCGAGGCCACCTGGTTGCGCAGCTCGCTCAACATGCGGTTGCGTTCCTGCTCAATATCTGCCATGGCCGCTTCACGCGCTTTGGCAGCTTCTTTTTCGCTGGTTGCATGCAGCTCTGTTTGCACTTTTTCGGCGCGCTCGGTAGCCAGCCGGATCAGTTCGGCCGCTTCACCCTGCGCCTTTTCAAGGATGGCACGGGCTTCGCGCTCTGCATTCGCGCGCGCATCCGCCGCTTCACGTGCATCTTCCAACCCCTGGGCAATGGTCTGCCGCCGTTTTTCCAACATCTTCATGATGGGTTTCACAGCCCAGACATAAATCACCACAAACGCAATCCCAAAGTTGAAGAGCTGAACGAGCAAATACCCAAGATTGAGACCCAGTTTTTCCAAAGCAGTGGCTCCTTTCTCGCTGCTCGATTACAGCACGAACAACATTAAGAACGCAATCACCAGACAGTAAATAGCGATCGCTTCAGAGAATGCAATACCCAGAATCATGTTGGTCAGCAAAGTACCGTAAGTATCCGGGTTGCGCGCCATACCTTCCAACGCACCCTGAACACTTAACCCAATGCCAATACCTGCGCCCAGGGCGCCAATCATCGAAAGACCTGCTCCAATAAATTTTGCCGCCTGTACGATATCGCCTTCCATCTTCTCTACGATCCTCCTTCTCGTTATTTTCAAAACCAGCGGGTGTATGCCACCCCTGCCTGCATAAGAACCGGTCAATTTTACCGGTTGAAATTGAGCAGCCTAATGATGCTCCTCACCGCCGTGCCCCTGGGTTGCCTGGGCCATAAAGACCATGGTCAACATACCAAACACAAAGGCCTGAATCAGACCTATGAAGAGCTCAAACAAAATGATTCCAGACTGAAGAAAGACCGGGATCATCGACCCGATCAAAATCAACAGCACCAGACCGGCAAACATATTTCCAAACAACCGGAATGCAAACGACAGGACTTTTGCCAGCTCTGAGATCAATTCCAGAATGCTGACCGCCAGATCCATCGCGCCAAAACCGGGTTTGGAGAATAAGGTGCGCACGTTGAAAAACTTGAGGAAATAACCCACCCCTTGCGTGCGAACGCCGACGACCTGCACCATCACCACCGAGAAAAGCGCCAGCGCCACGGTGAAGTTCAAATCGGTTGGCAAACCACGCAAGAAGCCGATCAGGCCATAGCCCTCTCCATGCGTCTCACCTTTGACCAGCGTATACCAGTTGCCGCCCAGCGACTGAATTGGCGCGCCATGCTCCGACTCGTGAATAATGCCAATCGTTTCGTAACCGGGGATCAACTTGGTCATGTTCGCCACAAGAACGAACAGGGTGATGATCGCAAAATAAGGGAAGATTGTTTTTGCCCACTTTACGCCGGCAGAAGATTCTGTCATGTTGTAAAGCGTTTCAAACAGTGCTTCAACGCCAGCCGCCCAACCTTTGGGAACCAGACTGCCGCTTTTTACATAACGCTGCACCGCGATTACCAGCAGAAGGATGATGATATCCACCACAATCATTGCCAGCATGGTATTGGTCAAATAAATATCGCCCAACACCTCCGAACGGATCAACGGTTCATGCGAAACGTTTTCTGCAGCAACCTGGATATGAGGTTGCACCGGGGGGAACATTTGCGCACCAATAATGCCCAGCACAATAAAGGCCAGCACAAACCACCGGTTTAAACCCCAGCGCCACTTACGAGCTTTGGTTTCTTCCAAGTTCTAACCCTCCTCCTTCTGGTCTAAATCTTGACCCTCTTCTACCTTTATGCGCCGGGTTGCAGAACGAACCACCCCCAGCATAACCAACAACGAGATCGGGATACTCACCACCAGCAGAACAATGGTCAATATCGGTTTGGTCTGAAATCGCTGGTCAAGCCACAAACCACCCAGCACGGCTGCCAGAACGATCAAAAGCGTCAAACAACCAACCTGCCCTGCTACGACAGCCAGGGTAACATTCATTAACGAAAATTTCCGTTTGGCATCGGCAGGGCGGTTAGATCTCGTCATGGTAAGAAAATTATAACATTTGAAATTGTAAATCTCAAGACAACCGCAAATGCCTAAAAATTCCACAACGAAATCGCAGCACCGTTGGAAAGCGCCAGAAACGGAGCGATCACAATTCCCAGCAGCACAATTCCGGCCACTGCCAGAACCAGCGCCGTATTGCGCGCAGGCCCCTTGACATAGGGCTCGTTTTCATCTTCTGCACGATGCAAATAGACAACCTTGAGCACGTTCAAATAGTAATACAGGCTGATCACCGAATTAAGAATGGCGAACCCTGCCAACCACACCAGCCAGCCCCCGGCCTGCACAGCAGACCCAAACACCAGCAATTTGCCAATAAACCCGGCAAAAGGTGGAATGCCGCCCAGCGAAAGCAGCGCGGCCAGAAATGCCAGCGCCAGCGCAGGTGAACGACGGCTGAGACCCGCAAAATGATCGATATCGCTCGACCCTGTGGTGCGGTTCACCATTGCCACAATTCCAAACGCTGCCAGGTTGGTCACCAGATAGGCCACCAGATAATAAACCGCCCCGGTCACCCCCAGGGGTGAATTCGCCGCCACGCCCACCAGAATATAACCGGCCTGCGAGATGGAAGAATACGCCAGCAGCCGTTTCATATTGCGCTGCGTCACCGCCAGCAAATTGCCGATCAACATCGTTCCCGCAGCCATCAGGCCGATCACCAGCGTCCACACTTGCGCATATTCGGGAAAAGCCACCAGCAATACGCGCATCAACATGGCAAAACCGGCGGCCTTAGAAGCCGTGGATAAAAAGCCGGCCACCGGGGTTGGCGCACCCTCATAGACATCGGGCGTCCAAAAATGGAACGGCGCAGCAGAGATCTTGAAAGCAAAGCCGACCACCATCAACATCAGCGCTGCAATCACCGCTGTCTGAGGAAAATTGCCGTACTGCGCTTGCAGCGCAGCCGCGATGCGGTAAATATGGGTTGAACCGCTAAACCCATAGATTAATGAAATACCAAAAAGCATCACCGTGGTGGAGGCGGCCCCATAAAACAGGTACTTTAAACCGGCTTCAACTGAGCGCGTATCGCGCAGCCGAAAACCAACCATAACATACATCGGGATCGAAACAGTCTCCATCGCCAGGTACAACAGGATCAAATCGGCTGCGGAGGCCATCAAACACATGCCCAGGGTCGCAACCACCAGCAGCATAAAAAACTCGCTGTGCTCGCTGAGCAGCTCACTTTCAGCCGCAAACAGGGCCGTCAGCCCGGCCCCCACCAGAAAGATCAGCCGAAAAACATACCCGGCCTCATCCAGACGCAGCATCTGCCCCCAGATCAACACCCCCTCTGCCGGAGGACGTGAAAAGATCAGCCCGATCACCAGAATCACCATAAACCCGGCCGCCGTGATCCAGCCGAAATATTTCCGGCGCAAATCCCCTTTCAGGGTAAGATCCAGCGTTAAAGCAATCCCGGCCAGAATCACCAACCCGATTTCCGGCAAAATAGCACGCACCATCATTCCAAATTCAGCCGACATGCTTTACCCACCTCCCAGCACAGTGAGGATGCGATCCACCCCGGAATTAATCATTGGCGCCATCAGCGAAGGGAAGATACCCAGGGCCACCATCAAGAACGCCAGCATCACGATCACAACCTTATCCAAAAGGGCCACATCGCCCACCTTGCCCGCCAGTTCGGCCGGCAGATCGCCAAAGAAGACCCGCCGAACAACCAGCAAAATATAGCCGGCCGTCACAATCACACCCAACACGGCAATCACCGCCACCAACGGGGCTGTTTGCCAGGCACCCATA
>CAZQLE010000248.1:0-4798 GCA_964593905.1 uncultured Anaerolineaceae bacterium | reverse complement strand
TCGCCTTCCTTCAGTTCGTCGATCACGCGTTCTTTGAGCGATTCGCGGGTTTCAGTGCTGGCTGCGCGCTCTGAGAGGATGAGGCGGCGGCGTTCGCGGTCAACTTCGATGCCGCAAACTTCCACTTTCTCACCAACCATGCGGCCCCAGCGCTGTTCGGGGGTCTCGCCGTTCATGGCGGCGCGGCGCGACAGGCTGATTTGTGAAGCGGGTACGAAACCCCGCAACCCACCGAGCGGAACGATCAGACCACCTTTGTTGAAACCGATGATGGCGCTATCAAACGACTTCTTTGATTCCATCAGTTCTTCGGCCTGTTTCCAGCTCACCTCTTCGCGTGCGCGAACATAGGAGAGAACCAGGTTCCCATTGGAGTCCTCGGGGTTGAGAACATAAACGGGAATTTCCATGCCGACCTTGAGGGCAGCCAGTTCATCATGCGGGATCTGTTCAAATTCTTTACCCGTGATGATGCCTTCTGACTTGGTTCCCACACTGACCAGGATCTGACCCGGGGTGATAGAGGCGACGACGCCATCACGAATCTCGCCTTGCTGGGGAAAGTCAATCCCCAGGCCTTCCTGTTCAAGCAAGGACGCCATGTTATTATCAAGACTTTCGTTTTCGGGCGTGGACCCTTGCTGAAGTTGGGAGTCGTTTTGATCCATACGGTTGTTTAAGCTCCGGTTGAGAAAAGATATTGCCCATTATATTCGGGAATGCAACAATACGCAACCCTGAAACGACACGGGCGCCAAGGTTTATTATAATCCAGTTTTAATGAAAAGTGGGGTTTGTTTTTGGGGCATCTTCACTTTGCACTCACTATGCTACGCTTTATTTTACATTCTTGTAATGTCTTGAAAAGAAGATGATTTTTACTTGACAAACAAACAACTATCCTGGACAATAGTTGTTAAATCTTACAAAGGTTGTAAGGCTTTCGGGCTTTTATCACTGTCACCCATAAATCCTTTCACCTCCCTTCAAAATCAAATAATGCACGTTTGGGGCAACTGAGCCGCGTCACAAAGCTTTTTTTCTGAAACGAACGAGCGCTAAAGATATTCCCGAACAATATAGGCATCTCCGGGGGGAGGTACCTGTTGTATCTATCCGTTGTCTATTTGATAGCCTGAGGAACCTATGAAAAAAGAAGCCAGTCTGTTCAATCATCTTACACAACCGATTCACATTGGCACTCTCACCGTTCGCAATCGCATGGTACAGCCAGGCATGGGTACCAACCTGGCAGCGGCAGATGGCACGGCCTCGGACGCAATTGTGGATTACTATGCGCGCCGTTCACACGGCGGCGTGGGTCTGATTATCACCGAAGTTTGCTGCCCCGAACCGCGCGGGCGGGTGATTCCCGGCGAGCTTGAAATTTCGAGCCTGGCGTTTTTGCCTGGTCTGTCGCGGTTGGCCAACGCCGCCCACGCCGGCGGGGCGAAGATCGCCCTGCAACTGGCACACGGGGGCTGCTTTGCCAGCCAGTCGGTGACAGGCCACCAGCCCATCAGCCCCTCGGGTGTGGGCACCATGCTGCTGCCGGGTGATACACCACGTGCGATGACGGTGGAAGAAATTCATGAACTGGTGGAAATGTACGGCCAGGCGGCGCAGCGCGCCCGGATGGCCGGTTTTGATGCTGTTGAAATTCATGGCGCACACGGTTATATGCCGCTGCAATTCCTTTCAGGGTATACCAACCGCCGCACCGATGATTACGGCGGGAGTTTTGAAAACCGGGCCCGCTTTAGCCTGGAGGTGATCGCGGCCGTCAAGCGGCTGGCCGGAGCCGATTTCCCGGTCATTTATCGCCTCTCGGCCGAAGAAGACGCCCCCGGCGGGGTGACCCTGGATGAAGCGGTGGCTTTTGCAAAACTGGCCGAACAGGCCGGGGTGGATGCGCTGAATATCAGCGCAGGCACCTGGGATTCGCGTATGCACGACTTCTTTGCGGTGACGGGCGGCCAGGCCTCGCCTGAGGGTAAACGGCTGGGCCACGGCGTTTCGATTGGCATGTGGGTGCCGCCGCATTATGTGCCCCGCGGCAACCTGGTGGAACTGGCCGCAACGGTGAAGAAAGCCGTCAAAGTGCCGGTGATCGCAGTGTGCGGTCTGAACCCCTTGATGGCCGAAGAAGTGATTGCCAAAGGCAAAGCCGACCTGACCGCCCTGGGCCGCCAGATTCTGGCCGACCCTGAATATCCGGCCAAGATTCTGGCGCGCAAGCCTGAGCTGGTGCGGCCCTGTGTGCGCTGCAATGAATGCCTGGGTTCGGTGTTGAGCTACCGCGGGTTGGATTGTGCAGTGAACGCAGAGGCCGGCAAGGAGCACGAAGCTTTTAGCGGTATTCAGCCGGCGGTGAATCCTCACAAAGTGATGGTGGTGGGCGGCGGCCCGGCCGGCATGGAAGCCGCGCGCGTGGCACGGTTGCGCGGCCATGAGGTGACCCTGTTTGAGAAGGACAAAGAGCTGGGCGGTCTGCTGCGCTGGGCCTCGATCCCGAGCAGCAAAGCCGATTATCGCGATCTGCTCACCTGGCAGAAAAGTGAACTGGAACGCCTGGGTGTAAAGGTTGAACTGGGCAGCACGGTCACGGCGCAGCTCATCACCCGTTTCCAACCTGATACGGTGATTGTGGCAACCGGGTCGCACGCGGCCAAACCCAAAATCACCGGCATTGAGAAAAAGGGTGTGTTGTGGGCGCTGGATGTGCTGGGCGGCAAGATTCCGGCCGGTAAAGATGTCATCGTCTGCGGCGGTGGTCTGGTGGGGGCCGAGACGGCGCTCTTCCTGGCGGCCGAACACGGCAAACAGGTGACCCTGGTCGAACAGCGCGGTACGCTGACCCCAGAGGTGGAAGTGTTTACCCAGTGGGTGATTCAGGGCCGGCTGGCCGAAGCAGGTGTGGTGGTGAAGCTGAACCACTGCATTGAGTGCCTGACCCCGACCAGTGTGCGCTGCAACTGCGAAAGCGGGGTGGATGCCCTGGAAGCGGACGCGGTGGTGATGGCGCTGGGTATGGAAGCGGATGACACGCTCTTTAACCCGCTGCCGGGCAAAACCGTGCGCATTGGCGATGCCGTTCAGGCGCGCAATGTGCTGCATGCCATTCACGAAGGATATCACGCCGGACGACGGGCGTAGGCGATTGATCGCAACCGAGAGGCTGCCCTGAAAGGGGCAGCCTCTTTTTTATAATAAAACCATCCGTTCGAACTAATTTCCAAAACGAGTATTTTTCGGCAGCGCAGAAGATGGTGCGCCAGGGCGCACCCTACCTGTGCGACGGCCGAGCAAGGATTTGCGGATTGGCGTAGGGATGCTTCGCCAAGGCGCACCGTTTTTCTGGGCAAGGCCATGATTAAAACAAATCGGTTGGGTGCGTTTCGGCTGCATCAACCGCGAGCGGGGTTTTCTTTTTCTTGCCCAACCAGATCAGCAAATAAATGCCCGCCCCAATTGTGGCGCCGCCCAGCAGAAAGCCGCTGAAATTCGATAGAAAATCACTGATCAATTCCCACTGGCTGCCAAACAGATACCCCAAACCCCCATATAAGATCACCCAGAGCAATTCTCCGGTCAGATCAAACAGAAAAAAGGTTGAAAAACGATACTGGCTGCTGCCTGCGATGAGCGTGATGGGAAAGGCGATGGCAGTTAATAACCAGCGCGTGAGAAAGATGGCAATTCCGCCTCTTTTTTCAAACAGCAGGCGCGCTTTTTGCCAGGTGGTGGTTTTTCCGAATCGTCCTTCAATCGACTGGCTTGCCAAACGCCCCACGCTGAACAGCAGCATATCGCCGGCGACAGACCCGGTCAGGCCCAAAATGGGGGTGGAGTAGATATCCAGTAAATCTTGCCGGATGAACGCACCGGAGGCGATGATCAGCAGTGTGGTTGGCAGCGGAATGCCCAGCGCACCCAGCATCACAAGCAAGGCCACCATGGGTGAGCCGTATGTTGATACCCAGTCCAAAACCAGGGTGCTCAGGTCAACACTCGTCATGGTTGTGCCTGTTGGCCGTCCACTACTTTTTGAAGTGCGCTGATCAGGCCTTTATGGCCGCCCGGATAATCATTTTTGTCGCTCAGAAATCCCAGCGGCAGATACGCATTGCCCTCCGCAGGCAAGTTGATGGCGCTAAAGATTTCTTCCATGGGGATTCCGGTGCTGTTGGCTATATACTGGATCGTCATCCATTCCTGCACAGACCGTTCAATCAACCCCGTGGTGACCGGGTTGGTCTGATATTCGCGGACAATATTCCGTATTTTGAGTAGTAAAGCGGGTTGATTGTCTTGCTCATTGAGTTTCAGCTTGCCATTCAGCCGTTTTAGCGACTGCATACTGTTTTCTTTGTTGGGCGGAATTCCGGCCTGATCAAACAGATAAGCCTGGGGCACACCGTATGCGGCTGAGATGTAACGGATGGTCATCCAGGGGCGAATCAGATCGGGGGAGGGGTTGCCATTTTGAAAATTATTGCGGGTGGCATACTTCGCCTCTTGAAAGAAATTCCACATTCCGAGACCTCTGGGTATCATGATTGCCAACCCGATGACAATCAGAGCCACCGCCAAAATTTTTATCGGGGAAATTGTCTTGAGTTTTTCAGCCAGGCTTTTCATGAGTCTCCTTATGATGATGCTTCAGTTTATCACGAGTAAGGCACAAAGCCCTGCGGTTTTTTGGCCCGGCCGGGTGAACCTTGAGATTGTCGAAGAAGAACCGGGTGTCGGGTAATATCCCCGTTTTGGGGGTGTGCCGCACCGCAGAAAGGCAAAC
>CAZQLE010000247.1:0-4829 GCA_964593905.1 uncultured Anaerolineaceae bacterium | reverse complement strand
CGCAGGTCGGAGAGGAATGCCTCGGAGGCGGCTTTTCGTCTGGGGGCGGCGGCGGTGCTCTCGATGTTTTATTTTGGGCTGGGCGTGGTGATTTTCAGTCTGCGCCAGCGCGTGCTGCTGCAAAAGTAACCCCCCGAATTGTGCGCACAACTTAAAAATGCCGGCGCAGTGATCGCTGCGCCGGCATTTTCGTTTGTAAAGCGGGTTGTTTTCAGACCGGGCGGGATGAATCCTTCCGGGTCGATTAATCCTCGGCCAGCAGGATCAGTGTATCTCCTTTATCAAAGGTGACCAGGTCGGTCTTAACCGGGTTGACCACCACGCCGTATGACTGATTGGCAATGGCAGAGAGCGCCTTGCGGCGATAACCAAAAGCCACCTCGCCGCGCTGGGCGGCGGCTTCGATCACGGTATAAAAGTTCACCGGTACGCCGGGGGTGATGTAGTGGCTGATTGGTTTGAGATAGATCTCGGAGCCGTCTGCGTCAAAAATGTCGGTAAAGACACTGTTGAGCGCCTTATTTTCGGAAATTTGGGAGAGGATTAGACTGACCAGGCGGTTGCTGACGATGAAATCGTCGGCCTGGGTCACTTCGGCCAGGGCGCGGTTGCGCACATCTTGCATCTCGCTGACAATTGCCAGATCCAGATTGCCTTTTTCGGCCATATCGCGCAGGTGCAGCAGGGTCATCAGCGTGCAGGCATCGGCGGCCTGGGTGTCGCGCAGGTTGGCATACGAGAGCACAATCACGTGGTTGAAGGTCTCGGGTTGAATGCTTTCCAGCACGGTGCGTTCGGTGGTGTCGGCCTCAATAAACCGGACCGACTGATTGCGGCAGTTTTGACAGGCGTCGGCCAGCGGTTGTTTTGCATCGGGGTCATTGGCTACGATCACAATTTCAGAACCGGGGGCAACATACAGATCCAACTCGCCGATGATCGACATTGCGCGCTGGTTCCACCCCAGAATCAGCGTGCGTTCGGCAACCGGTTCATATTGTGTGATGGGCAAAATGGCCTCTGTCTGCCGGTTAATCTGATGCTGACTGTTTAAGACGATGGTGTCGTCATCGGCCGAGATGGCAATAATCTTCTCGCCGCTTTGGATCACATAATCCATGGCCGGGTTTAGCTGCGAGCCGTTCTCCGGCTTCCACAACCCAAGCACCGTTGAATCGTTGTAGGCATCCAGCGCGGTGCGGAAGGTCTTACCCACCAGGGCGGGTTCTTCTTTAAAGTAAATTTCGTCGCCGCCAAAATCGAGCAGTTCAGTATAAACGATTGAAAGACCGCTTTGCCGGCAGGTCTGGGCGATGATGCGCGAGATCAGGTTGCCGGTCAAGACCAGTTCAACCTCGTCTTTGCCAACCATTTTGGCGATATCGATATTGCGTTGATTTTGAATTTCGGCCACAATATGATAAGGTTCAGACCGCCGGTTGGGGCTGTTGGTGATGGCCAGGATGGTTTTAATGGTTTCGGCATCAGAATCATCCCCGGCGGGGGTGAGGATGATGATGGAGCGGGAGCTTTGCAGCGAGACCAGATCCAGATCGTTCATGTCGATTGGGCTGCCGGTGCGGCAGACGACGCGGGTTTTGCCGGTGGGGCCAACCAGCGTGCGAATTTCATCTTCCATCTCCACTTTATCTTTGTCGCCCAGAATAACCACACAGGGGTCTGATTGATTGGCGTTGGCCTGGATCAATTCGGGCAGCACGGTGAAGACCTGGGGTGACCAGCCCAGGATGACGGTATGATCTTTCTCGATCACCCGCGAGCGGCCCTTGCGCAGTTCATCCATTTTGGCCTCGATGCCGCTGGTGAGCACACCGATGAGGGTGCTGATGATAAAGACGCCGCCCAGTGTGACCACAAACATGATCAGGCGAAAGCCCCAACCTTCGTCACCGCCCATCGTGCCGGCATCCAGGGTGCGCATCAGGCTAAGCCAGGCGGCCTCTAAAAACCCGACCGGTTCGCCGTTGGCCGGAGCGATGCGGGTGGTGGAAATGATCGCTGCAAATATAACAATGAGCGTCACCGATAACAATGCAAGACCGCCAATTAAGGCAGCAGTCCCGCGAGACATAAAATTATCAAAACGATAGCGCAGTTTTTCTTGCCAGGTGGTTTTCATGATGCTGATCCCCTTCTTGAGGTATCGATGGTTGGATATTGGTTTGATTCTGACATTAAGGACAGGGGTTTTTGAGATGAAGCGGGCTAAAATTAACGCAGGATCACTTCCCTGAACGATAGGATAAAGCTCATTATATCTGAAGCGCCCGGGAAAAATCCATACCAAAATGGGAGAAAAGTTTATGGATCGCGTGACAGCACTTTTTGAAGAAATTCGCGCTTTTTGTCAGCAACACGCAAACCCCGCGCGGGTGCAAAAATATGCCCGTTTTTTTGTCGAGGGGTATGATGCCTATGGCCTCGACCAGAAAGAGATGGAGGTGCAGCGGGATATCTGGCTGAATGAGCACCGGGCCGTGCTGGGGAAGGCCGGCTTTTTGGCCCTGGCCGAACGCCTGGTGCGCAGCGGGAAATATGAAGAAGCCAGTTTTGGGTTATGGTTTACCAAAAACTTTTTGGGTGAATTGACCCCGCTTGATTTTGCGCAAGTGGGCTCCTGGCTGGAGGATGGCGTTTGCAACTGGGCGCATACCGATATGTTTAGCCAGGATGTGGTGGCCGAATTTTTAAACCGGGCCATTGTGCCTTTGGAGGCCATGTCGGGTTGGCGCAGTTCGCCCACCCGCTGGCAGCGCCGCGCTGTGCCGGTGAGCCTGCTGCGGGTGACGCCCGGCAAAGTGAGCTTTGTCGATGCGCTGGCATTTATAGACCCGTTGATGCTGGATGGCGAGAAGGTGGTGCATCAAGGGCTGGGCTGGCTGCTGCGCGAGATATGGAAGCAAAACCCGCAACTGGTGGAAGAATTTTTATTGCGGTGGAAGGACCGCTGTGCGCGCCTGATTGTGCAGTACGCCACCGAAAAGATGACCCCCGAACAAAAGGCGCGCTTCAAGCGGACGAAATTGTGATCTGCTGCGCCAAAGGCGAAGCATCTCTACGCCGGTCTGCAAGACCCTTGCCGCTGCCCGCATGGGTGGGGATTCTTCGCGCGGTGCTACGCACCGGCTCAGAATGACATGTACTTTCGGCGCACCCTTACTTTAGGGCTTGACTGGCTTGAAATAATTGCTACAATGTAAGAAACTTATTAAAGTATAGTAATAAAGTTACCCCACTACTGTTCAATTAAATAATCTGTCCAACAGCGCCGGCCCTGTTTTGCGTTAAGATCTTTTCTCTTTAAGGATTGTCAGACCTCAATGAAAAAAGGAATCGCCCGGGAAAACGCCCTCACTGTTAACAAGATGCACGTGATCAATCGCTCCACCATTCTGGATTATATTCGCCGGAATGGGCCGACTTCTCGTCCTTCCATTGCAAAAGAATTGCAGTTCAGCCTGCCGACCGTGATGCGGATTGTGGATGAATTGATTGAAGAAGGCCTGGTGGTTTCGACCGGCGAGAAAGAGTTTAGCGGCGGCCGCAGACGACCTTTGCTGGAAATTAACGCCAATGGCAATGCAATTATCGGAATTGACCTGGGCGGCACCGAAATCTATGGCGCGGTGACCGACCTGCGCGGGGTGGTGCTGGTTGAAAAGAAGCTGGAAAACCAGCCGGCTGCGGCAGAAGTCTCATATGCCCGTCTGGCCCGTTTGATCGGCGAACTGGCCGGGAACGAAGCCATTGCCGGGCGGAAAGTTCTTGGATTGGCGGTCGGAACCCAGGGGCTTACCAATCATCCAGAAGGGGTGGTCTTGAACGATGCCATCCAGAACTGGACCGAATATCCACTCAAGCAAAAGCTTTTTCAGGATTTTGGTTTTCCGGTGGTGGTGGATAACGATGTTAACCTGGCGGCGCTGGGGGAGTTGTGGTTTGGGGTGGATCAGGATGTGCGCAACCTGGTTTTCATCACCATTGGTAAAGGGATTGGCGCCGGCATTATCATTGACGGTTCGCTTTATCGCAGTTCAAACTACCTGGCCGGTGAGATTGGTTATTTTTTGCCCAACAGGGAATATCTTGGAAAGCAGCACGGCGTTTTTGGCGTGCTTGAAAGCCAGGCCTCGCTGGCGGCGATTGGAGAACGCGCTAAAGAGCTGCTTCAAGATCGGCAGATCCCGATTGCCAGCGAAACAACCACCCCCGAAGGCATCTTTAAAGCGATGCTGGAGCATGAAGAATGGGCGCAGAAGCTGGTCGATGAAATGGTCGATTACCTTTCGATGGCTGTTGCCAATACCTGTGCGCTTCTAGACCCCGATTTGGTTGTTTTGCGCAGCAGCCTGGATCTTTATACCGATCTGTTGATCGATCCGATTTTGCAGCGCATTGAAGGTATCGTTCCGATCAGACCCCGGCTGGTGGCCTCGCGCCTGGGGTATCAGGCCACGGTGTTGGGTGCGATTGTCGAGGTGCTCTATGACACAAACAGTTTTTACACCATCCGTCAGTTGAAATAGTTTTATCATCCCAATTCTTTTCAGGAGAAATCAGAATGTCTGAAAAACTTGCCCTCCATGGCGGCGTTCCCGCAAAATCCAAACCTTTTCCTGCCTGGCCGCAATATGACGAAACCGAAGAGAAAGCGCTGCTGGAGGTGTTGCACAGCGGCATCTGGTGGCGCACCCCGGGCACAAAGACCCTGGAATTTGAACAGCAGTTTGCCGGGTATCAGCAGGCAAAATATGGAATTGCCTGCACCAACGGTACGGCCGCCCTGGAAGTGGCCATGGCCGCGCTGG
>CAZQLE010000246.1:0-4837 GCA_964593905.1 uncultured Anaerolineaceae bacterium | reverse complement strand
GTGGCTGTGGCGGGTTCTTCGGTGGCGGTGGCCGAGGGGTTTAACGCCGCGGCATAGGTAATTTTTGCCACCACGGTTTGCGCGGCTTCGGTGCGGACAGTATCCAGGTTCGGGGTCGGAGCGGTATCAGGTGCGGGGCCTGTTGCGGTGCAGGCCGCCATGACCAGCACTGCGCCCAGCAAGACCAGATTTTTAAGCAATTTCATGATGGTTATTCCTCCAATGCCAGTTTGAAGCGCATATTGTTTTTTGAACCGTTGGTTTTGAGTAGATATTCCGGCGGATCAGGATTTGGGTATCCCCTGGTGCATTTTCAACCGAAGGGGGTAAATTGTCAAGGGCCAGCCGCTACGGTTTTGGAACCGGCGTGCCTTCCAGATAACAGAGTTCGGTGCGGTCGGCGCTGTTGCAGAAATAGTAACAGTTATATCCGGCGCGGCGGCTGCGGTCGGGGTCGGAACACAGCCAGGCTTCATCACTGGGCGTGTTGGTGTAGACCGGCTCTTTGAGCGAATCGGTGGTGCGGGCGGTGACAAAGAACGTGCAGAAATTATCACCGGCCGGGTTGGTCAACACCCAGGTTGTGGTCCATTCGCCCGCAGTTTTGGGCAAAACTGGGGTAAAGGTGAGCCGGCCAACCTGACCGGGCGGGACATCGCGGGTTAATTTGTACGAATCCGCGGCGGTCATGGCCCGGCCGCTAAAGTAGCGGTAAATATATTCCTTGCTCCAGGTCGTGGTGCCGGTGTTCTTAACATCCCAGTACCACGGATCGGCGCCGGTCGTCCACGATAATGGAAACCGGGTGCCATCCTGTGGGTGCTGGCCCACCAGTTCACACTTGTCGCCGCTGGCCGTGATGATGACCGGGTTTGCGCCGGGCTGGGTTGCGGAAGGTGAAGGGGCCAGCGTGGCGGTGGGGGCCGCCTGCGCGGTTTGCAGACCGGCGATCTGGGTCGATTGCACGTCCAGTGTGCTGGCCAGACGGGCCGCTTCGGCTGTGCGCTCAGATGCCAGCGTTGCTTCGTAGCGGGCCGCAACCGTCGCGGCAGCCTGGGTGGCGACCTGACCGGCATCGACCGCCGGAGCGCAGGCAGCCAGCAGTATTGAAAGGATCAATACCAGAATGGATACAGGATAGCGTTCTTTTATCATAGGCGCACCACCGTCTTATAAAAAAAGCAAGTGGAACCAGTGTCCTGGTTCCACTTATAAGGTTAACGTTTTTGAGCGCTGCTGGCCAGGGGATATCTGGAGATCAAAAAGTGGACCAGATTAATCCGTACAGGCAGCATCGTCACCAGTGTTGATCGGTGACATCCCGGCCGTGTATTCGGTGCCGCGGGTGTAGCAGGTTCCGGTTCCAGAATAGCTCTTGCAGAAGCAGAAGCATTCCTTGCCCTGAATGGAGGAGCGGCTGGCGTTGGTGCACATCCAATCCAGTGAGTTCGGGGTGGCAGTGTCGTTGGGGTTGCTCGATCCGCTGCCGCCGCTGGCTTTGATGGTCATATCAAACACGCAGAAGTTGGCGCCCTCGGCATTGGTCAATACCCAGGTCATCACATGCGAACCATTTTCGCTGGGTACCTGCGGGTCAAAATACAGCTTGACCGAGTCGCCGGGCTTGACATCGCTTTTGAGGCTGTAAGAGCGGACGCCGCCCTGGGTCATCAGTTTGCCAGAGTAATAGCGATACTGATAGTTTTTGCTCCAGGTGGTCTGGCCTGAGTTTTTGATTTCCCAGTACCAGTCTTCGCTTTGCGAAGTGTATTTTACGGCGTATTCTGCGTTGTCTGCGGGGAATTGGGTGACATATTCGCACTTATCGGCCACGGGACCGCGCGCCAGGGTGGGGGTTGCCAGGGCAGGCAGACCCAGACCGGCCGCCGGAGTGCCGACACCGGGCAGCGCCGCGATGAGCGTGGTTGAGGTGGTGGGTTGTTGGGTTTCAGTGGGTTTGGCGGCAGCCGTTTGCGAGAGCTGCGCCTGAATGGTGCCAGCCGCCTGGGTAAAGATGGCAGCCGGATCCTGAGTGGGCTGCGAGGCCGCGGCAGACTGGGTCATTTGTGCCTGAACCGTCTGGGCTGCCTGGGTGAAGATTGCAGCCGGATCCTGAGTGGCTTCTGCGGTGCAGGCGCTCAGGATTAAGGATGCTACTACCAGCAGGGCGGCAAACCCCGCCATTTTTTTAGAGCGAGACATGATATTCGTTCCTCCATCAAATTACGTATTGAACTGCGTTGATTTTACCAGCTTTTTATCAATATCCAATTTTCAAATTCTCAACGGCGATCCTGTATTTGTCAAGGGTGAGGAAAAAGTCTCTCATCTTTGTTGACGCAGGCTGGCCGGTGGATAGGGGGGGACATCCGTTCGGGGCTGCATCGAAGACACAGCCCGATTGAATCAAGACGTTCCTCAGGGTGTATTGGTTCCCGTACTCGTGGCAGTGGCTTCAGCCGGGGCGGTGGTGGCGGTTGCAGCCGGAGGGGCCGAGGTTGCTGTGGCCGGGGCGGCGGTGGCGGTTTTAACGTAGGGCACGCCCAGAACGTAGCAGGGCTGTTTGGCATTGGGTAATTTGCAATAGGTGTCACAACCCTGGCCCAGAATCAGACTGCGCTGGGCATCGGTGCACATCCACTCCCATGAATTGGGGGTGAGCGTGGGTCCGCCCGGGGTGACCGTGCGGGTTGCCACGGCGGTGGTTGAGGCCCCGCTCACTTTGAGCGCCAGGTCCATGGCGCAGAAATTAATCCCCTGGCTGTTAACCAACACCCAGGCCTGGTAGAGGTTGCCGTTTTTGTTGGGCACCCTGGGGTCATAATATAAACGGATTGTGCTGCCGGGTTTAACCTCCGATTTCAGGTTGTAGGCGCGCACATCGTTCTGGGTCATCAGATCGCCGGTGTAAAAGCGATATTGAAATGCAGTGCTCCAGGTGGTTGTGCCGGTATTTTTAACTTCCCAGTACCAGTCTTCTGAAGCTGAACTCCAACCGGCGCTATACGCGGTGTTATCGGCCGGAAACTGGGTTACATATTCGCATTTATCCGCCGCATTGCCCAGCGCCACCGGAATGGTGGGGGCAACATAAGCGACCGGGCGGGTTGCTGTGCCGGTCTGGGTAACGGCCGGGGTGGCCGTTTCGGTGGGTCTGGCGGCCGCAGTCTGGCTGATTTGTGCTTGAATGGTACCGGCTATCTGTGAAACGATGGCGGTCATATCCTGGGTTGGTTGTGTGGCAGCATCCTGGGTGAGCCGGACAGAGACGGTCGCGGCTGCCTGGGTGATCAAGGTTTGCGGGTCGGGGGTGTCTTCGCCGGGGGTGCAGGCAGACAGCACCACGGCAAGGATGGTTAGAAATGCCAGCAGACCTGGCATTTTATTTTTGTTTTTCATGCCTTTCCTCCAAAAACGTGCAGCTTGAAAATTTTATGGTTTCGGCCTCTGAGAGGCTCGCGGGTCACCGCGTGATGCCTCAAAAACGGGCATACCCTTTGCCATCTGAGCAGGCAAGTCTATCTTTACACCGGTTATGGGAAGATTGTCAAACAGGCAGGGGAAATTGTCAAGCGTTTAGACGGGGTGAGGCCCGAAAAACTGATCATTTGGTCAGGGTGTTTCACTCAACCAGTCTTTTTGGCCTGTCTCAACGGGCAGATTGAGGTTAAACCCATATTTGCCACGAAAGGTGAAATAGGTGATGGCGCCGGGGTGGATATCCACTTCGGTCTTCAGGGTTTCATCTTCATAATCGATGCTGATCTGGTAGCGCCCGGCCGGGAGATCGCCCAGGACACAATTTTCCTGGTAGTAAGGATCGGAATTGACCGCGGCATCACCGTAAGAAATAACCGACCATTTTTGTTTTGTCTCCAGATTTTTTACGGTTACTTCCTGGCGGGTGAGCAGCGATTTATTGGAATTCATTAAGCGACCGACCAGCACCCCCCAGCCCTGCGGCGGGGCAATCCACAGTTCGGGGTTGCGCGTGGTGAAAAATGAGTCGTTTTCAACGCGGACCTCAAAGTGAAGGTGGGGGCCGGTGGTCAGACCGGTGGTGCCGACTTCACCCAGGAGCGTGCCTGTCTCAACCCGCTGCCCCGAAACCACATGGATTTTATCCATATGCGCATAGACAGTATACAATTCCAACCCCTGATGTCCAAAGTCATGCCGAATGGTAACGGCCAGACCGTAAGGGTCTTTGGGGTCGTCATTGCCGCGGAAGAGCCCGTAACCGGCAAACATCACCTGGCCCGGCCCGGCGGCCAGGATGGGCGTTCCGCGTGGGGTGGGGATATCGATTCCGGTATGAACGATATCTGAACTGAAGAAAATCCCGCCGTAGCGATAATCGGCCAGCGGCCAGTTCATTTCATTGGCGGCAATGGGCCGGACAAAATAAAAATGATCATACGGGCCCAGTGCCCAGGGAACATCATATAACGGAGGCCGCCAGAGCGATTTGGGCGGCGGCTGCGGTGAGGGAAAGACAAAACGCAGGGGGGCATCCACATTGGCTGCGGGGGCGTCATCCACCACCAGGTGTTCAGCCGGAACCGCGCTGGAACTGATTGGGAGCGGCGGGTCTGTTGCAGTTGCAACAGCTGCCAGTTGGGCCGGTTGGGTGCTCTGGGTTTGCACTTCGACCGGTTCCGAAGCTGTCTGAGGCGCCATCTGGCAGGCGGTCAGCGAGAGCAGCCAGATGAATGCCAGCAACAACGACCGCACCCCCGCGAATGGGGCGAGCGGATGTTTCTGGTTGATTTGAAGGCTTTGAAAAAAGGTGCGTGCGGTCATGGCATGGGGGTAAAGGTTGGCCGCAGGGTGGGGG
>CAZQLE010000245.1:0-4845 GCA_964593905.1 uncultured Anaerolineaceae bacterium | reverse complement strand
CAGAGAAGGCACTTCACTGGCGACGATGCTCAACATCAAACGCTTCACCCAGGGCTCAAATTCAATAAAGGGCAGGTCAAAAGTAGAGACCAGTTTTAGCGTTGTGCGCAGCGCCGTCAGGGTAACGATGAAAAACAAGATCCCACCGATCATTCCCAGCGCCACAAAGCGGTTGCGGATGATGCCCCGTTTTTTGGCATCGGCATACACCCGGTTCAGGTTTGCCGCCAGGCTGTAAAATACGCTGGTGGCCGACCAGAGCAGGCTCAACCCGGCCAGAATCCCGAACGGGCGCTTCCACACGGCCGCCTGCCGGATTACCTCGACAATTTCGTTCCCCGCCGCCGGAAAAGACACCTGCACCCAGGCCAGTATTTCAAACTGCATACTGCTGTCGCTCAACAAATAACCGCCCACCCCCACCAGAAAGACCAGCAGCGGAAACAGTGAAAACAGCGCATAATAGGCAATGCTGGCCGCCCCTTCAGACGCCCGCGCCGCCGACATGGAACGCAGCGTATCGCGAATGGTCACCCAGATGCGCAAAAACGCCCGGCGGATCAGACGCCAGAGATTAATAAGAACCGTTTTCAAGGCTGAATCGGGCATGACTCGTTTCAATTTTGTTAAGCGGGCAGTAGGCTACAAACAGATTCTTGTGATCAAAAACCCTTATAATATCCTTGTAGGGTTATCTGAACCAGAATCTACAATGGGAAGAACTGACACTTCCTGATATATTATAACCGTGAGCAGTCAGACCCGGTATAAACCACACACTGATGCCACCGATCTAAAGCCCGGTAAAAAAACCAACCAGCCATGCGTACCCTGGAGAAAAGCATTATGTTGAATCGCATTCGCCTGCTGGTGATCCTGCTCCTGCTGATGCTTTCCACCGGCCTGACAACCGTAAAAGCGCAGCCCGCGAGCACCGAGCCGGTCTGGCAATCCAATATCTTATACTTCAACCCGAATGATGAAACGGTTGGCATTAGCGTCACCTATTACAAAGAAGATGGCTCCCAGGTAGACCAGCCCGCCCTGCTGCCTTCCATACCGCCCCGCGGAAGCGGAACGCTGTTGATCGGCGGAATTGACCGCGGATCTGCGGTGATCACCTCATCCCTGCCGATTTTCACCCTCTACGAACAGGTCTCGGCCAATCTGCCGCAAAGCCGCCCGGTTTATGCCGGCCTGCTGCCCGAAGAAGCCAGCGACCGTTTGTTTGTGCCGCTTTTCTTTTTCGGCTATCAAGACAGCACCACCCAATCGTTATACAGCACCACGGTGGGCCTTCAAAACATTGGCAATTCTGCGCTGACGGTCAGCGTGATCGCCGAAGGGAAAAGCCCGTTCAACTTGCAAATAGCGGCCAAATCGGCCAAAATGATTGATGGTGAAATGCTAAATCTGCCCTCCGGCTATCGCGGCGGGCTGCAATTTTCGGCCTCCGCTGCCAGCCTGCTGGCGGCGGCCATCACACACGAGCAAGACGGCCCGCGCGCTTTTGCTTATGAGGCCATCGGCAAAGAGATGAGCGGCAGCACTCTCACCTTTCCACAGTTGGCCTGCGACCGGGCCAGCACCCGGCAATGGACAAAAATCTATCTCCAGGCGGCTGCCCCCACCAGCATCACCCTGGAATTCTTCACCAACACCGGCGCAATCATCCCCCCTGCTTCGGCGGCCGCGTTTACCAACCTGCCGGTGCAAACCAATCAGACCCTTGAGATTGACCCCTGCAAAGACCCCGGACTGGCCGGCCGCTACGGCACAATGCGCGTGACCAGCGCCGGCGAAGCGATCTACGGGGTCAGTTATATCAACAGCACTGCCGGGGCGGCCAATGTACGCAAACCAGCCGCGGGACGCTCTTCTGAAGCAGCTTATCGCTACGTTTTGCCCTATATCGTCTGGACACACACCTATTACCCGGCTTACACTTATCTATCCATCGTCAATGCGGGCAGCGCCCCCGCCAATATCGATGTACAATATCTGCTGCCCAATGGCGACCCCGCCAACGGCCGGCTGCCCTCCGAAAGCATCACCCGTCTGCCGCCCAATGCGGTGCGCACCTCGTCACCACAAACCGGGCGGGCGCTGATGCTTGGTCCGGCCAACAGTATTTTCGGCACAAACGGCTTCTTCCGCGGTTCAATGATGGTGACCAGCGATCAGCCCTTGCTGGTTAATGCGCGCATTGACCGCACCATTCGAGGCACGGTTTACAGCGAAAGCTACTCAGCATTTTTAGATAACTGACAACTTTAGGACGGTTATGACGCCTTTCATCATTCTAAACAGCCTTCAATTCATCACCGGCCTTATCCTGGCCATGTCGGGTTTTAATTTACTGCGCAATGCGCCCAAATGGGGCGGTTTTTTGATCGGCGGTTTAATCACCGCCCATATCGCAACACGCACGGTTGTTTTGGAAGGCGCGCTGAATATGTTCACCCCCTTGGGGGGCTTTCTGGTGGGTGGAGTAGCGGGCATGTTGATTGCCCAGCCGTTGTATATGCTGCTGACCGTAATCGCCAGTTGTGCCTTGGGCGCGGTGATCGGGATGGGCGCCGGGCTGGTGGTGGATAAGGGCGGCGCGACTGACAAAATTATCGACGCTATTTTTTCGTTTCAGCAGCTCAGCGATATTCAAATCAGCATGGCGGTGGTCTTTGCCCTGTTGTTTGGCATTCTGGCCGTTAAATTTGACGATTTTATGGCCATGGCTTCCACCGCCTTTATGGGAACGCTCCTGTTCATGGTTTCGCTCACGGCCCTGTTTGGCAGCACCACCCCCCTGCTGCGCAACGGCATCTTCTTCTTTTTTGCCTGCGCCGGATTGGGAATGGTGGCAATTGCCTATCAGAACCGGAACGAGAATTAATTCGCAGATTCCACCCTTTGCAGCGCATGTCACACCATAAAACCTGCCTTTTTTTTCAGGCAGGTCATTTCAATTTTCACATTGCGAACTTCTCTGCGCAAAGGTAGAATTGCCGGATGGAATGTATTCATTCAAGCTATCCTGGGGGTAAAGACTCTGGGATGATAAAGTCATTACGCAAAAATTATTTTAAATCTGGAGACCGGCAATGAGCAAATTTTACACCCCCGAGAGTGCTCTGGTGATTATGGCGCACCCCGATGATATCGAATATACCTGTGCAGGGACCATCGCCCGTTGGGTTAAAGGCGGAACACGGGTGGGCTATGTGTTGTGCACCAGCGGTGATGTGGGCATTGACCAGCCCGGTATGACCCGCACCCGGGCAGCCGAAATTCGCGAAGCCGAAACCCGCAATGCTGCCGCGGTGATCGGTGTTCACGATGTGACCTTTCTGCGCGAGCCCGACGGGCTGCTGGAGGCCACCCTGCAACTGCGCAAAAAACTGGTGCGCGAGATGCGCCGTTTTCGTCCCGAGGTGGTGCTTTGCAGTGACCCGACCATCTTATGGGCCGGCGATGATTACATCAACCACCCCGACCACCGCGCCGCCGGCCAGGCCGCGCTGGATGCTGTCTTTCCGGCCGCGGGGCAGCCCAACCTGTTTGAAGAACTGGAAGCAGAAGGCCTGAAGGCGCACAAAGTGCGCAAGGTTTATGTCTCGGGCTGGGGTCAGACCGGTTTATTCGTCAACATTGATGAAACCATCGGGTTAAAAATCGATGCCCTGCGCGAACACAAAAGCCAGATGCATTCAGACCCCGCCGAACATGTGCGCACCTGGGCGGCCGAACGGGCGCGCGGCAAAGAAATGGACTATGCCGAATCGTTTCGCGTTGTAACTTTGTTGGATGATGAAGAATGGCAGCGCCGCAACGGCAGCCCGGTTAAAAACGACTGAGCAAAAAATTTATCGGCGGTGGAGAGCGCGCCTGAGCTGCTTATTTCTTCAGCCCGGCCAGAATATTGGCCGTGGTCTGAAAGGCCAGCGGAGGCAGCTCGTTAAGCGGGAAAAACGCGGCAGCATCTGCATCATCGCCGGCCTGTAAACTTCCCCCCACACAGCGTGCTTCATACACGATGAAAATATCCGCCCCGCGGGGATGCTCCCGCCCGGCGATGACATCCACCAGGCCGGTCACTTCCACCACCAGCCCGGCTTCTTCCAGACATTCCCGCTCGGCCGCCCGCGCCGGGTCTTCGTGGCCGTCCACAAACCCCGCCGGGAGCGTCCAGGCGCCCTGATAGGGCGGGTTTACCCGCCGGGTGAGCAACACCCGCCCACCGTCTCGCACCACCGCAGCAGCGGCCACTTTGGGGTCCAAAAAGTGGATCCAGTCGCAGGCCATGCAGGTGGGACGTTCCTGCCCGAAGACAACCCGGTAAACAGCCGGTCGTCCGCAATAGGGGCAATGGGTAATGTTTTTTTCCATCTTGAATTTAGCTCACAAACGGCGTGCCCGCCACGAGAAGAAGGTCAACAGCATCGCCAGAGACAGCACACCGCCCAAGATCCAACGCAGACCGGGCGCAAATTCACGCAACTGTCCGCTCAGATCGGTTTGAACTGGCTGCTCAGGCACAGCTACAGCCGGGGCCGCCGGCGTGGCGCTTTCAGCAAAAATGCCCAGAATGGGTCCGCTGCCCGGCAGGCCCGCCGCGCCAGGTTCAGCTTCCAACGCCGCAATGGGCAGCGTTTCAGTGGGTGTCGGCTCAAAGGTGGGAATATCCACCGGGGTCAATTCAACCGTCGGCACCGGCATTTCATATACCGGGAGCGTAGGCTCCGGTGTAGGCCCCAGGGTGGGCTGGGGGGTCAAATCGGGGAGGGGCAAGAGACTGGGTGGCTGGAACTCGCCCGCTGCTTCCGGGGCAGATTCCATCAACAGCGA
>CAZQLE010000244.1:0-4873 GCA_964593905.1 uncultured Anaerolineaceae bacterium | reverse complement strand
GCGGAACGGTAGGGGTGGGGGTCGGCGCCTGGCGGATCAGCAATTTTTGTCCCGGATACAGCACCGGCGCGGCTGGGTCCAGATTGTTCAACGCCGCCAGTTCTTGAATGGTGATACCGTAAGAAGTGGCAATGCTCCACGGCGATTGGCCGCTTTGCACTTCGTGAATGATTTTTCCATCTGAACCGGTGGTTGCAGTGACCACGGGGATGATCTCGGGGGGGACGGTTGGCGAGGCAGCCTGCGCCGCACCGGAAGGCAACAGCGGCGAGACCGGCGCTGCGCTGATGTTGGTGCTGGAACCGGTGCGGACCACATGCAGGGTGTAGTAGCTGACCCCGTCTTTAACGGTTAACCCCGCGCCGATCAGGCCGGTGGAAAAGCCGATCATGGTCTGCATATGCAGTTGGTCTGTCCAAAATTGCGATACACAGCCTTGAGCCGATACGCTCATGCCGCCGCAAATATTCTCGTTCACCCCCCGGCCGGCGGGCTGTGAGCCATCTGCGCCGGTATGGGTTAAAGTGCCAATTGAAGCCATGTAGTCAGACTGGCTTTGTGCCGAAGCCATCAGCCCGCCATCCACATCATAAGCAACCAGCCCGTAACTGGCCCGCAGTGCGTTCACTGCCGCCACCAGGTCAGCGCTGGATTGCGCCTGAACTGGTTTGGCGGGGAACAGCGCCAGGGTCAAAACGACACATAACAACAATATAAAAGAGAATGTCTTTTGATACGCCATAAGAGACAATTATAACCGGATTTAAAGCCAGATGATGGGGCGGTGGTCAAAGTGTCATTTTGTCCGGGGGGGGTATTGCGGCGGGGTGATCTCTGCAAGGCGATCAAGTTTGCATTGCGTCAAACCGGCAAGGGTGTTGGGTTTCTTCGTTCAGCATGATACACGAACGAAAGCGCATGTCATCCTGAGCCGGTGCGCAGCACAGGCGAAGAATCTCTACCTGCGACGGGCTGCGGCGAGGGTGTTGCAGACCGGTGAGGGATGCTTCGTTCTGCTCAAATTCTGCGCCGCCCACCCCATAACGCGCCAAAGATCAACGCCAGCAGCAAACCGCCGCCCACCAGCGACAGCCCGGCGATAAACAGGCCGCGGTTTCCCTGGCTATTACCGCTGACCGGCACCCCGCCGGATGGTTCGGCGGTGGCAATTGTCAGCGGGGTCTGCGTCACTGGCGGCGGTGTTTGCGAGGGCGGCGCGGTCTGGCTGGGCTCGGGGGTGAGCGAAATGGTCGCGGTGGGCAGGGCGGTATTCGCCGGACGCACCACCAGAATCTGACCGATCCATACCACCGGGTTATCCAGCGCGATATCATTTAACAGCGCAATTTCGTTGATTGTGGTTTGATAGCTGATGGCAATCATCCACAGTGATTGCCCTTCAACCACAACATGTTCAACTTTGCCATCGGGCTGCGGGGTTGAAGGTGGAAAAAAAGGAAGAAATGGGGTGTTGGTGGCGATTGGAGCGGGCGCCTGGGTGGCTGTGTCTTGCAGCATACGCGCTGCAACATTGGCGCCGGACGGAAGTTGCCCTGCGCCAGGGGTTGCCCTGGCAGAAGATGGTAAGATCAAGGCTGCGGCCAGTGCAACAAAGACTGAAATAGTAAATAATACACGGCGCATCCTATTTTTGATTATAGTGATGCGTTGTGCAAAAGTAAAGCCCGACTTGTCTGGTCTGGTGGTTGGGGTGTGCGTTTGCGGTGAATATTTTTTGGGGTGGTTCAGGCAGCGAAGCGCCCAGACCACCCCAAAAGACTATCTTCCATATAGCGCAGACCGCCGTTAACTTAGTTCGCGCGGCGCCCGGCCCATTGCTTCAGCGGCCACCATAAAATCGGTGGACGAAATCATGCCGACAATCGTTCCTTCGTTATCCACCACTGGCAGATGGTGAATGCGGTGTTCCATCATCGTTCTGGCGCATTCCCGCAGGCTTAATGTTTCATTCACGGTAAGCAGCGGCGAAGACATAATCTCTTTTACTCTGGTTTCCACCGGGTTGCGATCCTGGGCGACAATCTTGTCACTAATGTCCGTCGAGGTCAGGATGCCATACTCGGGGCTGGTTTCTGTCTTTTTGACGATTAAACTCTGGATGTAGCGGCGGCGCATCAGCGCCAGAGCGTCTGACACGGTCGTTTCGGGGTCAATAAAAACCACCAGATCCATCATCCATTCGCGAACGGTATACTGCATCAGTTGTCTCCTTTTGCCTGGGTTGTTAAGAGCGTTCATGAGCAGGGTACGATGTAATTTCAGTATAGCAAAAACCGCTAAAACCGCAAGCCAACCCTGGTTTGGTCTTGGGGTTTTCACAGGGAGAAAAAAATTTTATTCACGAAACAGATCGATGCCAAAGTCATGCTTGATTTTGGAAAGATAGAAGCGTTTGATTGGGGTCAGCTCATCATTTTGGAAGGTTTTGCCTTCCATTGCGCTGACATACATGATATTGCGATATTGCACGTTATCTTCCCAGGGGATCGTATCGTGGAGATTGATCGAGAAGATGCCGTTCAACGCCAGCGCGGCACAGATGGCCGCCGGAACCGCCCCCCCGGACCAGGCCTTTTGCAGCCTGCCCGCGGGCAGTGGAAAATGGCTGAAGGTCTCTGCCAGGAATAATGCCAGCGCCGGCCAGAAGGGGATCAGCAGCCGCCCGGTGGGCAGCAGCCGGCCAGATAGCTGGGCGCTGACGACGGTGAGCAGGAAAAAGCCGATCAGCATTACGCTTACGGGTTGATTCAACACCCTTTGCCGTCGCAGCACCAGCGCCCCCAGAGCGGTGGCAATTAGCAGGATGGCGAACAAAAACGCCAGCGCAGGGAAGGTGAACAGCGTATCACCAAAGCCAACCAGCACCGCCTCAAAAAACGACCCGCCCGACCCAAAGGCATTGCGCCCTTCTCCGGTCACTTGCAAAAAGGCATATAACAACCCGCCAAAAATTGCAGCCTGGGGGATGAGGTGCGGCAGGCCCCAGAGAATGAACCGGCCCAGATGCTTCCAACCGATATCTTTGAAAACCACATAGAGACCAAAACAGCTCAGAAACACCAGCAGAATATAATTTGCGCTGGCGCCGAGCAAAAACAGATAAATTGTGACGATAATGGCAGACCAATCGCCGCGTTTGCGCAGATAGACATACAGGCCGGTTAACAGCAGGGCGGCGGCCATGCCATAACCCCGCGCCAGGCTGAAGAACTCAGACAGGTAGGGGTTGAACACCAGCAGTGAAAATACCAGATAACGCCAGCGGAATAGCTTTCCGGTTTGATGCGCCATGACCAGATAAAGTACATAAAACAATAAATTGGGCAGGCGAATGACAAACTCGTTGTAATCCACTCCCCAGATCTGCCCGTTTAGATAGATGAGGAAAGTGTTTAACATGTGGTTATTGGCGACATCAATTTTGAGAAAATCAAAGATATAGCGCGCATACTGGTTCATCGTGCGCGCCTCATCCCAGGTCATGCTCATCGAAGCGGCCCGCACCAGGGCAATCACCATCAACACTGCGCCGGTTAAAACGCAAAACAGGCGGTAAGCCTGATCGGCGTTTATTTCACGCAGGCGGCGTGGCAGCAGGGCGATCAACCGTCCGCCCACCACTGCCGGGGCTGCAAACAGCGACCGGCGTAGTTCTGCCCGCGCCGCAGCAGAGCGCAGCACAAATATCGCCAGTTGAAATGCCAGAAAACCGCCCAGCAGGAGGTAGATCAGCGCCATTTCTTCTGCCACCCACACCGACGGGCTGCGCAGCAGTAGCTGCACGCGCTGCCGGGCAGCGGCAGGCGAAAGCTGCGCCTGGCTGGAAAAATAAACCCAGTTGCTGCCGTCTTCCAGATCTTCCAATAGAAACCGGTCTGGCGCGGCAGCCAGATCGGTGGTGTTGTTTACCCGCACCAGTGAGCGGCCGTCCAAAAAGAACACTGCCCGTGCATCTTCTGCGCCGCCCGGAATGGGCGCTGAAACAGGCACCCGATAGAGGGCTTCTTTTTCAAGCAGAAGTTGTTCAGTATTCAGGGGCGCTTCATTGAAGAATATCGCCAGACCGGGTTTAAAGCGGATGACGGCCCCGGCTGCCAGCAGCAGCGCCAGCCCCGCCAGCACGGCCCAACCGGTTAGCGCCACCACCCAGCGCGGCGGTAATGAGCTTTGATGTGTGGATTGTGGTTCCATTGCCATATTCGTTTTTCTCCCACCCTGTTGGTCAGGTGTTCCCCCAGGTCCAGCTTTGCAGCTGCGCCATCGCGGCATAGGCAGTGAAATCGAGTTGCAAGGGCGTCAGCGAGATATATCCGCGTTCCAGTTCGCCCACATCGGTGTCTGGCGCGGGGTCACCCGTGGGCCGTTCGCCGCCGATCCAATAATAGGGGCGGCCCATGGGGTCTTCACGGCGCACCAGTTCGTCGCGATAGATGCGGCTGCCCTGACGGGTAATTTTCAGCCCCAGAATCTCTCCGCAGGGTATATTCATGTTCAAGAGCGTGTTGGGCGGCAGCCTGTGTTGTGTCATCTGGCGCGCCACCCGGCAGGCTGCTTCGGCGGCCGGCAGATATTCTTCATACTCGGGCAGGTGGTCTTTTCCGTTTAATGAAACTGCCAGCGACGGATACCCCCAAATGGTGCCTTCAATGGCCGCGGTGACTGTTCCCGAATAGGTCAGGTCTTGCCCCAGATTGGCAAAGGGGTTAATGCCCGAAACCACCAGGTCGACCGGTTCATCCAGCAGCCCCAGCACCATGAGGGCCACACAGTCAGAGGGCGCGCCATCGGCGGCCAGGCCGGGGGAGCCATCGGCCAGGTGGGCGGGGCGCACGCGCAACGGGCGGTGCAGTGT
>CAZQLE010000243.1:0-4913 GCA_964593905.1 uncultured Anaerolineaceae bacterium | reverse complement strand
GTGGAAATGGCCACCAGCCTGACGAGCCGCTACGACCTGGCCCGTTTCGGGGCCGAGGTTATCCGCGGCACGCCGCGCGAGGCCGACATGATGATCGTGGCGGGCACCATCTTCATCAAGATGGCGCCGGTCATCCGGCAGCTCTACGAGCAGATGATGGAGCCGCGCTGGGTGATTGCCATGGGCGCCTGCGCCAATTCGGGCGGCAAAAAGTAGGTGGAACCCCTTAAAAAGTGAAAACCAAACCGTCCCGAAAGGTTAAGATACCACCACCTCACCCCGGCCAGCCACCCACGCGAAAAGTCTTCCACTACGCAAAAATCATCCCCCATATAGCGCATCCACCAGCCCATCAGGCCATAGGCCCACAGCCCCGCCGCCGCAAACGCCAGCGTCAACGGCCAGAGCAGGCCGCCGCGCGATTTTAAAAGTTTTAGCGCCAACAAAAAGAGCAGGTAAAAACCGATGACCAGCACAACACCCAGAACCAGCTTAAACGGCATCCCGCGCCCGGTAAAACCCTTGCCGATAAAAAAGGCCACAAATGGGTCAATTATGGCAGCTGGAATTAACAGAACGGTGAGTGCGGCTAACAGCCAGAGATCAAAACGAAAAAGAACCGGCAGTCGGGAACGATTCATTGGGCGGCAAATCCCCTGAAAGACAACATGGCACGAATAAACGGATTATATCATGCCCGTTTGGGGCAAAGCGCCCCATAAAGATGCGGCGCTGCCCGCGCGCTGACCTGTTTGCAGGTACAATAGAAACGGAGGAAATAAACATTGGGCATTTTTCAAATCCTTTTAATTGTCTTTGGCGCGTCGATGGTCACCATTCTGGTCATCATGCGCCTCGCAGCAGACCGCATTGTGCGCACCCATCACGGGCAGAAATGTGATTTCTTCGCGGCCCACCCCATCCAGCCCGGCGACATCGTCTTTCTGGGCGACAGTCTGACCGACGGCGCGCGCTGGGATGAAATCTTTCCGCATCTGCCGGTGAAGAACCGGGGCATCAATGCCGATACCACTCCGGGCGTGTTGGCGCGTCTGAATGCAATTCTGCCGGGCAAACCGGCCGCCATCTTTCTCTTGATCGGCACCAATGATCTGCCCTGGTATATCTTTCGCAGCGATGAAGCGATTCTCCTCACCTATCGCGAGATCCTGCAACGCATCCAGCGCGAATCGCCGCAGACGCGCATCTTTGTTCAGTCGCTGCTGCCGCGCGGGCAGCGCTATGCGCGCCGTATTCAAGGCCTGAATCGCGAACTTGAAAAAATTGCCGCAGAGTTTGGCTGTTCTTTTATTAATATCCATTCCGAATTGGCCGGGCCGGCTGGCGAACTGCGCGCCGAACTGACCAACGACAATCTTCACCTGATGGCCGCCGGTTATGCCCGCTGGGAAAAGATATTACGCCCCTATCTCGAAACCCTGAAATAAGTCTTTCAGCTTTCACCGGTTGGATGAGATGTACAGTTTGCATTCTTGTGAACTGCACATCTTTTGCCTTAATAGCGGGTTTTATTCTGTGTGCGCGCGCAAGGCACAGTGAAAAACCAGAAAAGATATGCCCTGAACTATTCCCTGAATGTGTGCTGCGGCCCCTGTGCGTATACGAGCCAACGATTAAACTTTGAACAATGTTTTATCTCGCAATCAAAAAATAAACCATGCAACAAAGGTCATCCTAAATGAATTCTGAAAAAATTCTATACTGGGCGTCGCGGCCAATTGTAGGAACCTATACCAGCACCATGCTCCAGATGGATATTTGCCATCATCAGCAGCTTGCCTCCGGCGCAAAAATTATCGCGGCCAACCACCCCACCACCACTGACCCGTTTTTTGTGGCAGCCATGGTGCGGCAGCAAACTTTCATTATGATCAATGATCTGCTTTTCCAGGTGCCCATCCTGGGCGAATATCTGCACCGCTCGGGGCACATTCCGGTTAAGGTTGGCGAAGGCCAGGCCGCCATGGATGCCGCGCTGGCGCATCTGGCTGCCGGGCATAATATCATGATCTTTCCCGAAGGTGCACTCAGCCCCGAAGAGGGTGGGTTTCAAAAACCGCGCACCGGCGTGGCCCGGCTGGCCCTGGCCAGCGGCGCCCCGGTCGTTCCGGTGGGCATCCATCTTGAAAAAAGCCGGGTGCATTCCATCCGCTCCACCGTGCGCGGCCAGGTAGAATACGGCCGCTGGTACCTGCGCGGGCCCTATCACCTGACCGTGGGCCGGCCGATCCAGTTTCATGGCAATGCTGAAGACCGCCCGCTGGTGCGCTCGGTGGCAAGCACCATCATGCACCAGATCATCGAACTGGCCCGCGAAAGCGAAAACCGCATGAACCAGGCATCGGGCAAACTGGCCGGTGCATACGGGTTCTAAATCTCACAAAAACAGACCCCAGACCACATCTGCCCAAAAGTGAACCCCCGCAGCGGCTAACTAGCCGCTGCGTTTCATTTGCGCCGCCGCCAGAAAAGTCAGGCCGCCCTTGAGCACAAAAATCTCAGCCAGCAGCAGCGGTGAGATCTGCGCAATGGACTGGTATTGCTGGATCACCATAAATGAAGGCAGATGCGAGGCCGAAAAGGCAATGGTCGAGAAGAAAGCGACCACCCGGAATAATGGACAAAAATACCTGTCATTCTGAGCCGCTGCGCCGCGTTCTATCGGCGCGCCGCGCGAAGAATCCCTACCTGTGCAGGCAGCGGCGAGGGTCTTGCCGATTGGCGTAGAGATGCTTCACTTCGTTCGCTCTGCGCACGGTTTGGTCCTGAGTCTGCCGCCCCGAAACCCAACGCTCTGGTGTGTGTGTTGGGTTTCGCTGTGGTGCAGAGAAAATACACACCCCAGTATAATCGCTCAACCCAACCTACAATGGGCAACGGTTCCGACAGATGGTGCTTGTCGGAACCGCTGCAAAGAATCAGCTTACGCAAAATCAGGGGCAAACCCCCAGCGTGTCACCATGACCCAGGTGCCCGCCCAGCGCGGCGGCAGGCAGTGTCATCGTCTTCTGGGCCGGTGTGTTGGGTTTGTGACACAGGGTCACTTCCTCCTCCGTCTGGCCCGGTTCCGGCTCGGTGTCGCTCACAACCGTAATCGACACAATCTGAATCGTCTGCGGGGGCACAAAGCAAATGACCACTTCAACCGTCTGGTTGGCGGTCAGTTCTCCCGTCACCTCAATCTCTTCCGTCAGGGTAATCAACGGCAGACCCTGTAATTGCACCTTATCACCCTCCACGCTGACCACCACCGCCCGAAGGGTGATGCAGCCGCCGGCCCAGGAAGAATCTTCCACCGGCTCAATCTTGAGCGCCTGCCAGGTGCCGTCATCCAACCGGACCGCCTCCACCCGCACCAGCATACCCACGCGGATCTCACCGGTGATGACTGTTTCGGCGGTGACGACAAACTGCAAGCCGTCAATCACCCACGGGTCCATGCTGATGACCGGACCGACCAAAATGAGTTTTGAAGCAGATGGTTCGGTGAGCAGTTTGATCTCGGCAGCCAGCCACACGCCGTCCGGCCGAATCACGCCTTCCACCTTCACCAGATCGCCCACTTTGAGACCCGCCTCAATTTCGGTCGCGGCGTCTGTTTCAAGGGCAACCCCCGCCACCACCCAGGGGTCCATGCGCTCAATCGCCCCGCTGAATTCAAATGGGCGGTTTTCTTCCGCGGCCGGGCCAGGGGTTTCAGTGATGATGCCTTCCGGTGTGGGCCCATTGGCATCTTGTGTGGCCGTCAGGCCCGGCGTCAAGGTTGCGGTGGGCACCGTGCAGCCCGAAAACAGAACCAGAGCCAGCAGCAGGGTGAAGCTGCGATAAAACGCGGTTCTCCCGCGAGTATAATCGTTCATAGAGACCTCCATCATCATGCGTTAAAGAATCGGTACAGAAATAGTTTAAAAGAAAAAACCCATCGAATCCATGCAATCACATAACAAATTCCCTACGCTGGCAGTTTTTTGACCCAAAATTCTCAGGAGCTTACCCCATGAACCCTGAACCACTGCGCATCACCCTGTTGCACACCAATGACATGCACGGCAGCCTGGAAGCGATGAGCCGCCTGAGCAGCGCCGCCCGCCGGCTGCGCCGCGAGCTGGAAGCCGAAGGTCGGCAGGTATTCTTTTTTGATTCAGGAGACGCGGCCGACCGCAAGCTGCGTTTTTGCAGCATCACCAAAGGCGCTGCTTTTCCACGCATTCTGGAAGCGATGGGCTATCACGCCCAGGCGCTGGGTAACGCCATCAGCATCACCTATGGCCCACAGGCCGCAGCCGTCATGGCAGGGCGCGCCGCCTACCCTATTCTAGCCGCCAATTTTTTGGATGAGAACGGCCCGCTGGTCGAAGGTTTTCAACCGAGCGTTTCCTTCCCGCTTGGGCCTGAGCTGCGCCTGGGGGTCATCGGTCTAACCGTGGACCACCCGGCCATTTATGCCATCTTTGGCCTGCACCTGCCCGAATTCACTGCCGCCGCCCGCCGCCAGTGCAAAATATTAAAGGCGCAGCAGCCCGGCCCGGTGATTCTGCTCAGTCATCTGGGCATTCAAAAAGACCGGCTGACCGCCGCAGCCGCACCCGAGATCGATGTCATTCTGGGCGGGCACAGCCACACCCTGCTGCCCGAGGGTGAAACGCTCAACGGCGTGCTCATCGCCCAGACCGGCGATTACGCCCGGCTTCTGGGTCGGGTGGATCTGGACGTGGACCCCGTCAGCGGGAAGGTGCTCGGCAAACAGGCCCGGCTGATCGAAATCTCGGCGGCCGAACCGCCCGACCCGGCGGTCGAACAGGCCATTCGCGCTGCCGAAGCAGAAGGCGCACACTGGCTGGCCCAGCCGCTGTGCGAACTGGCCGAACCGCTGCCGCTGGACCATTTTGGTG
>CAZQLE010000242.1:0-4934 GCA_964593905.1 uncultured Anaerolineaceae bacterium | reverse complement strand
CTCTTAAAAACACTGGCCAAAGAACCCGCCGGCCGTTACCGCACCGCCGATCAGTTGGGGCGCATTCTGCTCAGTTTTAGCAGCCAGCCATCCCTGCATGCCAACAGCATCCCGCCTGCCGGCTCATCGGGGCCGCTAAATATCACCACCGTGGCCCCCACACCCTCCGGGGCCATGCCGGCGTATGAGCCATCGTATTCATACCCGGTCCAACCGGTCACAACGGTCGGGCCTTCATCCACGGCGCCGCAAAAAGTGCGCAGCCAGAACAAACCGGTGGATTGGGGCACGTTGATCCTGGGACTGATAGCCGCCCTTTCGGTCGGTGGATTAATCCCCTTCTGGTTATATATTTATCTCAAAATCACCTCTGCAACGATACCCTGATGAACAACCCTGAGATTAAAATTTCTGCTTCAATTCTTTCTGCCGATATCACCCGCCTGGGTGAAGAGATTCAGGCCGCCGAAGCCGGTGGCATCGATTGGATTCATGTGGATGTAATGGATGGCGTCTTCGTTCCCAATATCTCAATGGGATCGTTTGTGGTGGAAGGTTGCCGCCGGATCAGCAGCTTACCCGTGGATGTACATTTGATGATCCAAAATCCATCGCGCCACATTGCGGCTTTTGCCAAAGCCGGTGCGGCCAATTTAAGCGTCCATATCGAAGACAACCCCAACATTCACCGCACCCTGCAAGAAATTCGCGCCCTGGGCTGCAAGGCCTCTATTGTGCTCAACCCCGGCACCCCTGCCGCGGCGCTGGGCGCCGTGTTGCGCTCCATCGACATGGTGCTGGTGATGACCGTCAACCCCGGCTTTTCCGGGCAGTCTTTTTTAAGTGAAACTCTGGAAAAAATTACCGAGATCCGCACCATGTTGGATAAAGTCAACCCCCACGCAATCATTCAGGTGGATGGGGGCATCAGTACAGAGACCGCAGCGCAGGTTTATCAGGCCGGTGCGCGTTCGTTTGTTGCCGGTCATGGCATCTTTCGCCATCCTGGCGGTCCCGCAGCGGCCGTGCGTGAACTGCGCGAAGCCGCACGTTAAACAAAAATCACGGCGTTTCCGCCGCGATTTTTGTACCAGGTCATTAGAAGTGATTACGCGCTCTTTACCATCGTTCGGATGCATTTGGCACATAATACCTTCTGCACCTTGCGCCCATTCTCATATACAGAGATTTTCTGTAAATTGGGGCGGAACGCGCGGTTGGTTGCCCGCATCGAAAAGCTTCGGTTATGACCAAAGGTCGTCGTCTTGCCACATGCTTCGCACTTCGCCATTGCTAAAATATCCTTTCCTTGCCATAATTCCTTGGATCACGGATTGCATCCGATGACAGCAAGAAGGAATTTTACCATAAACCGCATCGAAATTCAAGAATTCAGGTTATTACATAAAGAGGGCATTGGGTATGAGTGATCAAAATAATTCAATTGGTAATATCTACATCTCCCATCGCGCAATTGCCACCATCGCTTATCAGGCTGCTCTCGAGTCATATGGTCTGGTAGGTCTGGCGGCAAAAAATCTTGCCGAGGGGCTGGCCCAAGTGTTGGTTAAAGACCCCACCCTGGGTGTAGAAGTGAAATTTGATGGAAAAACCGTCAATATTGACCTGTATATCATTGTTGAATATGGTACCAGAGTAAAATCGGTAGCTTCCTCCGTAGCGGATGGTGTGCGTTACCATGTTGAAAAAATGACCGGCTTGAACGTAAACCAGGTGAATGTTCATGTGCGCGGTTTGCGTATCAGCAACCCCGATTAACGTCGATGCCTGATATAATCAAGCTTTCTTAGGAGTAGCATGAGCGATTATTTACAGCAATCATCTCAAACGGATGGGTTTGTGAACATGAAGTTGGAAAGTATCGACGGACAGGGGTTGAAATCACTGGTAGAAGCAGGCACGACCTGGCTGCGCACGAATCAACAGCTCGTGAATTCGTTGAACGTTTTTCCCGTACCCGATGGCGACACCGGCACGAATATGCTGCTCACCATGCAGGCGGCATATCACGAAGTGGCAAATTCGTCTGAAACCAACGCCGGGAAAATGGCTCACACGGTGGCCCAGGGCGCATTAATGGGCGCCCGCGGCAACTCTGGCGTGATTCTATCGCAATTATGGCGCGGGTTTGCCCGCGCTGTCGATAGTATCGATGTGATCGACACCGCGCTGTTTGTGAAGGCCCTTGGCGAAGCGCGCAACACGGCTTATAAAGGGGTTGTGCGGCCTGTGGAAGGGACGATTTTAACCGTTGCGAAAGACACGGCCGCTGCTGCAGAAGAACTGCTGCCAACCACAAACGATTTACTGGTGATGCTTGAAAAACTGGTCGGCGCAGCAGACGAATCGGTGAAGCACACCCCCGAACTTTTACCCGTTTTAAAACAGGCCGGTGTGGTCGATTCTGGGGGAAAAGGGTTTTTCATCATCCTCGAAGGGATGCTCCGGTTTCTGAAAGGTCTTCCGCTGGATGAAGCAACCGCTTCGGTTAAACCGCTCTCCTTATTAGACCTGGAAAATACCATGGAAACCGTTGAACCCGGTCAAGACTTTGAAGTGGTGGTTGATTTTCACCCCCGGCAGGATTTAAATCTCGAGTCGTTTTACGAGAAATTATCTGAAATGGGCACCTCCATTCAGGTGGGTGAAGGAGATGGCATGTACCGTATGCACATCCACGTCCCCACCGAGAATCTTTATCTTCCCATCGATTACACCCGCAGCCTGGGTGTGGTGACCAAGGTGGCCATCGAGAACCTGATCGCCCAGATGGAAGGTATCGAAAAAACTTCAGAAGAAAATCTGCCGCTTGCCCAGGTGGAACCAGACCAGATTGCAGTGATCGCAGTCTCGCCCGGCAGCGGCATCTCAAAGATTTTTGCCAGCCTGGGTGTGGCCGGCCTGGTGCGAGGCGGTCAGACCATGAACCCCTCCACCGAAGAAATTCTGCGCTCATTTGAAGATCTTCCCACCGACAAGATCATCATCTTGCCCAACAATAAAAACATCATTCTGGCCGCTCAAACCGCCATGACCATGTCGGTTAAAAAAGTGGCCGTCATCCCCAGCCGCAATGTACCCCAGGGGCTCAGCGCCCTCTTCCGCTTTGACCCCGATGGAGATTTCGATTCGGTGGTCAAAGAAATGACCGGAGCACTGAACGACGTGGAAACCGGTGAAATCACCACCGCCACACGCACGGTTGAACTCAATGACATCGATGTTACCGAGGGTGAGGTTATTGCGCTGCATAACGGCAAACTCGTCCAGTCTTCCACCTCGCTGGAAGAATCTACCCTGGGACTGCTGGAAAAAGCCGGCACGGACGAGAAAGAACGGATTACCCTTTTCTATGGCGAATCCATGACCCCCGCCGATGTGGAACCGATTGTAGAAAAGATCAAGTCCCGCTATCCGCAGCACGAAATTGAGGTTCACGAGGGTGGACAACCTCATTATCAATTTATTATCGCCATCGAATAAATACAGTACAATCTAAAAAGTATTTCCCCCAGACCTAGGCAGTGCAGACCTGATTTCATCAAGTTTTCACTGCCTGAGTCTGGCATAGGAATACCCACCTGCTTTTTATCTCGCCTTCTCGAAAAAGACTATGGAACCCATTTGCATCGTTACCGATAGCTCGGTTCAATTTCCCAAACCTGTCTTTCCAGGCCGCGATCTGGTCAAAGTGGTGCCCCTGTCTGCCCAGCTCAACGCAAAGCTGATCGGAGAGCATGACTTTCGGGTTACCGATTTACCCCTCTCAGCCCCCAACACGCTGGGGCCGCGCCTGGCTGCGCCAGAAGTGGAGGAACTGCGCGAATATTTTGCAAATTTATGCAAGTCGTATCATCAAGTCATCGGCATCTTTTTGTCGGCCGGGTTAAGCAACTGCGTGCACAACGCGCGTCAGGCTGTCCAATCGCAGCAGGGCAATTTGCCCGTTCAGATCATCGATTCACAAACCACTTCCATCGGTCTGGGGGTCCTGGTTCAAGATGCCGCCCAGACAGCGCTTAAAACCGGCCGGCTCAGCGAGGTCGAACACACTGTACGCGCTTTAATCCCGCACTCGTATGGCGTTTTTTGCGTTCCCTCCACATCTTATCTGCATTTCAATGGCTTTTTAGACCCCGCCCAGGCAGGGGTAAGCGAAATGCTGGGTCTCTATCCAATTTTCAACCTCGAAAATGGACAGTTAACCCCGGTTGAGAAAATGCGCCATCCGCGCCAGGTCATTGACCACTTTATTGAATACATGGATGAGTTTGATCGGCTCTACCATATCGCTGTCATGCAGGGGGTCAACAGCAGTTCGCAGGATATCCAATTTTTAAGAGACCATGTCAGCGAGTTTTTTCCCAGAACCCCCTTCACCGGTCATATGATCAACCCACCGCTGGCCGTGTTATTCGGGCCAACCTGCACGGCTCTTTTTTTGGTGGAAAACATGGATCGAAAATAACCGGTAAGGGACCCCCGTGAAGTAAACAGAGGCCCGGTTCAGCGTTAAACCACCCCCAAATTCGACACCCCGCCGAGGTGTGGAAAATTTTCATCACAAAAGCAAATTAGAAAATTTGTCTATTCGCAAGACACTTTGCGGTAAAATAAACTTATGGCATCACCTATCGAGAAACTCCAAAAGTTCTTTAAACTCGAAGCTGAGCGCGGGTATGACAACCGCGCCGTTGTCGGTGGTCTGGATAAAATTCTTCCCTCTTGGAATAAAGAAGCGCAGATGCTTCAACTGGATGCGGAATTAATTGAAGTTGTTTCCCGACACCTGAATGGTTATCAAGATTTGGATCCTGCTGGCAGAGCGATCTCGTTAAACACGCTTTTAGAGATTCTGGAACGTGTTCCCAAACCGGCCGCAGATTATACCCCTGCCGCAGAAGCAAAAACCG
>CAZQLE010000241.1:0-4963 GCA_964593905.1 uncultured Anaerolineaceae bacterium | reverse complement strand
GCCGAGCAGCACATAGCCGCAGTTGCAATAGCGGCAGCCCTGACCGGGCGGAAAATTGGCCGGTTTATGGGCGAACTGGGGCAGAAAATCGGCAGTGGTGGTCACCGAATAATTGGGCCGGGTTTTCCACAGGTCTTCGTAGCTTTCGCCATTTTCTTCGTCGGCATCATCGGCGATACCCGAGGTATGGGTGAGCAGGTGGCGGACCTTAACCCCGGGTGAGATGGCCGTCTCTTGCAGCCCAAGGAAATCGACCACCGGGGTGTCAAAGGCAAACTGCTGCCGGTCAATTAACTGCATTACGGCGGCTGCGGTGAACAATTTGGTGATCGAAGCAGTGTCAAAGCGGGTCTCAATCGTGTTTTTGATCTGCCAGGCGCGGCTGGCATACCCGAATGCGCCGCTATAGAGCGGCTCACTGCCGCGGGTGATCCAGATTACCCCTGAAAACTGATCCTGCTGTTCCAGTTCGGTGAAATAGGCATCGAGTTCGCAGAAAGAGATCATACCGAATTTTTCTCTTCGCGCAGCAGGGTTGCCCGGCCGATTATGGCAAACAAAATCAGCAGCGCAGCCGTCAGCCAGCCGCCCAGGCTGAACACCCCGGGGCCATACAACGCCAGCAGCACGCCGCCGCCGGTCATCAGGGCGGCCAGAATGCCGAACAGGTTCATGCCATATAAAAAGATGAAGGGTAGGTAGTGTGCCCCGACCGCGATCATGGCGGCCGGAAAAAACCAGGTTTCGTGATACAGGGTGGCTGCGCCGACCAGTAGAAAATTAACCGGGACGGTGAATGCAATCTGGCGGGCAAGACCATTTAATCCATTGGCAGGGCTGACGGCTGCCGGGCGGCCAAGCAGGCGCAGCAGAAGCTGTGTCAGAGGAAAGATCAACATGCTGCCAAAAAAGAGCACGGCCATTCCGGTTCGCGGCTGCCCCCAGGTGCTCACGGCTGCTGAAAGGGCCCAGATAAGGCCCGAGACAAGCTGCCCGGCAAAGCCGCCCAGAAAAGAGGAGCGCATTTCTTGTTGAGCCTGGGCAATATTCATGGCATTAATCCTTTGTGTGAGATGGGTGAGAGGAGCGTCTTGCAGGCCGCGTCTGTCAAAGACCGCTATCGGTTTGCCTAATTGTAGACGTTTTTGGGCTTCTGCGCGTCCATTGTAGCGTAGCGAATATTCTGGTCGTTTGGATGGGACAGGGCTGTGTCGGGATCGTTTTGGTGTTGATCGATAATCGCTAAAAACGCATCTACCACGATTGGGTCGAATTGCGTATCTCTGCCGCGCAGGATGATCTCGCGGGCTGCCTGGCGGGGGAAGGCCGGGTGATAGGGCCGGTCCGAGGTGACAGCATCCCAGACATCGATCACCGAAAAGATGCGCGCCGCCAGTGGAATCTCTTCGCCGCGCAGCCCTTTGGGATAACCGCTGCCATCCCAACGCTCATGGTGATAGAGGGGAATATCGGTGGCGGTTCTAAGATAGGGGATTTTGGACAACAACTGGAAGGCATAGACCGGGTGTTGCCGCATGATCATGCGCTCGTTTTCGGTCAGCGAATCGGGTTTAAATAAAATGCTGTCGGGTATCGCCATTTTGCCAATATCATGCAGCAATACCCCGCGCCGAAAATCGGCCAGCTTTTCGGGAGGATATCGCAGGGTGTTGGCCAACTGCACGCTGAGCCGGATCACCCGTTCGGAATGGCCTTTGGTCTCCTTGTCACGCAGTTCCAGCGCCTGCGCCCAGCCTTGCAGGGTGCCCTCATAGGCATCCTGCAGGTCTTGCTGGGCGGTTTGCAATGAAGAGACGATGTGGGCATTTTCAATTGAAATGGCGGCCTGCACGGCGACCGATTTTAAGAACCCTTGCCACTGGGTGTCAAACAGGTTCTTCTGGCGGCTGTATACCATCAAGATGGCCTGAATGCGTTCTTCAACGATGACCGGAATGGCCGCAAAGGAGGGGAAGATTTTTTGGATCTCTGAATCGAATGGATCGTTGGGCGGGGTCTGATTTTCGTGGAGCGAAAACAGGGTGTTGGAATGTGATAAGACCCTGTTGACACAGGCTTCTTCCCAGATGTGATAGCGGCTGGTTACCAGATCAAAAGGCAGACCGATCTGGGTGATGAGTTTTGAGAATGGGACCTCGCTATTGACCGAGATAAACGCAGCGGCATCCAGGTCGATATCGGTCAGCAGTTGTTCGAGTATCTTTTGCATCACCTGGGCCGGGGTGGTATGCAGGGTGATGGCCGAACCAATCTCATGCAGAATGTTCAGTTGATTTACCTGGCGCTGAATGGACTGATGGCTCTTTAACAGGGCGATCTCACCCTGTTTGCGCTCGGTGATGTCGATCATCGAGGTGATGACATTGGACAGATCGTGTTCATAACCGGGGATGGCCGCCCATTTCATGGTCAGGGTAACCCGTTTGCCGTCCACGGTCTGATTGATCACTTCTGTTTCAAATTCGGTAAAGCCATTGGCAATATGCAGCAGCTCGTTATGAAAATTGGAGAGCGTTTCTGGCGAAAAGAGCGGCTTTAGATTGGTGGGCATTTGATCTTTGGATGCTATATTGTGCAATTTTTGCGCAGCCTTGTTTGAATCGATCACCCGGGTCAGCGACAGACACTCGGTCACCACCTCGGGGTGTTCTTCAAAATAGGCGCGAAAATCTTGCACCCCCTGTGCGCGCAACTGGTCGAGACGCTGTTTCACCGCAGAAAAATCTTCCTGCCAGATGACGGCGGGTGAATCTTCAAACAAAATGCGGTAGCGATTTTCGTTTTCGCGCTGCTTTTTTTCAATTTGCTGGCGATGGATGGCTGCCCCAATGGTATTGGCGGCTGTTTTTAAAATGGATGTTTCTGATTCCAGCCAGACCCTTTTCTCAGTGCAGTTGTCAAACCCGATAAACCCCCACCAGGTGTTATCGACATAGATCGGCACGATTAAGATGGAGATAAAATTTTGTTTTTGCAGCACCTGATGGGTGACCCGTTCCAGTTCTTCTGTAGAACTTGAAAACACAAAGTCTTGCGACAGGTAGTTGACGATTTCATCGGGCAGAGTGTCGTAATCAATCTCCATAAGCTGGCCGGCATCGCCCTCGGGATCGGCGCCGTCTTTTGCCCATTCCAGCCACTGTCTCAACAACAGACGGCCCGTTGCAGGCTCGGCGCAATTCCGAAAGATGTACGCGCGGTCCACTTCAGCCGCGGCGCCCAATACTTGCAGAACGTTTTGCAAACATGTTTCCAGATTCGACTCAACCAGCAACAGGTGGGTCAGATGCGCCACCCCTTCCAATAACTGGTCGCGTTTTTCCAGCTCCAAAAGCGCTTGTTTTTGGGGCGTGGTATCTCTGATGGTGATCAGATCGGCAGGGGCATGGTTGTAAAAAATGCGTGTGCCGTGGGCTTCTATCCAGCGTTTTTCTCCCGCAGGGAGCAGGACCTGATAATCGGCTATAACCGGGTTGCCCAGTTCCAGAATGGTTTCCAGATCTTTATAGACCCTGGACAAGTAGTTTTGATCAAAATATGCTGCTAAAGGATCGGGCTGCTGAATGAAGGCTTCAGGATCTTCGATTTCAAAAAAAATAACCGCGGCCGGGTTGAGATATTTAACACGCCTATCCAGCGAAAGAATTACGATGGGGTCGGTCATTTGCGCTAATAATGTTTGCGCCAGGGCTTTATCTTCGCTCACCTCAGGTGGGTCTGAAACCCTGACGGCTTCATCAATCGCCGCCTCAAGGCGTGTGGTATCTTCTTTGTCGATATAGTCGCAGGCACCCGCCCTCAAAAATTTAACTGCGTTTTCAACTCTGGGCTGTTCTGACAGCACAATGATGGGGACACCGGCGCGATATTCGCGGCAGAGCTGTAATGCCTGCACGACGCCAATTGTTGAAAGATTCTCATCCAGAAGGATTAAATGGGGTTGGGCGCTTTGCAGGATGGCTGCGAAAGCGGTTTGGCTTTCGATCTGTTTTGGGATGAAATTAAATTTCGTCCCGTGTTTTAAGGATAAGATGTGATGGTTTTCGGTTTCGGTGTCTTCAAATAGCAATATTTGAATGGTGGTGTTAAAAACCATGGCACCTCAATTTGTATCGATAAGGGTGGTCAGAATTTCTTCTGCGAAAACCCCAACAGGTAATCATGACGCGATGTTAATTCCGCAGTTTCTTTCGGTAATCTCCACCAGTTTGGTGAAAGAATCTGCGTTGGCAGCGACAACTCAGTGATTCAAATATGGATATTTTATCGGCCTGGAGTGCAGAGATTTTTAGCCACGTGCTTATCATCGTACCATTTTTTGAAGCTCGGTTTCATTTCACAATTGTTATTAATGGGGAGATCTTAATAAGAATTTCTCATATAATCAGGCCTGACGATACGATTCTCTTATGCATCAAAACAAGGATGTGCGGCATGATTTTCTTCTGGGTGTTCACCCTGTTGGCGCTGGCCGGGGTTATGGGTTGTCTGGCGGCAACGCTGCGCCTGCGCCAGTACTTTTCCCGTGGGGTTGAAGACGGCCGCCCGGATGGGCTGCCGCCGGTCTCGATGCTGGTGCCGATCAAGGGGGTGGATGCCAACACCGAAAAACACCTGACGGCGCTGGTCACCTCGGCGTGCGATTTTGCGGTGGAGTATCTGTTTGCGATGGAAACCGCAGCCGACCCGGCTTATCCTGTTTGTCTTCGGGTGCAACAGGCGCACCCTGAGCAGGATATTGCCATCATTTTCAGTGGTGCGGCCAACGGGCGCATGGGCAAGCAGCACAACCTGGCCGCGGCGGTGCAGCGGGCAAAATATGACCTCATCGGCTCGATGGATGCCGATGTGTGCCCCGATGTTGACACGCTGCGCCGCGGGGTGTACCAACTGGTGCAAACCGGGGCCGGGACGGTCTTCTCGCTGCCGTATTATTATGGAG
>CAZQLE010000240.1:0-5016 GCA_964593905.1 uncultured Anaerolineaceae bacterium | reverse complement strand
GGGCTCCGGGGGGGCAAGGCGGGGCTGGCAGCCGATACTGATAAACAAAAATAGCACAGCCCATGAAACCAAAGCTGCGTGCCACTGACGGGTATTTATTTGTGTGTGTAGCTTAAATTTCACATCCAATACCTTGAAACCGTTATTATCACTCGTTAAAAAAGCGAAAAACCTTTCTCTAAATTACTTTAAGCAAACACCCTGATCACGAAAAAGTGTCTCGTCAATGAACCGCGATTATTTTCCACTAGCCGAGCACGGGGCGCTCGACCGCCGGGGTGGTGCACAGTTGCAGCTTTTCAGCGGCCGGCAGCGCCGCGCGGGCCTGGTCGCGGATGTTGTTCATGCCGACAAAAAACTCGCGCATCATCACCAGCAGTAAATAGCGGCCGCGCGCATTCAGGGTCAATGACTGGCGGTCATTGCGCTCAAACGCATTAACAAGCTGCATCAGGGCCAGTTCCAGCCCCAACCCCTGATCAATTGAAACCCCGAATTCGTGCAAGAATTTCTCTTTGTTCAGCTCAAGGCCAAACAGATCCATCATAAACCGATAAAGCATTTGTTCTTTTTGACCAAAACTGGCCTGTGACGTGATGGACATCGAACCGCTTTCTATTTTCTTGCCGTAATCTGCGGTTGAAAACGTGTTGACGTAAAGTTTTCCATCCAGATAGCTGAACGACCCTGAACCCAGACCGATATACTCGCCATAATTGACGATATATTCATCAATCATCTGGTTTTGTGAGGCGCTCGCAGTTGGGTTCAAGCGGCCAAAATTCCATACGGTGGACAGATTGAAGTTATCTTTCATCTGATCCACAATCAGATCGTAAAGATGTTGTTCCTGTTCATAGCTGACATTGCCCAGGGTTTGCCCCATGGCCTTTGAAACCGAGGGGGAACTCATCAGGGGGTAAAAAGTGATCTGATTCGCCTGACATTCATGGGCAAAGGCAATTTCTTCCAGCAGCATGGTATCGGTCTGGCCGGGAAGATTGAAAATCAGATCCACGTTCAAGAAATCAAAGACGCCGGCCACTTCTTTAATCTGGCGCAGAATTTGTTCACCCGAGCCGAAGCGGTCGTAGCGGACCATGCGTTTGAGCATTGCGTCGTTAAAGCTTTGCACCCCAACCGACATGCGTTGAATATAAGGGCTGAGCAGCCGGGCGTTTTCGAGGGTCAGGTGGTTGGGGTTTGTCTCGCACGAGACTTCTTGCACACCAAACAGGTCGCGCGCCAGTTGGATGGTTTCAATTAATTCATTAACCAGAATGGTCGGTGTGCCGCCGCCGATATACAGCGAACCAAAGCGGTAGCCCAACCCGGCCGCCATGCGCATTTCGGCGCGCAGTTGGCGGAAATAGGTTTTTGCCTGATCTTCTTTATAAATAAACCGGTTAAACGAGCAGTAAGGGCAAAGGCTTTCGCAAAACGGGATATGCAGATAAAGCATATACTGATGTCCGTCAATGGGACGGGGAAAGCGTGTTAAATCACCTGGCTTCAGATTCAGATATTTTTTTGTCATGAAACGCATGGTCTGCGTTAAAACTTCATCGATAATCAATGTACACCTGCCTTCATTGCGCAAGGTTTGTCAATTCTTGTAAAGAGACTGCGCTGCGGTGAATAACCGCTGGCAGTCTCTCTGACGGCTCTGGCATTCCCGAACAGGCTGCTACGCGGGCGGTTACGACCGGAATGAAAACCTTGAGTTTTTTGCGGCTGACCGACGACCGAAGGGAGGGCCGATCGGGTTTTGTCAGTCACAGATTTATATTTTTATTGGAAGGGTTTCAGATTTAACTCTGGTTGCCTTCAAAAATCTTTCCCAATATATCAGACAGACCCGAATACGAAAAGGGTGTTTTTTATCCTGCAATGCTTACACCGATAATTCGGCCGATGCCAAATGTTACTGCGGCGGCCAGCAGCCCAAAGACAACCATTCTTAAGCCCGACTGCCAGACCGGACGGCCAGTGAACAGGGTGATCACCGCGCCCAGAATAAACAAACCGATGGTGCTGAGCAAGATGCTGACCAGGACGGCGTTCCAACCTGTCAGAAAGGTAAAGGCGACCACCGGGATTAACGCACCGACCGCGAACAGTAAAAATGAGGTCAGGGCTGCCTCCCAGGCTGAACCGCCCAGTTCTTCGGGGTCAATGCCCAGCTCTTCACGGGCCAGGGTCTGAACGGCGTTTTCCGAGTCGGATAAGATCTGGTCGGCCAGGGTGCGCGCCTGCTGGGGGTTTAACCCGCGTGATTCATAAATCAGCGCCAGCTCTTCGGCCTCTTCTTCGGGGGCCTGTTCAATTTCAGCTTTTTCAATTTGAATTTGATGGTGATAGAGTTCGCGTGAGCTTTGCACCGAAAGCCATTCGCCCAGGGCCATCGAGATTGCCCCTGCCAACAGACCGGCCAGACCGGTGATCAACACCGTGCGGTTATCCATACTCGCCCCGGCAACGCCCATCACCAGGCTCAAATTTGAGACCAACCCGTCGTTTGCGCCCAACACAGCAGCCCGCAGCGCATTTCCGCCGGCCGAACGGTGGCGGCCCTCCAGTTGGGCCAGAACCCCGCCTTCGAATCCGCCGCGGGTGGTATTGGATAACATGCCGATCAAGCGGTTGTGTGAAGCTTCTTCACCGGCCATGTTGGCTGCCCCGGCGCGCACATAGGCCCCGCTGCCGTCTCGTTCCATGGCCTGAATGCCGGGCAGAATCACGGCCGGGCCAAACTTGCGCGCCAGCCAGATCAAAATTCGGGTTCGCAGACGGGGGGTGAAAACCAACTCAACGCCGCTTTCTTTTTTCGCGCGGTCAGACCATTCGGCGGCGTGGCGTTGTTCAGTTGCAGAAATGCGCCGGTAGACCTCAGACAGCCGGGAATCTTTTTCAATCTCGGCGAGTGTTGTGTAAAGGAGTGCGCTGTTGCGCTCATCTTCAAAAAATTCGCGGTATTGTTTTGTTTTGTCCATAAGATTCCTCACAGATCATTATATACCCGTCTGGATGAGCTGCATGGCCGGAACCGGCGCTGAATTTGAAAACCCGCCAAAAGTACGGTGTTCGGCCGGGTAGATGCTGTTTTGCTGCGAGCGGAATAAAAAAGAACAACCCTCGCGAGAAGTTGCGAGGGTTGTTGAAAATATTGTTGATCAGCCTTCAGCCGACGGGATGACTTCTTCAATCAGCGGGGCTGCCGGGGCCGCCTTGCGGTTGCGCCGCCATTCGCTGAACAGCAGCCAGCCTGCACCCAGGCCAAAGATTGCCGCCAGAAAATCGAACAGACCGCCCAGAATCGGTACCGAGCGAACCAGAACAAAGACTGCGATACCGGCGACGAGCACCCAGACCGGTTTTGCTCCCTGGGCTTTGAATAAGCGCACCACACGGTCGCCGATCAGGTAGGCCACCAGCAGTTTGCTGCCATAAACCAGCATGGCGATGAAGAGCATGAATGCCAGGAACAAGGCGGCAAAACCGAGGAAGAAGATCAGTTTGGCCAGCCCGCCCAGACCCACCAGTGAGAACAGGGCAGTTAGCATGATCAGAACGCCCAGCGCCATAAAGGCTGCGCCAAACCCGATCAGCAATACCGCGATGCCATATCCCAGCGCAGCCAGCGGTTTATCGGCGATGACGGCTGCACCCTGCCGGGTCAGCGAGGGAACAAGCCAGATTGCCAGCCCGCCCAGGATGAGCAGGGTGACAAACAGGCGAATGACATTCAACAACCAGCCCAACATGGGGATGGCAGCGACATTGACGGGTTGAACAGGCTGCGAGGTGTCTTCTTCACTCGCTGCCGGGGGAACCGGCGTCTGAAATACAACCCCGCCTTCCGGCTGGCCCTGAATGCCGCTGGTGAGGTTATCTACGCTGGTGTAGGTCAGTTTGCCGCCAATTTGAGCGCCATTGGCAACTCGCAGCCCCGGATCAATCGCGGGGGGGAGCTGTGGCGCATTGGGGATAAACACCATCGGCGCGACATTGGCCTCTTGCCCAAGCACGGGGCCGCTGCCAAAATCAATCATCACATCGCGGCCAACCATGCCGCCCAGTTCTACTGCGCCGGCGGCCAGGTTTACGTTGCGGTCGATCTGGCCGTTAAGAATGGCCTGATAAAGTGCCGCATACAAACCGCGCTCAACGACTGAGCCGCTTTCGGTCGAAAGGCTAAAACCACCATAGTAGACATTGCGCGCAACCGAGGTCTCTTTTTGAATTTCCAGCGAGGCTGAACCGGCGGCGATGGAACCCCCGATTTCTCCGGCTACTTTGATGCTGGATGCACCCGAAAACAGGTTGCCTTCAATGACGGCTCCGGGGGCCACGATAACCTCTGAAGCCATCAAGATCGCATCGCCTTTGACGGTGCCGCTGACGGTCACGGTTTGGCCGCTGGCAAGCAGATTGCCGTCAATTTCACCTTCCATGCTGACCGTCTCACCGCTGAGAAAGAGATCATCATCCACTGTTTCACCGGCTTTTACAATGCCATCGTCATCAAATTCGGCTGCCTGAACGGGCGAGACGGCGCCCAGCAGCAGCAGAAAGGCCAGCAGCAGCCCCAGAATGGCTGCTTTCTTTTGAGTGGTACCAAGGGCTTTCATAGTTTCTCCAATCCAAAATATTTTGGTTATTACCCGGTTTATTTTTCAGCGGTTCAGATCTTTGTGTAACCCCCGCTTTTTTTAGCGCGCTGTGCGAAATATTTTCTAACGCCCAAAAATGAAATAACGCCAGAGTAAAATCTTTTAAGATCCGATGAATCAATATACGAAAAATCCTCGCCGGGGTTGCGAGGATGGAGTGAAGATTTACCGCTTTTATGCCGGCAGGTATTTGACCTGTGATCAGGGATGGTCAGAGTGCTTTTGCCGCTGCGCGCTGCGCCAGTGAGCGGGTGAAACCGCGGTTATCTATTCTCGGGTTTTCTGCGAATGCCGTAAAATGTGCCGCCGACGACGATGATCATTAACAACGCACCGATCAAGA
>CAZQLE010000239.1:0-5034 GCA_964593905.1 uncultured Anaerolineaceae bacterium | reverse complement strand
GTGTCAACGGGTGATGACGCACGGCTTTCGCAAAGAAACCGGCCCGTGGAGGGGGTTCAGGGCGTTTCCAAAATTTTAAATCGCTTCTCCGGCGGCGCATCAAAGTTCTGAATTCGGGGTTTAAATCATTACGGTTTTTGGTATCATAAAACAGATACGAATTTACCGATATAGAGGAGCTGGCGAATGTACTTCGTTGACAATGAAAATGTAACCGATCCCCATGTAAACCTGGCGATAGAAGAATACCTTCTGCGCAATGTTCTGCCCGAAGAAGATATTCTCCTGTTTTACATCAATGCAAATTCCATCATCATCGGCCGCCACCAAAATACGATCGAAGAGATCAACAGTGATGTGGTTGACGAACGAAAAATTCAGGTCGTACGCCGTCTTTCTGGCGGCGGAGCCGTGTATCATGATCTGGGTAATTTAAATTTCAGCTTTATCACCCAAAAATCTGATGAAAATGTGCACAACTTTAAAAAGTTCACCAGCCCGGTCATCACTGCCCTGCACGAGCTGGGTGTGCAGGCTGAGCTAAGCGGGCGCAACGATATTCTGGTGGATGGCCGCAAGATCTCGGGGAACGCCCAGTATGTCGCAGCACGGCGCATGGTCAGCCACGGCACACTACTGTATAACGCCGATCTGTCGCACGTGGCCGATGCTTTGCGCGTCAAAGCGGCCAAGATCGAATCGAAAGGCATCAAATCGGTGCGCAGCCGGGTGGCCAATATCTCCGAATTTCTGCCGCAGCCGCTGCCCCCCATCGAAGTCTTTCGGGAGCACATTCTGCACAGCATATTCAGCAGCCCCGATAACGTGCAGCAGTATCATCTCACCGATGAAGACTGGCGCGGCATTCGCAAACTGGTGGAGGAACGTTATGGGCGCTGGGACTGGAACTATGGCGAATCGCCCAAGTTCAACATCCAGAAGGTGGAACGCTTTGCCTCGGGTGAGGTGGATGCGCGCCTGGATGTCGAGCGGGGTGTGATCCAATCGATCCGCTTCTTTGGCGACTATTTTGCCGAAGGTGACAGCGCCGAACTGGAAAAACGTCTGACCGGCGTGCGTTATGCGCGTGAAGACCTGGAGCAGGCCCTGGCTGATGTTAATATTGGCTACTATTTTGGCGGATTGACCCTGGATGAATTTCTGAAGTTTTTGTACTAAACAACAGCCAACCATACAACAGCCGCAGCGAATGTTTGCCGCGGCTGTTGTTTTTCTCGTTAAATGGGATACATTACCCGCACCAGCACCACCCCGGCCAGGGCCAGCAGGGTTGAGATCGTCAGCGTGTTTAAAATATAGGCTTTCTCATCTTGAGTGGCGTCCTTCAAATAGAGCGGAATGACAAACGGAGCCGGCATGACAAACATCAGCATCACCGCTGCCTGAAAACCGGCATCCAACCCCAGCCAACCCGCAATGACCACCCGGTTCACCAGCAGCCCCAGCCCCACCCACAGCGCCAGGCGCAGCAGCGCCGTTCGCAGCGGGGCAGCCAGCCGCCCCGGTTGAATGTTCAATTCAAAACCCAGCACCAGCCCCACCAGCGGCATGGTCAGCCCGGCCAGCAGGGCCGCCGTATCCACCAGGGCGCGGGTCAGGGCAAAACCTTCCAGCGCTTGCTGCACACCGCTGATATTGGCCAGGATACCCGCCAGAATGCCCACAATGGCCGGGGTGCGCAAAAAACCGCCCACCAGTTCACCCACATTGCGCCGCCGGGCCGTCAGCGGGTCCATTGCGGTCAACAGCACAAAAAACACAAAAATCACCTGACCCAGGTCCACCACCGCAAATTTGGAAAGCAGCGCGCTGCCAAATACCGCGCCAAAGATGGCGTAACCCATCATGCCATTCTCAAAACCGGCCATTAAGAAAGGCCCGTAGGTCGACGGGCCAAAGAACCCCGTCTGACCGATGCGAATACGCCGAACAAACAGCGCCCCGGCCAGCACCACCCCACACAGGCCAAACATCAGCGCCACCACGGCCGCATATTTTGGCTCAAATTGCATTCTGGCAAACGCCCCGTAGAGCACCAGCGGCATGGTGATGTTGACCACCAGCTTTTTAATTTCTTCCACCACACCCGGTTTAAAAAAGGCCCGGCTGCGCAGCAGCATTCCCAGGCCCACCAGCAGTAAAACCGGCAGTGTGGTTGCAAATGCATCCAGAATGGTCATGGGCTTAACCTCGCTGATTTTTGATGACCCGCCCGACACCCCCATTTACCCCGGTTGTTGTTAAGGCAAGATCTATCTCATTTTACCCGAGCTTTACCCCCCGGCTGTTAAATTGCCGCGCCCCCGGATGGCTTTTAACCGGGGGCACGGACAAACCAATGAGGAGATTGTCAATTTAATCAGCGGCGCAGTTTTGAGTCCGTCCGTTTTTCGCTGCCGATCCAGATTCCAAAATAGGGCAGCACCACGCGATGGATCAACAGCACCAGCAGCGCCGCGCCAAACGCCGCGCCAAAGATGATCAGCGAACTGGAGAGGTTGTTCATCAGCGCGGGGTTAAACAACATCACCCCTGCCAGGGTCAGCATGAGCATCCCCCCGATCAGCTTTAAAATGCGGCCCTGTTTTTCTTCCAACCGGCTGGCGCGCAGGGTGAACACCGCCGAGCAGAAGATGACCAGCTCATCCAACTGATAAACAAGCATATAGACCAGCAGCAGCAAAACAAAGGTCAACGCGGTCACTTTTTGGGCCGAGAGCAGGTTGGTCCACACCACCGGGAAGCCGGCCGTGCACGAAAATTCAACCAGCGACACCCCGGCGGCCATCACCACCGTTGCGCCCACCAGGCCGCCAAAAGACTGGCTGGCATCCATAATGCGGCGCATTCGGGCGTAGATGCCCGGTTTTTGTTCATCGGCGATGGTGAACGAAAGACCCTCTTTGTACCAGAAATAATCTTTGATATTGACCACTGCAAAAAACAGCGCCACCAGCGCCACCACCACCTGAATCCAGCCCATAAAGTTCACCACGGTCAACACCGTGAACAGGCCGGTTATAAACAGGGCATATACCGCCGCAGTCACCGTCAGAAAAATCAACCCGATCAGCAATACTTTTTTGCGCGAGCCGGTGTGCAGTGTCAGCGCCAGCAGCATCGAAAGCACCCACAGCGAGCAGGGGTTAAACCCATCCACAAACGAGATGAGCAGGGTGCTGACCAGCAGCGACTGGGTGGAAAGATCAATCTCGCCCAGCAGCGGCAGCCGAATGGCCTTGCCAGCACCAGTTTCCACCGGCGCAGCCGGTTCAACCACCGGCTCCAGTGGCACGATGCCCGCAATAATTCCCGCGCCGGCATCTTTACAACCGTTCACCGCACAGGCTTCCACCGCCTGTTCCAGCTCAACCTGAATTGCATCGGTAAACCCCACCCAGTGCTGGTCGCCCAGGAAAAAGGTGGGCACGCCCTGGGGTTCAAACCCATAGTTTTTCGCCATGTCGGTAAAGATGGCCTGGTTTTCCTGCACATACCAGACCTCATAATCGCGCACTTCCAGCGTGGGAAAGCGCGTTTTCAATTCCTCCAAAAAGGGCTTGGCATGCGCGCAGTGCGGACAGCCGTTGCCCCAGAAGAAATACAACGCAAACGGGGTTTCCTGTGCAACCGGCCGGGCCTGGGCTGGCTGAGGCCAGCCAAACAACGCCGCCAGACAGATGACCACCAGGATCAGGCGCAGAATTCTGCCCTCTAACTTCATAAACCTCCCAAAATTCAAACCGCGTTGGATTTCTGCCGAAACTTCCGGCAGTTCATATTTTACCATTGCTTTTCGGTAATCATCCAGACAACGAATTTTTATTCACCGGGCAAGCCCTGTTTCTCCTCTCGCGGCCGCGCCGGGCGCAAAAGATTTTTCGGGGGGGTTGACAGGTGGCTCCTATATCGTATAATTACGATATAATGAAATCTGAACCCATGCTGCGTGAAATGACCCCTGCCGAACAACAACTGGCGCGTATGCTCAAGGCGCTGGGTAACCCGGTGCGCTTTCAGATCGTGCAAATTTTGGCTGAAAAGCAGATGTGTATCACCGGCGAGATCGTCGAATTCACTACGCTGGCGCAGTCAACCGTCAGCCAGCACTTGAAGGTGTTGTGCGAAGCCGGGCTGATCAGCGGTGAAATCAACGGCCCGGCCACCTGTTACTGTTTGAACCAGACCGGCATCCGCTGGTTAAAGGAACAAATCGGCGGCTGGCTGTTGGAATGCTGCCCGCCGCAGGAGCAGGTTATCACGACCCGTTCGGACTGTTGTTAATTTTTTTACCCAAAATTATCGTATTTTTACGATAAAGAAAGCGAGTGATAATGACCCCTACCGAAGCAGCACAAGATTATTTTGCCCGGCACGCCGGTGATTGGGACGAACTGCGCGGCGGTTATTTTCCGCCGGCTGTGCGCGAAGCCGCCATCGCGCGGGCCTTTCTGCGCCCCGAGATGATTGTGGCCGACGTTGGCGCGGGCACCGGGTTTGTCAGCCAGGCGCTGGCCCCGCTGGTGCGCGAGGTGCACGTGTTGGATGCCTCGCCCGAGATGCTGGCCGTGGCGCAGAAAAATCTGGCTGCATGGGATCACATTCATTATTATCCGGCCGACGGACAATCGCTGCCCCTGCCCGATGACAGCATGGACGCAGTGTTCGCCAATATGTACCTGCACCATTGCGTTGACCCCCTGGCGGCCATCCACGAGATGGTGCGCATCCTTAAACCCGGCGGGCGATTGGTTCTCACCGATCTCGACCAGCACGACCACGAGTGGATGAAAGCAGAAATGGCCGACGAATGGCTGGGCTTTGAACGGCCGCAGATGCAGCGCTGGTTTGTGGAGGCCGGGCTGGTGAATGTGATCATCACCGACACCGCCGAACGCTGCTGCGCAACGGCAAACGGCGAGACCGCCAACCCCCAGGCCGCAATTCAGGTCTTTGTGGCGGTGGGCGCCAAACGGGTGGCGATGGTCAGCCAGGTGCAGGCCGCCTATACGG
>CAZQLE010000238.1:0-5047 GCA_964593905.1 uncultured Anaerolineaceae bacterium | reverse complement strand
AGAATGGACAGCGGCGCCTCTGGTGCGAAGCCATCCAGATTCAAACGGCCCAGGACCTCTTGCAGCGATGCTGTCGAAGCCGAATTTTGACTGGCAACTTGCAGCAAGGTGTCATATTCTTCTATCAGCTGACGGTCTTCGGGCGCCATCGCCAGCAGGCGGCCAATATTCTCCAGCCGTTGATAAAGGTCTTCTACGGGCGGCCTGCCCTCATTTAGAAAATCTTGAATTGAAATGTCACCGGCCTGCGCCTGACCCTGCTGAAGATAGCCAACACGCAGGTCGACCGGAACGCGCTGCACCACGCCGCGATCTGGCTGAATTTCACCGGTGATGATGCGCAGCAGGGTGGTTTTGCCGCAGCCGTTAGGCCCCACCAGACCAAGACGTTGGTTGGCTTTGACTGAAAATGTAATCTGGTCCAGAATAATATCGAGACCAAAGGAATGGGAGATTTGATGGATATTGAGCATAAAGAGCAGCCTTTCAGGTTAAACAATTAAAACACCGGAGGATACTACCTCCGGTGTGATGTATGCGTTGCAATCACGGCAAACCCGTTTGTAATAGCCTCAAAAAAATTCTGAAATTAATGGCTGCTATTTGTCACTGCGAATAAACCTTTCCCTGTTTACCTGCAAGAATTTTAGCATAAAAAGAATGATTTTGGAAAGACCCCATTCCCTGTCTTAAGTTTAGTTTTCGGCCACTACGACCATGTTTTCCAACACTCCCCATGAATTTAAGAATACGTCGTAGGGCACTTCAAAAAAGCGGCCGTTATTCATATAGCGGATGCGATCTTTTGAATAGCCGGTCAGGATGACCACATGTTCATACGCGGCTACCACAACCTTGTGCCCGCTTTTATCGGTATATTCCGCCGGGACCCCACCGACCATATTCCCGATCACCCAGGCAATTAACGGGTTGCCGGCTGCGAGCTGTGTTTTAACCTGATCGAGTGTGTAATTCTTATAGGCCCGCGCTGGAAGCCCGTACTCATTAAGCAGGGCCGCAATGGGTGCGGCGTGAACGCCATATCCATAGGGCGGAATCTGGCCCCAGGGGCTGTTAACACTGCCGACAAAGCCCAGTTCAGGGTTGTCGGATAAGGGCAATCGATGTTGGAATTCAAATTCATTGATGGTAATGCCGTAGTAGGCCGCCAGGTCGGCCGAGACACTGGCCTCACACCCCAGAGGGAAATGTTGTTTCCGCCCGCTGATTTCGGTGATAAAGTATTCCTCCGGCAGAGCGGGGGTTTCGGTTGCTGTCGGCGCAGCGGTCCATTCTGGCGTGGGCGTCTCTACAGGTTGAGTTGGTGAGGGGGTGTGGGTTTGTGTGGGCGTTGCGGTGGGTGGAATGGCCGAAACGGTTGCCGTTGAAAGATCAGGTTCTGCCACTGCCGAGGCAGGTGCGGCCTGACTGCACGCGGTGAGCGATAATCCGCAAAGCATCCATACGATTAGAAGTACCTGTAAGCGCTGCATCAAGGGTATTAATTACTCCTGTTTTTGTTTGCATTATTTTACTGCGATCCAGCCTGGATGGTAAGCAGGATCATCCCAATTGCCAGCAGCAGCACAGGAGCAATGAGACTGAGCGAAGGTTTTTCTCTTTTTTGGAGAATCTGGAAGCCGAGCACAAATAAGGGGGTAATTTCACTGAGTGTTTTGACTGTGACCGGGGCGGCTAACAAGAACCCATACAGCAAGCAAAGCCACTGCCCGACGACGATTACGGCTCGAACCACAGACGGAAGCAATAGCCGGGTTTGAAGCCAGGCGAGTGATGGTCGTTGAAATACCCCAAAAAGCGCCGCCAAAAGGAGTGAACGTAAAAAATAGTAGCTAATTGGATTGGTGATTTCTTGTAGAAATAAATTACGGGTTAAAAATACGCTTGCGCCAAATAGTGCGGCGCTGCAAATGGGGAAAACCCACTGCCAGACCTGGTGGCGGGTTGCGTTTTTGGTGTCAGTTTGGGATGAGGTTGAGCGGATAAGCCAGATGATGCCGCCGACGCAGATTATGACCCCTGGCACAGAAGATGGCGACCATTGGGCTGTGTTGCCCAACCAGGGTTGAAGCGCCAGGGTAAATAGTGGCGAGATAGCCAGTAGTGAACTGGCTGTGATTACATTGAGAGTGCGAAAGGATAGAAAAAAGAAATAATTTGCCAGTGCATCGATCAACCCGGCCAGGATAAAAAATTTAATGGCCTGAGCGGTGCGTTCAAACTGAAATGCCCAGGGCATAAGCGGAAGCATGATCAGGGCCAGAAACAGAAAATTCACACTCAAATAATCTTTGAGCGTAACCTTCGCCAAAATCTTATGCGCCATGAGATTGGAAGCCGCACCCAGCAGTGCGGCGCCCAGACCAAATAATAACGAAAGGGTATCTAGCGCGATCACTTGTTTGGAATAAAAACCAGCCCCGCAATTATTGACGGGGCTGGCATGATCCATCTTGAGCGGACTACTTATTCACCTGGAACTTGCGGTCGCCTTTTTCAAAGAAATTTTGAATTTGAACGGCGGCAGCAACGCCAGCGTTGGTGTTGGCTTCTTCAGTTTGCGCACCCATTTTCTTGGGGGTGAAGAAGAAACGACCGGCAAATTTCTCGTCCAGTTCGGGTTTGCACACCGGAGCAACGTCAGAAAGATAGGCAAAATCTTTGCGTTCGGCGAACATTTTGACCAGATCTTCTTCATTGATCACTTCAGCGCGGGCGGTGTTGACCAAAATGGCCGGTGAGGGCATGCGTGAGAGCAGCGCGTGATTGATTGAGTTTTTGGTCTGGGCATTGGCGGGCATGTGCAGTGACACATAATTGCACTTGCTGTAGAGCTCTTCGGCAGAATCGACAGGGGTCACGCCGTCTTTTTCAATGGCTTCTTTGGCCACAAACGGGTCAAAGGCATAAACGGTCATGCCCAACCCGCGGGCAATGACGGCTACGGCTTTGCCGACAAAGCCGTAGGCATGAAGGCCCAGGCTCTTGCCGCGCAGTTCAAAGCCAGATTTGCCATTGAAGAAACCACGGGCATGGTAGAGCATCATGCCAATGGCCAGTTCGGCAACTGCGTTGGAGTTCTGGCCGGGGGTGTTCATGGCGACCACGCCTTTTTCGGTGCAGCCGGCCAGGTCGAGGTTGTCATACCCGGCGCCGGCGCGCACAACGATTTTCAGCTTTTTGGCGGCTTCGAGAACGTCTTTGTTGACAATGTCGCTGCGCACGATCAGCGCGTCGGCATCTGCCGCGGCTTTCAGGAGGTCAGCCGGGTCGGTATATTTTTCAAGCAGGGCGAATTCATAACCTGCGCTTTCGACCACTTTGCGGATCTGGGCAGTTGCAGTAGCGGCAAACGGTTTTTCTGCGGCGACCAGTACTTTTGTCATGTCACATCCTTTTCTTAAAAAATCCTTCCCGAAGATGTTCCTTGGGAAGGATTTGATTGATTAGTGTGCTGCTTCAAATTCTTTCATGCAGTCAACCAGTGCTTTAACGCTTTCCACCGGCAGCGCATTGTAGCAGGAGGCGCGGAAACCGCCCACCGAGCGATGACCCTTGATGCCAACCATGCCTTTGCTCTTCGCAAAGTTGGTGAATTCCTCTTCCAGTTCGGCATATTCGGGTTTCAGCACGAAGCAGATATTCATGCGTGAGCGATCTTCTTCGGGAACGTTGCTGACAAACAGCTTGTTGCGGTCGATTTCGCCATAGAGCAGATTGGCGCGTTCGATGGCGCGTTTTTCCATAACCTTCACACCGCCTTCGGCTTTGATCCATTCCATGGTCTTGAGGGCGCCGTACACAGCGAATACCGGCGGGGTATTGTACATGGAGCCCTTCTTGATGTGGATGCGCCAATCGAGCATGGTCGGCAGCGGGCGGGAGACTTTGCCCAGAATATCTTCTTTGATCAGGGCGAAGGTTACACCGGCCGGGGCCAGGTTCTTCTGCGCACCACCGTAAATTACAGCATATTTCGAGACATCAACCGGGCGGCTGAAGATATCGGAAGACATATCGGCAACCAGTTGAACCGGGCAGTCCATATCGGTGCGAATTTCGGTGCCTTCGATGGTGTTGTTGGATGTGATGTGGAAATAATCTGCATCGGTGGGAATGACATAGTCCTTCGGGACGTAGGAGTATTTCTTATCAGCAGAGGATGCAACGACAGAAACTTCGCCGAACAGCTTGGCTTCTTTGATGGCTGCGACGGCCCATGAGCCGGTATCCAGATAGGCTGATTTTTTCTCCATCAGGTTGTAAGGAACACTCAAAAACTGGGTGCTTGCTCCACCGCCGACGTAGATAACCTGATAACCCGCGGGTGCTTCGATGAGTTCTTTGAACAGATCAATGGCCTGCGCCATGGTGGCATCAAACTCTTTGCTGCGGTGTGAAACCTCCAGAACTGAAAGGCCGGTGCCTTCGTAATTCTGAATGGCTTCAATACACTTATCAATGGTATACTGCGGCAGGATAGACGGTCCAGCATTAAAGTTGTGTTTTTTCATTTGTGATCCTCTTGGACAGAATACGAACAGGGAATTGGAATTACCAGCCTTATTATAAAAAGGTTTGGCGAATAATTCAATAGGTTTGTCAGACAAATGTCACTGATTTGTAGGTACTTTTTCTTGAATGACAGGGTGGGCGTGGGATATGTCTAACAAAATAAAAAATTCCGGTTTTGCGTGGATTTTCCTGCTGCTGACGGTCAGCGCCTGTGGGGGGCAACCGGCTGTCGCAACCATTCTTCCAACCGGGGCGGTGGCTGCTGCACAGGCTGATGTGATTGTTGAAAGCGGCGAGACGCCCACTGCGTTGCCGGCCGAGCTGCCAGCGACGGCAATGCCAACGCTGTCTGCGCCGGTTCTGGCCGGGGCAGGGTCTCCGTTTGAGGGCTATTCTTACACGGCCCTACTCGAATCGGTCTCAAACCCATACACCGCGCCGCCGCCGGGCAGTGATGACCCGCACGAGGGGGTGGATCTGGCGGTGATGGATGCGCAGCGCATTGCTTATT
>CAZQLE010000237.1:0-5111 GCA_964593905.1 uncultured Anaerolineaceae bacterium | reverse complement strand
GTGTACGGGTTGGTTCTGCGGTGGGGGTTGCAGACGGGGTCGGGCTGGCGCAGGCCGTGAGCAGCAAAGCAGCGAGAAGAAGGATGAAGAAGGTTTTACGAAAATTATTCTGTGCTTTCATTGGGTCCTATCCCTGTGCATACCGAGTGTGAAGGCTGTTGTGATTATATCTCCAAAATGTGCCGGAAACCATGTGATGATGAAAGAAGCCCTCTGCCGCCGTGTTGGTTTGCTGTTTTATATACGCGGCCGGGCCCTGGTTGGTTGTTGAAGGATGCTGAATAAGAAGGCTATGATACAATTGCGCTATTCTTGAACAAAAACAGCAGGTGATCTCAATGAACAATAAAATTCTCGGAAAGATCTTCCTTTTTCTGGCCGGGCTCGGGATGAGCGGCTGCTCGGTGTTGACGCCGGCGCCCACCCCGGATATGAATGTCATGATCGCGGCCGCGGTGCAGACAGTGGAAGTGCGTATGACCGAGTCGGCGCGTTTGAATCCTTCGGCGACACCTTTGCCGACTGCAACCCCGCTGCCCTCACCAACCCCGATTCCTCCCACTGCAACGGTTACGGCTACGGCAGCCACCGCGGGAACTCAGGCCGCCGGCGCTGGCGCCCTTTCAACCCCGGCCGCTCCTGGTGCCCCGGCCGCCACGGCGACCCAGGGCATTGTCAATGGCATTGCCGGCAAGTTCCTTTATGCCGCCACTTTTCCGGAAAACAAGCGCGAATATATGCCCAATGAGAAGTTTGGCCTGGCGCTGGGCTTTCAGAATATGGGCACTGTGACCTGGGAAGCGGGCAGTTATGTTAAGCTGGTGAATTTTACCGGAGAGATCACCGTTCAGACCGAGTTGAAAATGGATAAGAACGTTGGCTCAGGTGAGAAAATTGAGTTCGGCCTGTGGGCATTTGGCTCCGAAATGCTGGGATCGCATACCTGGGTGTTTCAGGTCTACACCCCCGCCGGTGGGGCCATCCCCGGTGCGGCCGGTGCTTTCAGTTATAAATCCTATTAAAAACTGTTCTCATCTGGTGTGCGCATTAAAACTGCACCGGTCATCCAAAAAGCGGTGTGCTCTGGTTTTTTCAGGGCACACCGCTTTTTTATTTTGAATATGGTTTAACAATACTCAATGCTGACATCTTTATTCATCCCTGCCAGAACTGCGGCAATTTGTTCAATTAAATTACGCCGGATGGAGATGTTGGAAGGCAGCAACGGGCTCTGATACATGGTGTTGATTTTTTGGCCGATCAGAAAGTTAATTTCATCTGCCAGGATTAATTCGCGGGCCAACAGATAAGCGCCGTTTCGATCGGGGGTGAGCTTGCTCATATCTCCCTGTGAGGTCCTTAATGCTTCCAGGGTGTGCGCCAGGGTGATGATCCCCTCTGTGACGAGGTCAATTCCGGTTAATTTTCCGATGGGGGGAATATCTGGCCTTAAGGAGCCAACATCGGTGACGACTTTTTCTTTTAAGAAACTCGCCACAATGTTGCCAGTGGTGCCGCCGCAGATCACCTTTCGCCCCGAAAACTTCAATAATTTATCGACATAAATATGATCGTGGCGCTCATCCAATGGGGGGCCGCTGAATACCATGACTGCATTGCGGCTGCGCACATATACGCCGACAAAAGTTGAATCGTCGCCGATATTGTTGTTATATAAAATGCGGGTTTTGGTGATGACGCTGTTCACTACCGAATGGGCGGCATAGATGCGATGGGCAAAGAGATTCTCAATGTAATGCGCTGCTTGGTCCCACCCCCAGCCAAGGTTCATCGTATCTCCCAGACCGGCATAGATCACCCCATCACTGGCAATGCCCAGAAAATCACCCTGTTCAAGACAGCCTTCCGAAATCTGAATTTCTTTTCCCAGGATCAGGCTTGTTTTTTGCGCCATGCGGATCGTCTTGCCGTTTTTAAAGAAGAACACCGGGGGGTTGTCAAAATTAATGACCGTAAACTCATCGGTATCATGGCGAATTTCAACCACCGTAAAGGTGGCATATGCGATTTTGCGTACTTTGTCTACGGGCAGCGTGCCGATGACGGTTTCAAGCACATCTTGCAGGCTGGCATTTTCGCGCAGCATGGTGATGATGATCTCGGTTGTAAGCGTCGCCAGAATAGAGGCCTTCACCCCGCTGCCCAGGCCATCTGACAGAACCAGGGTGGTTTTATCGGGGGTCTTTAATATCTTGACCTTATCGCCGCAAAGTTCTTCGCCGCGTTTGTTGAGGCTAAGCTGATAAATATCGAGGAAGCGGTCCACGCTAGAAACTCTCTTTTTCGAGCATTTCTAGAAGTTTTAACAAACTGACTTTGGTTTCGGCTGTGGTTTCGCCCAGCAGCCCGGCAACTTCCTGGGCCACGCTCATTTGCTTGTCGACCACCTGTTTAACTTTTAAGATCGCCTCGCGTTTGAGCTGCAAGATTTCATTTTTTTGAGCCCATTCATGCGAAAGATCCACCATAATGCAAGCCACGATGTTTTCATCGCGAATGGGGAAAATCACTTTACGTACATACAGGTTGTAACGCGGGTATACTTTTTCGACGCTGCGCATTTCAACGTTATTTTCCCAGACATATTGAAAATCGCTCACATCTTCGAGCAGATCCGCAGCATCTGTGCCGATGATTTGATCCCGTTCGGTTTGAAACATGCGGCAAAAAGCCGGGTTGACCACACGAATCTTCAGTTCGTGGTCCATTACGACCAGGCCATTGGGGTCATAGTCCCACAACAATTCCCAAAGGGTCTTCATAAAGTGTGTCCCAACTCTTTCTTAATTGCGGGGAGAATTTCGTTTTCAAACTTTTCTTCGATATTATCCGGCCGAATATCATGAAACAACTGCTCACCATACTGCATATTAATTCCCCGGGTGCAAACCCCAAGACAAAAGGCGCCTTTTAATTCGACATATTCTTCCATTTGAAAAGTTTTTAAAAGCGTTTGCAGCGCCGGGAGCACACGATAAACACCCAGTTGGTGACAGGCTGAACCCATACATAAATAAAGCGCTTCTTTTTCCATTTCTTTTATTTTCACACCCGGGTATTCAAGATCTAAGCAAGATTATAACAAATCGGCGTATCCGGCGCATTCCATATAGATGATGATTCACGGTGGTATTTGTATGCATTTCAAAAAAAGAATCGCGGGGTCAGCACGACCCCGCGATTCTTTTGACCGGTTTGCTTGTTCGTTAACTTCAGGTTTTCAACCCCCGACCGGCTTAATTGAGGTCGGCAGGGCGTTCTGCAAGCGTAACCGAAATGCTTAGCGTTTTGCCATCGCGCAGGATGGATAATTCGATGCTGTCATCCGGTTCCAAGCCGGCCAGAGCACTGCGCAGGGCTTCGATTGTCTGAATGGGTTTTCCATCCAGGGCGGTGATGATATCGCCGCCGATGCGGATGGTCTGACCGTTTTGCTCGATCTCATCATTGCTTGCGCGCAGGCCGGCCTTATCGGCCGGAGAACCGGGGGTCACTTCGCCCACCAGCACACCTTCCACCGAATTATCCAGTTTCATGGCTTTGCGGATGGAAGCGGTGACCGTGCGGCCGGCAATACCCAGCCAGGCGTTGGCTGTGGCAGGGGCCGGTTCGGTCGGCTGGGTGAGGGTTGTTTCTTGCCGGGCAGGGCGGGCAGCCAGGGTGGCTTCAACCTGTTGGAGCTTGCCATCGCGCAAAACATCAAAGGTGACGGTTTCACCCACGCGTGCGCGAGCGCCGATGTAAGCTGCCACTTCATCAAAGTTGATGATCTTTTCTCCATTGATGGCTACAATGATGTCGCCGCCCACACTGGCCTGCCGGTCATCAATTTCCACCGTTTTTGTGCTGGCTTTCAGGCCGCCTTTTTCTGCCGGGCTGTCTTCAACCACTTGAATGACCAGCGCGCCGCGGGTATCTTCATCCAGTCCCATTGCTTTGGCAAGATCGGGCACCAGCGAAGTGCCGCTGACGCCAAGCCAGGCATGGGTATATTCACCCTTCTCGATCAGTTCAGGGACTACGTTTTTGACGATGGATGATGGCACGGCAAAACCGACGCCGGCATTCGCGCGAATGGGCGATTCGATTGCGGTTGGGACGCCAATGACCTCACCGCGGTCATTGACCAGTACGCCGCCTGAGTTTCCGGGGTTGATGGGCGCATCGGTCTGAATTACATCGGGGATGGTGTAATTGGAACCATTGGAACCATTTTGAACCGGCAGGCTGCGGCCGAGCGCGCTGATAAAGCCGACGGTGGAGGTGTTTTCAAGACCAAAGGGGCTGCCGATGGCAACCACCAGATTCCCCACTTTCAGGCTGGTCGAATCGCCCATCGTAACCGGGTGCAGACGATCGGGCAGAGAGTCTAGCCTGACGACAGCCAGATCGCTGTCTGGGTCGGCGCCCACCAGGGTTGCAGTGCGAATGGTGCCATCTGAAAATGTGACACTGATCTTTTCAGCATTTTCAATGACATGATTATTGGTGACGATGTGACCCTGTTCATCCCAGATAAAACCGGAACCCAGGCTCTCGGTTTGCGGAAGTTCGGGTTGTTGACCATCGGGCGACTGCGGACTGCCGGGCAGGCCGGGAATATTGGGCAGTTCAAACGGTAATTGCGGCAGCAACTGATTTGTCTCGGTGCGCGAAACGATGTTCAGGCTGACCACCGATGGGTTCACCTCTTCATGGATGGCGATCAATACATTTTGCAATGCCAGCACGGTCTGATCTGCATCCAGCGGTTGAACCGGTTCAATTTCGGGTGCAACCTGCGCCTCTGGTTGCGCTTGCGGTCCGGGTTCAACCTGCTGCGCGGGGGCAGATGGCGCGTCATTGTTGCTGCGATTTAAGAATGGAAACGAGATACTGCACGCTGAAACCAGTAAAGCGGCCGTAAGCAGCAGGGGAATTAGCCAACGAGATTTTTTCATATACTTTCCTCCAAAATCTTTATGTTTCAATAACAGCCCGGCCACTGGGAAAAATTTCTTTTGTGCGGCCTGGGCAAACCCAGATTTTATTTCATTTTGAAGGATATCAAAAAAATGTAAGAATTTCCTTATCGGGAACTGTATTTAAGC
>CAZQLE010000236.1:0-5119 GCA_964593905.1 uncultured Anaerolineaceae bacterium | reverse complement strand
CCCAGCAGCCTCACCGCCCGCCCCGGTTCCCAGACCCGCTCAAACAAATTCCTCGCCTCTGTTGCAATCACACCATCGGCATCGGTGGGCAAATCCAGTGTGCTTTGCCGGGTCAGTGTCGTAAAATCGGGCCAACGCAACTTAACACGCACCACAGTGCCGCATAATCCTTCCTGCCGCAGCCGGTAACCCACCTGATCGGCCTGTTCTTGAATGGTGCGCAACAAAACCGCTTTATCGGTCACATCCCGGTCATACGTAATTTCCTGGCTGATCGATTTGACAGCGTGCTCGGTTGTAACCGGCTGCTCATCTACGCCGCGGGCATGAGAGACAAGGTCATAACCCCATTTTCCAAATTGTTTGGTTAAGAATGCAGGTGATACGGCTGCCAGATCGCCAATGGTACGAATTCCCAGCCGGTTCAATTTTTCGGCCGTTTTCGCCCCAACCCCCCAGAGCTGCTTTACCGGCATCGGCGCAAAAAAAGCCGCCTCCTGACCGGGCTGAATAATCATAATCGCATTGGGATATCCCCCGCTTTTATGCCGGCCTTTACCTGCATCCGTAGCCATTTTCGCGACCAGCTTGTTGGTTGCCCCACCCAGTGAACACGGCAGACCGGTCTTTTGATGGATGATCTTCTGAAGGCTACGCGCAAGCTTCTCCAGGTCATCCGCCAGATCGCTTACATCCAAAAAAGCTTCGTCAATCGAAATTTGCTCCACCAGCGGAGTAACATTGCCCAAAACCTGCATCACCTTCTCAGAAGCCTCACGATATGCCGCATAGGTTCCAGGAATCAAAATCAGGCCAGGGCACTGCCGGATCGCCTGAGCAGTGGGCATGGCTGAATGCACCCCAAACTGCCGCGCCGCATACGAACAGGAACTGACCACCCCGCGCTGGTCGGGACGGCCACCAACCGCAAAAGGCTTACCGATCAACTCGGGATTGCGCTGTTCTTCAACGGCACAAAAGAAAGCGTCTAAATCAAGATGCAGTATTTTTCGCGGCAAATCTTAAACACCATCGGCAAATTTATTGGGCAAGATATAACTCACCCCAGGTCTTTGGCCGGGTCAGACCGCGTTGAGACGAGCTGGATACCATACTCTGTTGGATCTGACTTCCGATAACATCATTATCTGAAACTGAAAAAGCAAAGCCATAGCGCTTGCCATTGACCGGCACCAGACCAAACATACCCCAGGGAATGGCGGCCTCAATCACATACCCGCCATCTGCCGCCATCGCAGCAGATTGAACCACGGTCGTCCGGTCACCTTGCTGCCCTTTTGGAAACCACAGATAAGATTCCGAGCTCAATCCAACACCGCCCTTGCCGGGTGAAATTCCCAGTTGAAAATCATCGCTGTTTAACTGGTTTACATCATAATCACCGGGCAGGCTGCTATCCACAAGTATCTCAATGCTATCGCCTTTATAAAGGTTATAACCCGTTGCCTCCTGCACATAGACGTCATCGGTTACCCAGGCGGCAAAATACAGAAAATCATTATTCCAGCCAACCTTAAACCTTGCGCTCGAATCTGCCGCGCCAAGCCACTGCCCAGAACCGTAGACAATCGAATCTGCACTGTATTCGGGGGCGATCAAATCATCCCAGTTGCCATCAATCACCGGCGGAGAAGCGACATAACCGGCAACCACTTTTCCACCGGGGCGAACAGGCAGCAGCGCCCCCGGTATCAGGGTTGCGGTCACCCCCACAGGGGTCACGCCCAGCACGGGTGCATCTGGAGTAACAGAGGGCAGTTCAACGGTCGGAATCGGTCCAGGGGTCTCTGTCGCTATCACAGCCTGATCAGCAATCGCAGTCAGACTGCCGGTAACGCCAGAAACCGCAACCTGGGTCATCAACGCATCGATCTGCTGCTCTGCTTCCTGCTGGGGGTTCAACAGAGACACCGGCAAATTACAGGCCAATGTCAGCAGCAGCAAAAAAGATAACATCCATACCGGCTGTTTTCGTTTTGACATAAATTCCTCCTCTTCCAACCCTAAGAACAATTATATGGGGATTGATATATAATTCAATCGTAAACACAGCGGCAGCTTCAGCGTCATAACTTCGCGCCCACCCTCTGATTTTTTGATGGAGAATCCATGCACGCAACAACAGAGAATGCACATTCCAACCATCAGCCGGTCAACCTCGAGATCCGTGTTGTTCTATTTAGTTTACAGGCCAACAAATTACAAACCTTGCTGCTGCCCGGTAAAGCAAATGGCGAATGGTGTATTCCCGGCCTCCCGGTAGTGGGGAACAAAAGTCTAGAGGAAACCGCCTCAGCCTGCCTGGCAGCGTATATCGGCCGGCGTGAAGCCTATCTGGAGCAGCTTTACACATATGGAAACCCGCAGCGGGATCCGGCCTTACACCTGGTATCGGTCGTCTATTTCGCCTTAATCCCAGCAGATGCATTTTCCATGCCCGATTCATCCACCGTAACCGCGCAATGGTTTGGCATGGATGCGCTGCCGGGTTTAATGAACGATCATGGTGATATCCTCGCTTATGCCTTAAGAAGGCTGCGCTATAAGCTTGAATATACGGCCGCCGGGTTTGAACTGCTGCCCGAAAATTTCAGCCTGACTGAGCTTCAGCAAACTTATGAAATGATTCTGGGTGAGACACTCGATAAACGAAATTTCAGAAGGCGCATTTTAAACGCCGGAATCATCGAGCCCACCCCGCACCAACGGGCCGGTGAAGGCCGTCCGGCGCGTCTGTTCCGCTACCGGCCCGATGCAGTGGCCGAGGTAAAAGCTCGCCGCTTATTCCCCTGATTCAGAGTTCAGAATTTTCCCCAGCTTCTCCAACAGGTCAACCGTCAAACGGGCGGTAATTCCCCACAAAATTTCGCCGTCATACGGATGGAAGAACACCACCTGCTCAAGAGCGCCCGCTCCACGGTCATAGGGTCGCTCTTCCCAGTGTTCCGGGTTTGCCAGCCAGGTCAACGGAATAAAGAAAACACGGTCCACCTCATCTGGAGAAAGGTTAAATTTCTCGGGCAGATTTTTTAAGCAGCCGATCACCGGTGTGACCACAAACCGGCTGATGGTAACCATGGCATCCATCAAACCCCAGATCTCAACTGCCTCGCGGTGCACCCCAATTTCTTCTTCGGTCTCGCGCAGTGCAGTCTCAATCAGTGAGATATCCTCCGCTTCTGCCCCGCCGCCCGGGAAAGACACCTGCCCGCGATGATGCTGCACCGCAGCGGCGCGGCGGGTGAACAGCAGGTGCCATTGCCCCCCCTGGCACACAAACAGAATCAACACCGCAGCCCGCCGCAATGCAGCGTCAGCAGATGGATCAAACGGCTGCGGCGACAACATTTGCACAGCCGTTTTCAGTTCCAATAGCGTCACTTGACGGTCATCAACCCCACACGCAGCTTTCAAGGGCGGCACGCGTTGACCCAGGGGAGGGGTATAACCAGAAGGGCTCGTTCGTCGCACGGGGTTATTCTTCGCTGCCCATCGCAATTTCTTCCAACAATTCTGCCCCGCTCGCTTCACGTTGAGTGACCAAAACTGGCCGGGCAAAAATCAAAAATCCGGTGTGGGCCACCATGCGATCGGTCGGGCGAAACCGGGCCGGCTCTGGGCGATAATAACGCAGCAAAATTTCACAAACCTCCAGAAAAGCAAAATCATTTAACCGCAGTGCATCTAACAGCCGGGTGACCTGGTTGGTTGTGGGCAGAATGCAACCAAAGAAACCACCGGGCTTTAAAGCGCCGCGCACCTGGGGAATGTAATCATAAGGATTGGGGAGATCCAGAAATAACGCATCCACCCCGGTCTCATCGATCCCCTCGGCGATATTGCGCAGCTTAAACGTCACACGCTCAGCCATTCCCACCCGCTCCAGATTCTTCCGCGCTAGGTTTTGAAACGGTTCGCGCATCTCATAACTGGTGACATGCCCTTCACGCCCCACCGCATATGCAAAGGCGGTGGTCAATGCCCCCGAACCTGTTCCGGCTTCCAGAATATGCTGTCCGGGGCCAACGCCCAGCGCAACCAGCAAAAAGCCGATCTCTTTGGGATACAAGATTTGTGTATTGCGCGGGGTGTCTTTTAGCAGATCACCCAGAGAAGGTTGCAACAAAAAGAAGGGTTGGCCCGAATGGCTGTGCACCTGACTGCCCCAGGGCAGCCCAATTAAATCATCATGGCGCACAACGCCGCGATGCGTGCCAAGCTGCTGCCCGGCGACCAGCCGGATAATAAAATGGGAATGCTTCAAACCCACCAGTTCTGCCAGATCACCCTCGCAGGCATGTGTTCCATGTAAATTCCATGTCAAAGTAATTCTCCTGTTGAATAATATGTGCTAATTATAATGATTTTCAACCCAAATTCAGAATTCTGCCCCATTGCCAGTAGAGAACCAATATCAAGGTTCTGTTTTCTTGACAAAAATTTTTCAGGTGTGTTATCATCATGCCAAGATGAACACCAACCTGCATCTGCATCATCATCATGGTTTCCCCCCTGGATCTGACCTGGAGGTTGGTTAAGCACACCTGCAACGTTTTGCACGGCTCTGAATTTCAAAACCCCCGGTCAACGGGGGTTTTTTTATTCTCTCCATCCCCTTCAAAAAGGACTTTGCGCAATGAAAATTTATTCACCCGAACAGGCAAAAAACAGCATTCTCAAACGACAACCGATCGATCTTCAAGAAACCCCGCCCAAACTGCTTCAGAGCATTCAAACGCTCTTTGGCGAACCCCTCACACCGGCCGAGGTCGTGCGCAAAATTCTGGCCGATATTCGCAGCCGGGGCGATGCGGCCTTGATCGAATGGAACACCCGGTTGGATAACAACCCAAGCCCCGTTTTTCGCGTTTCGCCCGCCGAGCTTCAGGCCGCACGAAACGCGCTGCCCGAAAACCAGATCACCGCGCTCCAAAGTGCCGCAGCACGGGTGGAATCTTTTCACCGCAAACAGCCCGCCGGCTCCTGGGTGGACCAATCGACAGGTGGCACAGTGGGACAGTTGCTGCGCCCAATTCGGCGGGTCGGGCTATACATCCCCGGCGGCTCGGCGCCGCTGCCATCCTCCATCCTGATGTCG
>CAZQLE010000235.1:0-5129 GCA_964593905.1 uncultured Anaerolineaceae bacterium | reverse complement strand
ACGCAGTTGATGAGCGTTATGTTAGATCAGGACCTGGGTCGGATTCCGCTGCAATTCGATTTGCTGGTTTTTTCCACTCTGGTTGGGGTAATTACCACCCTGGCCGCGGCGGCAATACCCGCCTGGCAAGCCGGGCGAATTTCACCGCTGGAGGCGCTGCGAATTCGGGCTCACAAGCAGGAATCCTGGCTGCTGGTGAACGGCTGGAAACTGGGTCTGGCGATGTTGGCGACAGCCACTTTTGTGTTGTTTCAAAACCCCTTTCCTTATGATGTCCAATTTCGGCTGGGTTCGCTGACTGTTTTTCTGCTCTTTTTGGGGGGGACGTTACTGATTCCAGCGGTGACAGCCCGTTGGGAAGAATTTACCCGGCCGCTGGTTGCGCGATTGTATGGCAGCTCCGGCATGTTGGGCAGTCGAAACATCCAGCGTTCCAAACTGCGCACCACTTTGACGGTGGCAGCGTTGATGATTGGTGTTTCGATGATCTTGATTGTGCGCGGGATGACCGAATCTTTTGTGGTGGATCTCAAAACCTGGATGAATGCTTATATTGGGGGTGACCTGTATGTAAATTCCACCGTGCCGCTGCGCGCCGATGTGGGCCGTAAGCTGGAGGCGGTGCAGGGGGTGGAACGGGTTGCCCCGGTGCGCTATTTTGCCGTTGAAGTTGAGAAACCGGATGGAAAGTTTGAAGACCTGACATTTATGGCAATTGACCCGCTGGCATATAGCGGGATCACCGGTTTTGTCTTCAGTGACCCAAATGCCGATGAACCAGGGGCTTTGCAGCGCCTGGCGGGCGGCGACACTTTGTTTATATCGTCGGTATTGTCTGAGAAGTATGGCTGGAAGGTGGGTCAAACTGTAAATTTAAAAACCCATAAAGGGGTTCGTCCGTTTGAAGTGGCGGCAGTGGTGGTCGATTTTTATAATCAGGGCCTGGTGGTCAACGGCAGTTGGGCGGATATGCGTCGTTATTTTCGCATAGATAACGCCAACTCCTATCTATTAAAAGTGTCTCCCGGGGCTTCTGTCAGCGGCGTGCAGCAGTTGATTGAGGATTTATATGGCAAGCGATACCGTCTTGTGCTCGAGTCGAACCAATCGCTGCGGCAGCGCGCCTTTCAATTGATGGACCAGGCTTTCAGCATGTTTGATGTGCTGGCGTTAATTGCGGTTGTGGTTGCTTCGCTGGGTGTGGTGAACACTTTAACCATGAATGTCATGGAACGGCTGCGCGAAATTGGTATGTTGCGCGCCATTGGAATGACCCGCACCCAGGTGGTGCGCATGGTGTTGGCTGAGGCTGTGTTAATGGGTTTGGTGGGTGGATTTTTGGGACTGGTATTTGGTTTGACCCTGACCTGGGTCTTTCTATCGGGCATGACGGCCATGTCTGGCTACAAACTGGATTTTGTGGTTCCGGTGCAGGGAATCGTTGTGGCGCTGGTTTTAGCGGTAATCATCTCACAGGCGGCGGCGGTCTTTCCGGCGCGCCGGGCGGCGCATACCCGCATTCTGGATGCGATTCATTATGAGTGAGAATTTTCTTCCTTACCTGGCAGATACCAGCTTGCCGCCGCCCTGAATCTCCTGCTCAATTTTTGGGCTGCCATAATAATAGACGATGCCATCTCCATTGATTTTTACCTGCAACAGTGTTTTGGGCGCAACATAGGCTTCACCGCTCCCTGAGAAATCTACCCTGGTTTGCTGGGTGGTCAGTTGTGCGCTGTGGTAAGAACCGCTGCCTGAAATTTGGATGGTGTCTTCTTCGAGTACCCCTCTCAGGGTGACAACGCCTGTTCCGGTGATGCTGGTTTCGACCTTTCTGCCTGAAAGCTGATTTAAATTCACCATGCCTTCACCGTCAATGTCGATGCTCAATTCGTCAATCTGAAGCGGGTCTGGCGCATTGACAATGCCGCTGGCGGGAATCTCGATGCGCTTTAATGTCTGTACTGTGATCAGAAAGCGGGGCGGTTTGGTGTTCGGAAGCGCCTGATTTGTCTTGGCCCGAATGATTAACACGCCGTTTTCGACGCTTGTTTCAATAAACTGGATCAGGTTGTCGTCCCCTTCAATTTTAAAACTTTCCTGAGGCCCTTGCAGAAGCTGCACTTCGCCAAAGGTCTCCATGCGAATGGTGTTAAACCCATTGGCAGGCTGGGTTGCGCTGGCAAAGGCCCCCGATCCTTTCTCGGGGACCGGGTTTGAAAGTGGAATGACTGTCATTCTGCCAGGGTTGGCCCCACAGCCTGTGGCAAGCAGCAACCCTAAGAGCAAACAACTGCCCAGTAATTTTTTCATACCACCTCCAAGATCAACCAGCCGACATCTATGCGGGAAAACGTTAAGATAATTTCCGGGATTATAGCATGGGCAGGATTTCAGAAGTTGACCGGTGAGAATTTGTCGAGAGAGTGTAAATAGCTTATGTTAACGTTTTATTAACAAGACGGATCATCCTCAAAACCTATTGAATTTGAAATGAAATTCCTTATACTTTTGAAAGTTTGTGTGCACGCAAGCGAATTCAATTTCAGGCGGCGCGAGCAAAACGGATCCAGCCAATTCGCCCCCTGTAATTATTTTCTGTTTTCGGTTTTTAATCCATTATTTCTTTAAGGAGTCTGCATGGCAACTTCTGCTAAAAAAACGGAAGTATTTGGCTACATGCCTGAAGACTGGCCGCCCTTTGGTTCAATGGTCAGTCTGGGTTTTCAGCAAGTGATTACCATGTTCCCGGCCACCATTCTGGTGGCGATCTTAACCAAATTTGATGTGGGAGTGACCCTGCTGGCAAGCGGTGTGGGTACGATTATTGCGCTGCTGGTCTCTGGCCGCCGCATTCCACTGTATTATGGTTCAAGCTTTAGCTATATCACCGTGGTGGTGACAGCGATGTCGCTGTATGCCAATGACTGTTTTGCAGACCCCGCTATGACTTACTGCCCCGAAGGGGTGCGGCTGGTGCAGGTGGGCATTCTGGGCACCGGTGTGGTTGAGATTCTGGTCGGCCTGTTGATTATGCGGCTGGGTAAACAGGCCCTGGATAAAGTGTTGCCCCCGATTGTGACCGGTTCGGTGGCGATCATCATTGGCCTCTCGTTGGCCGGCACGGCGCTGAATATGGCTGGCAGCAACTGGACGGTGGCAATGGTGACGCTGCTGGCGACGGTGGCTTTCTCGGTTTATCTGCGCGGCAAAGGGCTGCTGGGTATGTTGCCCATTTTGTTGGGCGCGGTCTTTGGTTATGTTGTCGCCTGGCTGATGGGCCTGGTTGATTTTTCGGTGGTCTCGCAGGCCAGTTGGCTGCGTATGCCGTTTATCACCTTGCCGGCTTTCAATGACCCGCGGGCAATGGAAATTGTGGTCAGTATTTCCTTAATCGCCATTGCGACGGTGCCTGAATCGACGGCGCACCTGTATCAGATGAGCCTGTATATTGACCAGCTTGCCAAAGACCTGGGCCGCAAACCGACTGGCATTAAGAACCTGATCGGTTTGAACCTGGTGGCAGACGGTGCAGATGACATTGTTGTGGGTATGCTGGGCGGCTGTGCTGGAACGAATTATGGCGAGAATAACAGCCTGATGGCGATCACCCGCAACTACTCGGTTCCGGTGCTGATGACCGCTGGCGTCATTGCCATATTGCTCGGTTTTGTGGGCAAACTGGCAGCGGTGGTAAACACCATTCCCCAGGCGGTCACGGGCGGGCTGGCGATCTACCTCTTTGGGGTGATTGCCATGCAGGGTGTGGCGCTGATCCAGTCTGAAAAGGTCAATCTGTTTGAGCCGCGTCAACTGGCAGTGGGGGCGATCATCCTGATCACCGGTCTGGGCGGCGCGCTGGCACTGCCCGACGGATTGTTCCCCTTCCAGATCCCGGTGGTCTTCCCGCGCGGGATTCCGGCCATTGTTTTTGCGGCGCTGGCGGGCATTCTCTTCAATCTTCTGTTCCTTGTGCTGCCCCCATCAAAATTTGGGGTAAAAGAACAGGAAGTTCTCGATAACTAGCGTTTTCAAAATTTAAAAAGCTGCCCTGAACGCTCAGGGCAGCTTTTTAATTGGGGTTACTGTTGCCGGTGGGTGCAATTGCCCGTTCTACTGCTCCGGGTGGTAAAATGTCCCCATAAAATGATGCATAATGGTAATGGGATGGTGAAGTTTTCATGAGCGAGTTGAAGCCCATGTCTTTTTTTCAGGCGGCAAATGATTTTGATGAAGCCCGCCGCAAAGCAGCACTGGAAGAGATGGCCGGTTTTTTAACCGGGCGATCGACGCACCTGGTGCCTTATGATGAAATTCGCAGGCGGCTCTGGCGCGCGCGGACCTCTCCGCCGCGGTTGGAAGAAATTTCGCTGGATGCGATTGTGGGTAGCGTTTCACGGAATTTGGACTTTACCCGCTCTTTTATGCCGCGCAAAGACAGCGATAAATCACGCTGGGCCAATGTGAAAATTGCCCAGGAAGATCTGGCCGGTCTGCCGCCGATTGATGTTTATCAGGTGGGCAAGGTCTTTTTTGTTCTGGATGGGCATCACCGAATTTCGGTGGTGCGCTCGCTGGGCGGCGATTCGATTCAGGCGCTGGTGACAGTGATAGACACCGATACCCCCCTTGAACCGGGCGATTCGCCAGATGCGCTGATTCTTAAGACCGAACGCGCTTCATTCATCGAACAGACCCGTCTGCCCGAGGTTTTGCCGGGGGTAGATCTGGTGGTCAGCAGCGGGGGAGATTACCCGCGTTTGTTGGAGCATATCTCGGTGCACCAGTATTATATGGGAATCGAGCAAAGCCGTTCGATTTCGGACCACGAAGCGCTGAGTGACTGGTATGAAAAAGTATATCTGCCGATTGTGCAGGTGATTCGCCGGCGCGATTTGTTGCGTGATTTTCCGCAGCGCAGCGAAGCAGACCTTTACCTGTGGCTGAGTGAACACCGGCATCAGTTGGCTGAAAACCTGGGCTGGGAGGTGCCGACAGAGCTGGCTGCGCGGGACCTTTCGACCCGTTTTAGCCTGCGGCCGGCTGTTGCGCTGGCAAAAATTCGAGAGAAAATTTACCGGGCGCTGGTACCCGACCCGTTGGAGATTGGCCCCGAACCGGGGGAATGG
>CAZQLE010000234.1:0-5140 GCA_964593905.1 uncultured Anaerolineaceae bacterium | reverse complement strand
CCCCCACGCCGGCGGCGCGCGCCCAGGTGTTGGGCAACAGCCTCAACCTGCGCGACGGCCCCGACCGCACCTACCCCTCACTGACCACCCTGCCGGCGGGCACCCCGCTGTGGGTGACCGGGCAATACCGCAACTGCGACTGGTTCAAGGTGCGCACCGAGAGCGGTCTGACCGGCTGGTTAAAGTCGGGGGCGGCTTTTTTGCGCCTCGAAGGCGACTGCGCGGCGCTGCCCGACGGCACCTTTCGCCCGCCCACCGGGCTGGTGGATATTGGCATCCCGCTGGCCGCCGGGCGGGGGCAGTTGAATGTGCAAAATACCACCGAGCAAGATGCCGTGGTGGTGTTGGCCGACCTGAACAACACCCCGCGGGCGGTGCTGTATTTGCGTGCTTTTCAAACCGCGGGGCTTAACCGCGTCCCCGATGGCAGTTACCGCTTCTTTTATTCCTTTGGGCGCGACTGGGAAGGCAACGCCGGTTTGTTCCAGCAGACGGTTGAGATCCGCCGCCTGGAAGAATTTTTGGCCTTCAACAGCCTCGCCGGGCAGCCCACGGTGTGGAATTTGAAGCTGCAACAGGGCGAAGCGAGCCCGCTGACCAGTGTGGAGATCCCGGTGGTGGATTTTCCTTCGATCTTTCAAAAACAGCCTTGATGGCTGACACTCAACCCACTTATTCAGGATGAACCTTATGACCGCAAAGACCCCACCTATTCTGGAATTTGACCCCAACCCGGTTGCCATTCTTAACCCCGATCATCACCGCCCCAGGGCCCTGGGTCCGCGGCGGGCGGTGTTGTGCTTTTTCAACGATGTGCTCAAAGATCTGGCGGCCGGGGGCCGGCTGACGGTGGTGGAACAGCTTAACTCAGAGATCGGGAGCAACCCGATTTATGAACTGGACTGGCGCGGCGGGAAGCTGCTGGTGCTGCACCCCGGTGTGGGCGCGCCGCTTTCGGCCGGGTTTTTGGAAGAAACGATCGCGCTGGGGGTGACATCCTTTATCGTGTGCGGCGGCTGCGGCTCGCTGCAGAACGACATCACCGCCGGGCACCCGGTGGTGTTAACCAGCGCGGTGCGCGATGAGGGCACCTCTTATCACTACCTGCCGCCCGGGGTCGAAGCGCTGGCCTCGCCCGAGGCGGTGACGGCGCTGGAAAATGTATTGCAGAGCAAAAAATTGCTTTACATGCTGGGGAAAAGCTGGACCACCGACGCCATCTATCGCGAGACAACCGACCGGCGCGCTAAAAGAATGGAAGAAGGCTGCGTGGTGGTGGAGATGGAAGCCGCGGCCCTGTTTGCCGTGGCTGCGTTTCGCCGGGTCACCCTGGGGCAGATTGTATACGCGGGTGACCTGGTGGTGCCCGATGGCTGGGACCAGCGCGACTGGAATAACCGCCGCAGCGACCGCGAATTGCTGTTCTGGCTGGCGGTGGAAGCCTGCGCTGCGCTGCCAGAATAACGCCTTACATCGCTTTCTTTTTACGCTTATTTTCGTACATGCGCATGTCAGCCTGTTGGATCGAGGCTTCCAACTCGGTGCGGTTTTCGGCGGTGGCCGTTCCGACCGAGAGGCTGAGGATCATCTTGAGTTGGCGCTGGTTGTTGATCTGAATCTGCTCCAGCAGCCTTGCAATCGATTCTTCGACCTGCTGCGGCTCGGTTTCGGGCAGCAGTACCACAAATTCATCCCCCCCGATGCGCGCCACCATGTCATCGCCGCGGAAGGTCTGGCGCAGCACGTCTGCGGTGCGGCGCAGTAATTCATCACCGGCGCTGTGCCCGTGCAGATCATTGATCAATTTCAGCCCATCCAGGTCGATCACAATCACCGAAATGGGGTAGCGGCGGCTGAGACTGAGCCGGCCGATTTCTTCTTCATAATAAGCGCGGTTATACAGCCCGGTTAAGGCATCGTGGGTTGAGGCAAAGCGCAGTTTTTCTTCCAGGCGTTTGCGGTCGCTGATATCGCGCATCAGGGCAAAGCTGCCCAAAAAGTTCCCATCGCGGTCAAAACGGGGTGAAGCGGTTACCAGCAGTGTGCGGCGCTGTCCGTCGGGCCGCAGCACCGGCAGTTCATACGAGCTGTTGCTGCCCCCCTCGCGGATTTTTGCCTGGTCTTCCAGCAGAGCGTGCTGCTCGTGGGGAATAAAATCACTCAGATTACGTCCGATAATCTCATTGGCTTGCAGCCCCAAAATTCCTTCCACCGCCAGGTTGATATATTCAAAGCGCTGGTGGGCATCAAAGATCCCGGCGCCTTCCCCCTGGTTTTCGACCAGCGAACGGTAGCGTTCTTCGCTGTCGCGCAGCGCCTGTTCGGCGATGGTCTTCTCGGTGATATCCACGGCCATGCCCAACACCCCCTGGATGTTTTTTTGGGCGTCGCTTAATGGGGAATACAGCACTTCAAATACAATCCCTTCCAGAATTGTCTGCTGCGAAAAGGTCTCACCGGTCAGAGCGCGCTCAAAAGCTTCGCGCAGCCCGGTCAGATCCTTGAAGATTTCGAGCGCGTTCAGGCCCACCACTTCACCCGGCTCAAGCCCAATGGTCGCCAGACCCTTGCCCTCTGAAAGGGTGAAGTTGAAATCGCGGTCGACCGCGAACAGGACGACCGGTATGTTTGAAACCATCAAGCGCAGCCGGGCTTCACTCTGCAAGAGCGCTTCTTCGATGGCGCGTTTTTCGGTTACATCGCGGCCCACGGCCTGATAGCCCACCAGACCTTTTTCGGTGAACAGCCCGCTCTCGGTCCACACCACACACCGTTTTTGAAAATGGGTCTCGTAACCTGCGCACGGGGTTTCGGGAGCAATCTGTTCACGGGCGCGCTGCACACGCTCGGCGTCCTCCGCCTCCCAGTGATCCATAAAGCGGTGGTAGATCAGTTCGTCGCGGCTGCGATTAAAGAATTTGCAATAGGCATCATTGACAAACGTGATGGTCGTATCGGGCAAAAACCGGCAGATCAACTCGGTCTGGCCTTCAACGATGCTGCGATATTCAGCCTCACGAATTTGCAGGTTCAGCTCGGTTTTCTTTCGCTCGCTGATATCTTCGATCATCAACACATACGATGGAACTTCAGCATCTTCACCCACTTGCGGAACCAGGGTGATCATCAGGTAACGCAGCCCGCGTTCTTCGCTGCGGTAGTGGGTTTCATAGTTCTGTTTTTCGCCGGCCAGCACGCGCTGAATGTAGGGGATCAGCCCGTGATATAACGGTTCACCCAGCACCTCCCAGATATAGGTGTGGATCAGCTCGCTTTTGGGGCGTCCCACCCAGTCGGCCAGCGACTGGTTGATCATTAACACAAATTGTTCGGCGCTGATGCGCGCCAGCAGAATGGGGATATGATCGGTCACCAGTTCGAGTTCGCGCTGGCTTTCACACTGAAACACTTGCGCATCGTGCCGCGATTCAATCGGCCGCAGGCTGGCGGCAAAGCGGGGTTCGCCAAACTGGTTTTTATACCATTGCCCGTGCAGCTCAATTGTCCGGCGGCGGCCGCTGCGGGCGATGATAAACGTTTCAAAGAATTCCACCCGGCCGTCGGTCTCTGCGGCGCGGGCCAGGGCTTTTTTTAATTGAGAAACATCTTCGGGGGCGATCAGATCAAACAAACTGGCGCCGGTCAGAGCGGTTTTTTCTCGCTCGCCAACCAGACGCATGACTTCCTGATTGCAAAATTCAATCGTCCCGGCAGGATGAATTAATACCAGCGCATCTGGAATTGTATCCATCATTAAGTTCAGGTTCGATTGATCGTTGGCACCCATTAAACCACCGTCCTGATAATACAATATGGTCAGCTTTTCCCCGAAAGACTGACCCGTTACCTGTTTACGATGAAAATATTATAATAAATTATTGGGCGCTATGCATAACGGCTGCGGCATCCCGGAAAAATTGCCCGTTGAAAGCCGGCCGGTTCTTCTCGCGTTGCCGGAGCGATTTTGCTTATTCAGGCGCAAATGGATTTCATCCGGCGAGCCGTGATATACTGCCAGTGCAATGGAAATTATCAGATCATAAGGACAGGTCATGCTTTATTTAGTTGCTACACCGATCGGCAACCTGGGTGATATCACCCTGCGCGCGTTGGAAACCTTGCGCAGCGTAGACGTGGTGGTCAGCGAAGATACGCGAAAAACAGGCTTTTTGTTAAAACATTTCGAGATCAAGAAACCACAGGTCTCTTTTCGGGAAGATAATGAGGGGCGGGCACTGCCGGGTTTGATTGGCCGGCTGCAAAGCGGCCAGTCGATTGCGCTGGTGACAGATGCGGGCAGCCCTTCGGTCTCAGATCCCGGTTTTACGCTGGTGCGCGCTGCGCTGGCGGCCGGGGTTGCGGTGAGCGCCATTCCGGGGCCAACCGCGGTGATCACCGCGCTGGTGGTCTCGGGGCTGCCGGTGCACAGCTTTACCTTTCGCGGCTTTCCGCCGCGCAAGTCGGGGCCGCGCCGTCGTTTTCTGGCGGTGGATGCGGCCTCGCCGCACACGCTCATCTTTTATGAAAGCCCTTACCGGTTGAAAGCCTTTCTGGAAGACGCCCTTGCCGTATACGGCGACCGGCCGGCGGCGGTGGCGAATGACCTGACCAAACTGTATGAAACGGTGCTGCGCGAACCGCTTTCGGCGCTGGCGGCGCGTTTTGGCCGCGAAGAACCGCGCGGCGAATATACCATTGTCATCGCCGGGGCCGACGCCGCGGCGGCGCCCCGGCCCGAGGAAGAATGACGCACCGTTTTTTTCTCCCTGCGGAATGTTTTCTGGCAGATGAAATTCTCTTTCCGGCAGAAACTGCCCGTCAGATCAGTCGGGTGCTGCGTTTGAAGCCGGGCGATGAAGTGGCCGCGCTGGATAATCGCGGCCAGCTCGTTCTGGCGCGCCTGACCAGTGTTACCGACCGCGACGTGCGGGCGGGGGTGATCTCTTCACAGCCGGCTGGCGGTGAACCGGCTGTCGATTTGCACCTGCTGTTATGCCTGACCCAGCGGGATAAGTTTGAATGGATGTTGCAAAAATGCACCGAACTGGGTGTCACCCGCTTCACGCCGCTGGTATCCAGCCGCAGCCTCATTCAGCAGCCCGCCGAAGCCGAGCGCAAATATGAACGTTGGCAGACGATC
>CAZQLE010000233.1:0-5301 GCA_964593905.1 uncultured Anaerolineaceae bacterium | reverse complement strand
GCATGTCACTGTTAATTTCTTCTGGTTTTGCCTCCACCAGCCGGTAGGCCAGCCCCAGCACGCGCAGCGCAGCCTGAGTCATGGAGTCGTTGGCGGCCAGAATCACCTCGCGCATTTCTTGATCCAACGGGGCAATGCCGCCGTCGGAGCGCTGGTAATAGCGGCACAGATCGAGCACGATATCGGGCGCGCCCTTCATGGTGATGGCATACCCCTGGCGGGGTTCGGTGCTGGAGAAGGGGGAGAGATCTTCGGGGCTGGGCATTTCTACGCTGTGCAGGGTGACCATGCGCTTGCGGCCCGAGTCGAAGGGAATTTCATCGGTGCGCGGGAAGGCGGTGTTCAACTGCGACGAGTCGGCATCGGCCTTGGCGGCGGCGACCAGGATGGAGCCTTCGGTTGGATCGCCGATGATGCGATAGCTGCTGGCGCCGTTGTTTTGCACCAGTTCAAGCTCGGCGTCATTGTTCAGCACACCCACCCACAGCGTATTGGCAGCCGCGGGATAGTCGCTGAGCGCAACCACCTGGTTGTCTTTTTTAAATTCACCTTTCAGCGCGTAACCTGACCCGGTGATCTCAAAGAACTGACCGGCAGACCACAGGCGGGTGACGGTCATTTCATTCTGGGTCAGGGTGCCGGTTTTGTCAGAGCAGATGACGGTGGCCGAACCGAGGGTTTCGACCGAGGCCAGCTTGCGGATCAGCGCATGCCGGCGCACCATCTCGCGCATCCCCAGCGCCAGGCTGATGGTCACCACGGCGGGCAGCCCTTCGGGCACGGCCGCAATGGCCAGCGAGACCGCCACCATAAACAGGTCTTTCACCACCACAACCACTTCATTCACCGGCAGCGAAAAGACGTTGGCGCGCAGCACGCCCACCACAAACACCAGACCACAGACGGCCAGCGAGCCCCAGCCCAGCAGTTTGCCCAGGTGTTCGAGGCGCTGCTGCAGCGGGGTTTCTTCGGCCTCGACATTTTGCAGCATGTCGGCGATTAGACCCAACTGGGTATGCATGCCGGTGCTGATGACCACCCCGCGGCCGCGGCCGTAAGAGACGGTGGTGCCCATGAAGGCGGTGTTTTTTCGGTCGCCCAGGGGAATATCTTCCTGCAGGTTCAAAATGGCATTCTTCTGCACCGGAACCGATTCACCGGTCAGCGCGGCTTCGTCGATGCGCAGATTGACAGCCTCAAACAGCCGCATGTCGGCGGGAATAAAATTACCCGCTTCCAGCAGCACAATATCGCCGGGGACCAGTTGCGGGGCGGGCACGCTGATGCGGCGCCCGTCGCGCAGCACTTGCGCTTCGGGCGCGGCCAGCTTTTTCAACGCCGCCAGGGCCTCTTCGGCGCGGTTCTCCTGGATAACGCCCAGGATGGCGTTCAACACCACGATTGCCATGATCGCGATGGCTTCGATATAGTCACCCAGCAGCGCCGAGATGATGGCTGCCACCACCAGCAAGATCACCAGGAAGTTGTTCAACTGCCCGATGACCAGTTGCAGGAAGGTGGGGCGGGGTTTTTCGGCCAACTGATTGGGGCCATATTGCTCAAGCCGATGGGCCGCTTCTGCGGTGGTCAGGCCGTGCTGCTGGGTTGTTCCCAGGCGCTGCAATACCTCATCGGGTTCGAGCGCGTGCCAGTGAATTTGCAGCTCAGTTTCAGATTGTTCGATTACAGATTTGACTTCTGCCATGCAGAACCTCTTGGTGGACAAACAGGCGCAGTGATTCTGCGCCTGTTTCGGTCCGGTGAAAGATTGGAATTAACTTTGTTCCGGGCCGATATATACGCCCGGTTGAATCACAGCATTTTTGGGGATGACCACCACCCCGTCGCGGACATAATACTGCCCCTCGACGCTGATTTCGGTGCCGCGTTGGAAGGGCTTGATCACCACCCCATCGCCGATGCGCGCGTTTTTATCGACGATGGCGCCTTCGATATAAGCATTGCGGCCAATGCCCAGCGGGAGCATACGGCGCAGATCGTCTTCGGGCTCGCGGTCATAATAGTCAGAGCCCATGATGATGCTGTCGTGCACCTGAACACCTTCGCGGATCTGGGCGCGCAGACCAATGACGCTGTGGGTGATGACCGCGTCGTTGATCACGCAGCCTTCGGCCAACACCACGTTTTTCATGGTGCTGTTGTTCACCTGCGAACCGGGCAAATAGCGCGGGTTGGTATAAATGGGTTTGCGGGCATCATAGAAATTGAAACGGGGGTTCTCATCGGTCAACATCAGGTTGGTCTCGTAAAACGAGCGGATGGTCCCGATATCTTCCCAGTAATCGTCAAAATCGTAGCCGTAGACCGAGTAATTGGGGATGGCAGTGGGAATGACATTGCCGCCAAAATCGGCGTGTGAGGTCTGATCGAGCATTTCGAGCAGCACTTTGGTGCGGAAGAGATAGATGCCCATTGAGCCCAGGAAGGGCCGTTCGGGGTCGGCGCGGCTGACCATGCGTTCGAGCACATCGGGGTCGGTGGGCTTTTCGGCGAAATCATGAATCTGACAATCGGTATCACGCTTGAGGATGCCAAACCGGGCGGCGTCAGCTTTGAGCACCGGTTGGACCGCGACGGTGATATCGGCGTCTTTTTCAAGATGGAAACGGAACATCTGCTCGTAATCCATGCGGTACAGATGGTCGCCGGCCAGCACCAGCACAAATTTGGCGCGTGTAGAGCGGATTTCGAGCAATTGTTTGCGCACTGCGTCGGCCGTGCCCTGATACCAGTCGGCATGTTCCATGGTCTGTTCGGCGGCCCAGATCTGCACCCAGCCGGTGTGGAAAGCGTCAAACTGATAAGTGCGGGTGACGTGACGGTGGAGCGAGACCGAGTTGAACTGGGTCAGCACCGCGATGCGAAAAATGCCGGAGTTGATGCAGTTGCTGATGGGGATGTCGATAAGCCGGTATTTGCCCGCAATCGGGACCGCCGGTTTTGAGCGCTGCTGTGTGAGTGGGAACAATCTTGTTCCACGACCGCCGCCAAGAATAACGGCTAAGACTTCATCAGTACCAGGCATATCTTCCTCCCTTAGATAAATTGATCTTGGCGCTCACCAGGAAAGCCTGTATGCAGTAGACCTGTAAGGCAATGCCCGCACACGATAAGCATACGCCAATCTCAGATGAGCTTCAATATGAAATTAATCTTGCTAATCAGGTCAAAAGTTACCCTGCCCAACACCTTATTCACCCATTTTGGGCAAACAACTGCCAGACCAATCGGCCGACCCCGGCTAAAACCATCGCCCAGACCAGCAGCACCAGCAGCATATAAATTTTCTCACCCTGGCTGTTTGCCGTCAGGCTTTCTGTGGCACGGCAGCGGGCATCGGCCAGAACCTCAGCCGGGATCATCTTGAAGGCCAGCACCAGATAAAGCGGGGTCAGGATGATATCATCCAACTGGCCCAGCACCGGGATGAAATCGGGGATGAGATCGATGGGGCTTAAGGTGCGGGCAACGACAAAAAAGATAAACGCACGGGCAAACCAGGGCAGCCGCCGATCACGACAGGCATAACCAAGGGCGATGATGTCGCGTTTCAGATCCGCCGCGCGGCGGCGCAGATTCTCCATCCAATCTTTCATATCGGTTGTCCGCGGGTTTATCAATAGGCGAAGACACCGCAGCGGTGCTTCGCCTATGGACATTATACGTCAAGTTGAGTGGATTCGTAAAAGAATCGGGGGCCTACTTCGGCCGTCAGGGAGAATTCTGGCTGCTCTGTGGCGGCCGGGCAGATACCCCCCTAAAGAATTCCCGCTCCGTGGGTGGTGAATTCATCCAGCGCACTGCGGCTGAGTTCGTGATCCATCATTGCGGTTAAGACCGGAAAAGGCAGGGTTAGATGCGGCACACCCAGCAGCCGCACCTGAACCGCTTCGTCGGGCGATTTGATGCTGGCAGCAATCGGTTCGGTTTTGGTGCCCTGCAAGCAGGCGCAAATGGCACGCACCATCGCATCGGCATCGGGCAGCAGCCGGCGGGCGCGGTTGAAATAGAGGGCGATATACCGCGCGCCGGCGGCTTCGGCCACCATGGCCTGGGCGGCGCTGTAAACAGCGGTGATGCAAACCGGAATGCTGCTTGAAATCTCGGCTGCCACGGTAAAACACGCCTCGGTGGGCGGCAGTTTGAGCACCAACTGATCTCCGAGCAGGTCTTTGGCGCGCTGGGCTTCGTTCATCATCTCACCCACCTGCCCGGCGGTTAACTGATAAAACACCGGGCCATTGGTCAACTGTGCCAACATTTGCAATGTTTCGGCTGCGGGCTGCCCGCTTTTGGCCAACAACACCGGGTTGGTGGTGATGCCCGCTACCCATTCCAAGCGGGCGGCTGCCTGCGCTTCGGCGATGATTGCAGAATCTAAAAATATCGACATAATCATTCCTCCGTTCACTTGCCGCCGTTCAGCGGCCGGTGCAGGTCAAAAATAAGATAGTCGCCGGTCTCTTCGATTAGAGGATAACCGGTCACCAACCGGTCTTTTAAAACCGGCTGGGCATCCAATTCGCCCCGCACGGTGACGACAAACAGATCGTAATTGGCGACCGCTTCATCAAAGCGCGTTTCCAAATCGACCTGATTTCCGGCCAGGGTTTGTAAATTGATGTCGTCATTGTTCAGCCAGGCGTCATTGGGAACCATGCCCCAGTATGCCAGGCGGTAACCATAATCGTGGGTCAGGCCAATTACTTTGCCCTTGCCGCGCAGTTTTTCACCCAGGGTCTGCCACACTTTGATCTCGGGGCGGTAATCGGTGCGTTTGAGGGTCACGCGCACATCCCAGGCTTCAACCACCACCACAAAGAGCAGCAACCCCACCGTCAGGGCGCCTGCCAGCCAGCGCGGCGGCGGCAGACGGTCGGCCAGCAGTTGAAACCCGGCTGCCAGCCCCAGGGCCACCGGCGGAAGGAGCGGAAGCTGGTAATAATCATGGGTGGAGATATGGTAAGGCAGGGTCAGGCCGTATAGAAAATACCCGGCCCACAGGCCCAGCAGCAGGGCGCGTTGTTCGCGCCGCGGCACAATCAGCGCTGCCAGCAGGGCGAGCACAGTCCATTGAAAACCGGCCGTGCTGGCGACCAGGCTTTTCCAGCGCAGATAAAAGACCGGGTCGCGCCACAGGGCGGGGAAAAAGCGAAAGCTAAACTGGCTGACCAGTTCACCCGAAATATAGACGCCATAGAAATGGTACAACCCGTAGGGCAGCACGGTGAGCAGCGCCAACAGCCACACCTGCCGGTCACGCAGGGCTGCGCGCAGCCC
>CAZQLE010000232.1:0-5341 GCA_964593905.1 uncultured Anaerolineaceae bacterium | reverse complement strand
TCGTGGATCAGGACCAGAATACGCATCTCAGGCCGGTTCAGCCGTACGTTCGGGTTCTTTTTCAGAAATATTGAAGGTCTCGCGCACCGTATAGGTCGGCTTGCCCTGCGATTCGTGGTAGGTGCGCGCCAGCAGTTCGGCGATCAGCCCCATCAAAATGGACTGGAAGCCGAGGATGAAGATCATCGTGCTCATCTGGAAAAACGGCGAAGCCAGCACAGAGATGCCAAAGAACACCCGCCGGATGAACAGATAGAGCAGCAGCGCCGAACTGATCAACATTAAAATCATCCCGGCTCCGCCGAAGAGATAGATCGGTTTGTTGGCATACTGGTTGAGAAATTTCACGGTGAACAGGTCGAGCACCACCTTCATGGTGCGTTCCAACCCGTATTTCGCCTTGCCAAAGCGGCGCGGATGATGGTTGACCTTCATTTCCATGATGCGCGCGCCCACCGAGCTGGCATAGACCGGGATAAAGCGGTGCATTTCACCATACAGGCGAAAACCGGTGATCACCTCGCGGCGGTAGGCCTTGAGGGTGCAGCCGTAATCGTGCAAATGCACACCCGTCACCCACGAGATCAGCCCGTTGGCCATGCGCGATGGCAGGGTGCGGGTGATGAAAGCATCTTGCCGCTTAACCCGCCAACCGCTGACCACATCATACCCCGCCTCAATTTGCTCCAACATGCGCGGGATGTCGATGGGGTCATTTTGCAAATCTGCATCCATCAGCACAATGATATCGCCGCGGGCATGATCGATCCCGGCGGCAATGGCGGCCGTCTGACCAAAATTGCGGCGCAGACCCACCACACGCACGCGCGCAGGGTCTTTCTGTGCCAGTTCGCGCAGCACATCAAAGCTGCCGTCCTTGCTGCCATCATCCACCAGGATCATCTCCCAGTCGTAGGCAATGTCTTTTAAGGCCGCGCAAACGGCATCATATAAGAGCGGTAAGTTGTCATGTTCGTTGTAGACCGGGATGACGACCGAAAGGATCATGGAATTCTCCGGTAAATATGAATGAGTGATTTTGGCCGGCACTGGGTCACCGCAGCGGTGGTATCCAGCTCATCAACCTGCCCCGAGAAACGGGCATATAGTGCATCTGAAAAAGGCCGGGCATAGGCATCGGCCACCAGCAAAACATCCGCCTCGCCCGCCCACTGTTCAAACAGCGCTTCATTCCAGTAGCCCTGGCGATAAACAAGGTCGGGGTTGCCGCCTTCCACGCGGTTGAAACCGTGATTGAGCTGGGGCGGAAAAATGCGCACCCCGGGGACATACAATAACGGCAGCGGCGAAACATCATTGTACCAGAAGACCAGCGACCCGGCCGGCACCGCTGCGCGAAGCTGCGCGCCAACCATTTCATGGTCAGCAATCACATCCCCCGGGCACAAATCCACCGCCTTGCCGCTGCCCAACACCGGCGTTGGCCCCAACACAAACCCCAAAACCAGCAGCAGACACAATAAAGCAAAGCCGACCCCGGTCTGTGCAGAGCGGCGGCGCAGCGCCAGCCCAACCAGCACCAGCAGCAGTACGCCAATCACCACTCCGGCGGCGGCAGGCAACATGCGCTCCAAAAAATCATAGGCCCAGCCAAATTTGTTGGCCAACATGCGCCACAACTCGGTTTCACCCGGCAGGATGCGCATATTGCGCACGCGCGGCACGGGCAGGGTGAGGATCGGTTTGGCGATTTCGCGATAGGCGCTAAACCCCAACCCGGCCAGCCAGACCAGCACAGTCAGAATAATCACCCCGCTGCGAATAACCCCCGGACGGCGCACCCACGAGTGGGCCGTAACCGCCAGCAGCACCAGCCCAAGCGGGCTGAAAAAGGTCAGATAACCGGCAAAACAATAGATGCAGTAATCCTGCCCCAGCGCGCCGTAGATGTGCAGCGCGGTCAGGCTGAGCAGCGCAGCCGCCAGAAAGACCCCCGCGCGAAAAAGCTCCGGCTTCACCCAGCGGCTGCGGCGCTGCCAGAGCAGCAAAGCCGTCAGGCCGCCAAACAGGGGCAAAAAGTTATAGCGCATGCCCTCCCAGAAGGAGAACAATTTGGAACTCCAGTTAAAAGATTCAACCGCCAGAGCCTTACCGCCCATCCCCACACCGGCCGGGATATTGAGCAGACGGTCGACAAAACCGGGCAGCAGCGGGGCCCAGATGACCTGATAAATTTTCGGCCAGTAAAGCAGGTTGGCAGCGACAAACACCCCCAGCCCAATCAACGCCGCGCTGCCGCCGCGCTGCCAGCCGTTCTCCCACAACACATACAACACCACCAGCCCCAGATAGGGCAGCATATTCTGCCGGGTCAGCACTGCCGCTGCGGCCAGCGTCACTCCCAGAGCCAGCTCCCAGACCGGACGGTCGCGCCCCAGGGCAAACACCAGGCTCCACACCACCAGCGCCGCAGTGATCCCCTGTGAAATGGCCGCGCTGTAATACATGAGCGCTGCCGGGTTAACAGCCAGCGCCGCAACCACCCCGGCCGCCCACCCGCGCCCGGCCAGACGGCGGGTGACCAGCCATAACCCGACCAGCATCAACAGGGTGACAAAAATGGAAAAATATCGTCCCGAGCGCAGACCGGGTTCAAAAATGACCTGTGAAAGACCGGGGATGAAAAACGCCAGCGGGTTCTTGTTGGTCAGGGGGCCGTAATCTTGAAAGGGCTGATACACGCCCTGCCAGAAAAGCAGCCCCTTGAACAGGTAAGTGCCCTCATCCATGGTGACATCCATGGCGTGCGCAAAGCGAAAAGACTGCGCCAGGGCGGCCGCCGCAGATAACAGCGCAAAAATCTCGGCCAGCCACGGGCGCGCTGTGATGAAAGTCTTCAGAGAATGGAGAAAATCTGATTTCACAGGGAGACTATTCCCGCTATGAGATGCGGCTGCCCCGGGTGGGCAGACCGGTTTCATTATATCATGAGGGCCTGTGCGGGCCTGCCGCGCGGGCGCGCCAGCGCTTCCACAGCTCCCACAGCCAGCCGCTGGCCAGCACCAGCCCACTCAACACCAGAATGCGCACCACCATCTCCCAAAACGGCAGACGTTTGACGATCTGGAAATAACGGCTGACATACCACTGGGTGAAAAAGCCGACAAAGATGACCTCCACCAGCAGCCAGCGCGCCAGCCAGGCATCGCGTTTTTCGCGCGCCCAGGCCAGCCCCCAGCCCGCCAGCAATGCCATAAAAGGCAGCAGCAGGGTGCGGTAGCGCGGGTTATCCCACTGATCACCGCCCGCCCGCAGCGAAGATACCACCAGCCAGACTAGCACCGCCGCCGACAGCACCAGCAGCACCCCGCGGTCATGACGCGGCTGCGCCCTGAACGAGGCATACATGGCATACACCAGCAGCGGCGCCAGGGCATACCAGCCCACCGCGCGGAAGACGGCCACAAACTTCCACAGCGGCGTGCTCGGCGCGGCAATCGCCGCCGGCAACACCGGCTGGGCCAGCCCGTATACGGTCAGGAAAGGTACACGCCACTGGGCGCCAATTTCTTCCAACGCAAGCTGCACCCGGCCCGAACCGGCCTCGGTCAGCGTCAGGTCCAGGCGGGCCACCTCATTCAGCCACACGCTAAACCAGCGCCCCGCAACCACCACCCCCAGCAGAATGGCCGCCAGCCCGGCGTAGCGCCAGACCTTTGAACGGGGGGCCAGCTCCTCCAGCCAAAAGAGCACAGCCAGCAGCCCAAAACTGCCGGCGGCCGCCAGGTCTGAAAACTGCACCATGGCTGCCAGGCTGAACACCGCCGCAATGGAAGACAGCCAGCGATGGTGCTTCCAGGTTAGCACGCCCCACAGGGCAATGCCCAGCAAACCGATCAGGAAGGGTTCGCGCATGACCGAACTGCTAAAAAAGATCGCATCCGGATACAGCGCCAGAATCCACCCGGCGGTCAGCGCCGTACGCGGCCCCCAGCGCTGTTGGATGCCGGCATAAAAGAAAGCCAACCCCAGAGCGTAAACCATGCCCCCCAGCAGAATCACCAGCGAGATACGGCGCGCATCGGGGGTGAGGTAGCGGTAGACGGCAGCGCTGACGGCCAGAATGCCGCCATACTGGTCGGTATCCAGACGGCGGGTAAACATGGCCGGGATCGATTCACGCACATCGCGCGAAATAGGCCACGCTTCCTGATCGCGCCGGTAGGCATCCAAAAACAGATAGCCGGCTTTTTCCACATCACTGTCGGGGTGGCCATACACAGGCAAAAGCAAATTGGCTGCCAGGCCGCCGCCCAGGCGCAGCAGCAGCGCCAGCGCCATCATCCAGCCCAGTCTGCGCCCGCCGCCCGCCCACTGCCAGGCCGTCAACAGCAAAAAGACACCCGGCAAGGCCATTGCACCCGCGCCCAACCAACCGGGCAAAAAATCACCGGGGCTAAACAGCGCGGTCAGGGCCGAGATCGCCAGGCCAAGGAGCAAAGAGAGGAGAACACGGTTTTTGAGGGTCATGCAGTTCCCTGATCAATAAAGTTATAACCCGGCCAACGCCCGGCGGGCGCGTTCTGCCCAGGCATAGGCCGCGGCGTCTTTTTTGGCCTGTTCGCCCAGCGCGGCACAGCGCGGCGCATCTGCCGCCAGCACATGCAGGGCGGCCGTCCAGGCCGGCAAATCTTCCGGCGGGCAAAAGACCGCATTGCGTTTGTTCAACACCTCGTGCAGCACCGGCAAATCGCTGGTCACAATGGCCCGGCCGGCGGCCAGATAATCGAACATCTTCATCGGGCTGCAAATATCGGCCGAGTTACCGCCGCTGCTGCCTGCGATGGCGCGCTCATACGGCATGAGCAAAAAATCACCCGCCGCCTGATAGCGCGGCAGATCGCGGTTGGGCACAAAACCGGTCAGAACCACATTGTTCACGCCCATCTGTTCCAGACGGTCGCGCCACTCGGCCACATCCCGTTCGCGCCCGCCCACCCACAGGAACTGAATTTCGGGCAGACGCTGTGCCAGCCCCACCAGCAGGGTCATCCCGCGGCCGGCGTAAAAATGACCAGTATAGACCGCGGTGAGCCTATCGGCCAGCCCCAGCGCCCGCCGCGCACTGGCGGCATCGGGCAGACCCGCATAGCGCTCCACTTCCACGCCGTTGGGGGCGATCTGCGCCAGCGGCGGCTCAAGCGCCACCTGAAAGCGCGTCACCAGCCGGCTGCGCAGTGCATCGGTGATGATTAACATCCGCCGCCGCCCCGGACCGGCCGCAAAACGGCGCAGCAGCCAGGGGCCCAGGCGCCCGGTCGGCAGATCGTGCACTTCGAGCACGGCCGGCAGCCGGCGGCGCAGCGCCAGCACCCCGATC
>CAZQLE010000231.1:0-5350 GCA_964593905.1 uncultured Anaerolineaceae bacterium | reverse complement strand
GCATTCACCAGAATGTCGTAAGGGGCCAGTTCCACCGCCGCCACGCGCGTAAAACTTTCAACCGCCGCGCGGCTTGAGGCGTAGGCCGCCGCGCCGGCCGAACCCCGTTTGGCCGCGGCAGAAGAAAAATTAATAATACGCCCGCCGCGCCCGGCAGCGATCATCATCCGGGCGGCAGCGCGGGTCATTAAAAAGGTGCCCCGACAGTTCACCGCATACACCGTGTCCCACACATCCACACTTTCATCCAACAGGGCGGCGTGCGGCGCCACCGCAGCATTATTTACACACACATCCAGCCCGCCCCAGCCCTCTTGAAGTGCCGCAAACAGCCGTTCAACCGCCTCGGCGTCACGAATATCGGCCTCAAAAGCGCGGCAGTCGGCGCCGGCGCGGGTGCAGGTTTCTGCCAGACCGGCCGGGTCGCGGTCGACTGCCGCCACCCGCGCCCCGCTGTGTGTAAAGGCATACGCCAGTTCGCGGCCAATGCCGCGCGCTGCGCCGCTGACCAGCACCACCTGCCCGCTGAAATCAAAAACAGCACTGCCGCTCATGTGAACAACACCCCGTCATCTGCGCTGCCAAGCATATCGGCGCGAATCACCTTCAGCGGGATGAGCCCGTAACGCATAAACCGGTCATGAAATTCTTTTTGTGAATAAGCGCTGCCCCGCAGGGCGCGGTAATCTTCGCGCAGTTTTCGGACCATTTTGCTGCCGATATAATAGGTGAGATGAGACGGGTAATAGGTGGCGCGGTTGAGCACCCAGATATAGGTGTTTTCGCGCGTGCGGCCCTGTTTTTCCATCAAAAAGTCTGAGGCCTGTTCCAATGTGCGCCGCTCCAGGTGAATCTCCAGCCCGGCGATCGATGCAGCCGCATAACTGCGCCGCGAAAGCAGCACCGCAAACAGATAAAACGGGTCCATGGGCGCCAGCACCTGCTCCACAAAAGCCAGTTTGGCATATTCGGCCCAGCCGTCTGAATTGGAATCGGAATCATGGTCGCGGCTGGCGCGCAGCGGCACAAATTTTTCGAGGTAAAACTGGGTGTGGTGACCGGGGTAACACTCATGAATCACCAGCAGCGCCAGGCCGTACTGGTTGAAATCACTCCACAAGCCACCCATCCGTTCCTGACTCCAACCCGGTCTGGGAATTTGCATCTTAAGATACGATTCGCGGGCCACCGTCTCAAACGGTCCGGGGGTCAACATCATCCCGCCGCCGTTGGCATAATCGGGCATCGGTTCCACAATCACATCCGGCATTTCCGGGGGGATGGTCAAAAAATCATATTCGGTCAAGTAGCGGCGAATGCGCTGACATTCCTGCTCAAAAGCCTGCTGCAGCGCATACGGGTCGGCATGCCGGGCACGCATCTCGGCTTCCACTTCGGCTGTCGTCGCCCCGGGGTGAATCTGCCCGGCCAGCGTGGCAATTTGCTCTTCCAGCCCGGCCAGATCACGGTACAGCACGTCCAGAATGGTCTCCACCGGCACATCAATCATTTCTTCTGCATCCAGCAAGGCCTGAACATTCTCGCGGCCAATGGCAAATTTGCCATTGGAACGGGGCAGCAGGTCATCTTGAAGAAACGCTTTGAATACGCGCAGCGCATCCACTCCGCAGGCCACAACGATATTCAGTTCGGCCAACAGCCCGACATCCTCGTCCAGCCCGGCAAATTCTTGCGGCAGCCGGGCCACAAAGTCAACCGCTCCATCCATTTGATGAATGGCCTGGCGGGTATATTCGGGCGGCGGATTGTGAAGATTATCGATGGCCGCCGAAATCACATCCGGAATTTCCCGCGCGCGGGCGATCAGCGCCGCCAGCCGCCTTTGGGGTGGGGCAAAATTGCGGCCGACCAGGTTAAACAGGCCCTCCACAATGACATCCAGATAAAAGAGCGGGTTGCGCTCCCAGAAACGCCATTTCTCAATCCAGAATATTTCACGCTTCATGCGCGTGGTCAAAACCGCGTGGTCCAGCGCACGGTCATGGTCCAGTTCTCCAACCGGCAGCGCAGCCAGTTCAGCCTGCAAACGACAAAAAGTCTGCCGGGTGGCTTCAATTTCTTCCCGCCGGTAATGTCCCAGTGAATGATCGTACTGGTGAAACCCCTGGCGGGTGGCATGCGGCGGCCAGTAGGTGTAGAAAGCATCAAAAAATTCGTCTGAAATCTGATCATAACGCGCTTGCAGGTTAGTTGGCTTCAAGGCAAACATCCTTTTGCAGCGAATTTTTATAGATCACGCCGTCTTTCATCACCAGCCGCAGCGCAGCCGGGTTTTGCAGCATGGCAACGTTTTCCAGCGGGCTGCCATCCACCAGCAGCAAATCGGCCAGCCGGCCGGGTTCCAGCAGCCCGGTCTCATCACCCAGACCCATGCACTGCGCCCCACAGCGGGTGGCCATCTCAATGGCTTGCATGGGGGTTAACCCGGCTTCAACCAGATAAGCCAGCTCCACCGCATTTTGGCCGTGACCAAAACTGCCCAGGTCCGTCCCCAGCGCCATTTTTACCCCGGCGCGGTGGGCCTTCAGCAGGCTTTCGGTCTGCGCTTCCAGCAGACCCAGCGCCTTGGGCAGCATATACGCCGGCAGCGGCGAGGGTTCCTGCCGCCCCAGGGCCACAATGCGGCGCAGCACCGTAAAGGTGGGCACCAGCCAGGTGCCCTGGCGCACCATCTGCTCGATCAGGGCATCGTCCAACACCGCACCATGTTCAATGCTGTCAACCCCGGCATCCAGGCAAATTTTCACCCCTTCGCCGCCATAAGCATGGCTCATCACCGGCTTGCCGGCGGCGTGGGCCGTATTAACAATCATCTGCACTTCTTCCAGCGAAAACTGGCGCACCAGCGGCCCGCCAATGGGCGTGCCCACCCCGCCCGTGGTGGCAATCTTAATCCAGTCGGCCCCGGCGCGCACCACCTCGCGCACCTTTTTGCGACATTCTTCCACCCCGTCGCAAATGGCCGAGGGGATGGTTTGCAGCCACGGAAAGGTCGAATCGATCCCGGCCGGCTCGGTATGGTCGTTATGACCGCCCAACTGCGAGAGGATGACCACGCTGATCTTCAACCGCGGGCCGGGGATCAACCCCTGCTCAACCGCCATCTTCATGCCCAGGTCCACCCCCGAGGCATCGCGAATGCCCGTGAACCCGGCCAGCAGGGTCTTCTTAAACGCCTCGGCCGCTTTAAAAACCGCCAGCGAAGGCGGCACCGCAGCGCGCTGCACCATCGACCCTTCCAGGTTGGCTAAATGGTCATGACAGTCGATCAAACCCGGCAGCAGCGTGCAGCCGGCGGCATCCAGTTTTTGCACGCCGCTCGGGCAGCCCAACTGCGCCTGGGGGGCCAGCGCCGCAATGCGGCGGCCCTCCACCAGCAGCGCATAGCGTTCGGCGCCGCGGTCGCGGCCGCTGCCGTCAATCAGATGAGCATTATGGATATAGAGTGCGCCGGTCATATCAGGCTTCTGCGCCGCCGTCATGCCCGTAGAGCATGGCATAATCATGCGTACCCCGGAAGGAATAATGCCCGGCCATCAGGCCGCCATCCACCAGGAAGAGCTGCCCGGTGATCCAACTGGCTTTGGCCGAGCAGAGAAAGAGAACCATTCCGGCGATATCTTCCGGCAGACCCATGCGGCCCAGCGGCAGTTCAGCCAGATAACGGTTCTTATATTCAGATGAAAGATTTTCCTCTTCGCGCTGCGAGGGCACATCGATCAGACCCGGCGCGACCGCATTGACCGTAACCCCGTATTCGCCCAGTTCCATGGCCAATACTTTGGTCAACTGCGTCAGGCCGCCTTTCGACACGCAATGCGCGCCGCCTTTCACCCGCCCCATGACGGCTGAAACCGAAGAGATGTTGACGATGCGGCCTCCGGCCCCCCCGCGCAGCATCAATCGGGCCGCATGTTTTGAAACCAGGAAGGGTCCCGTCAATTGCACATCCATCTGGCGGGACCATTCCTCCATCGTTGTATCCAGAATTAATTTGTGCACCACCACACCGGCGTTGTTGACCACAATATCCACCCGCCCCCAGGTGCGCTCAATTTCAGCCACCATATGCTGCACCTGGGCTTCATCAGAAACATCCGTCTGGATGAATAACGCCTGGCCGCCCTCACTGCGCAATTGGGCTTCGGCGCGTTTTCCGGCCGCAGCGTTGATCTCTGCAATCACCACCCGCGCGCCTGCCTGCATTAATGCACGGGCAATCTCAAGGCCAATGCCGTTTCCGGCTCCAGTTACAATTGCAACCTGATCTCCAAGCTCCACGATGTATTCTCCTGAAATGAACGATCTGCCGGTGGGTTTTGCTGCCCGCGCCGGGCTGCGCTAAACCATGCTCTGGTCAGTCAATCAGGCCGTCCAGGCCTGCTGGGCAGCCGCCACACCGGCGCCGCTCTCCAGATCATACGCCTGCTCAATCGCGGCCAGCGTCGCCAAAACATCTCCCAGCCGTGCGCCGCCCATATGGCCCACGCGGAAATAGCGGGCCTTAAGGTCAGGGTACAGCCCGCCCGCCAGGGTCACACCGGCTTCGGTCACCTTCTTCAAGCCAGAAGCATCCTTGCCGGCGGGGTAAAACAACGTGGTCAACGTCACCGCCTGAAATTCCGGGCTGGTCGGAATCTGGGTCAGGCCCAGCGCGGCCGCTCCGGCTTTGAACGCCGCCGAAAGCCTGGCATGGCGCGCCCAGCGGGCTTCCATGCCTTCAGCCACAATGCGGCGCAGGCTGGTACCCAGGGCAAACACATTGTTCACCGCCGGTGTGCCAAAATAAGCCGCCCGACGTTCCATATACGCTTCCATGATGGGCATCCACAAACCCCAGTCGCAGTAATAACTGGCTACGGGGGCGCGGCGCGCGCGAAAAGCCGCAATTGCGGCCGGGCGGGCCATGACCAGCGCCAGGCCGGCCGGCACAGCCAGTGCCTTCTGCGAACCGGTCAACACCACATCCACCCCCCACTCTTGCATACGCAGTTCCTGCCCGCCCACCGAGCAAACACCATCGGCCAACACCAGCACACCCTGGCGCTGCGCCGCAGCGGCGTAAGCCTGCAGCGGAGCCAACACCCCGGTGGAGGTATCCACATGGGTCACCGCCAGCACCTTGGCGCCCTTTTTTAAAGCGGCTTCCACCGCTTCCACACTGGGCGCGCTGCCTGCCGGCGCTGAAACCATTTCCACCTGGGTGCCATGACGTTCGAGAATATCGCGCATACGCCAGGAGAAGTAACCCGTCTCCACCACCACAGCCCGGTCCCCCGGTTCCACCAGATTGGCTACCGCCAGTTCCATGGCGCAGGTGCCGCTGCCC
>CAZQLE010000230.1:0-5380 GCA_964593905.1 uncultured Anaerolineaceae bacterium | reverse complement strand
TCTCTATACCCCGCCCCTACCCCCGCCATCATCGGCCGAAGCCTGCTGCACACCGGGCGGGGTATAGAGATTAATGCTGATGATCTGCCCGGTTTTATCCAGAAAAACGATCGTGCCGTTTTTAAAGATCACCCGATAAATGCTCTGACCGCGAAACGGGATCTCTCCGGTCTGCAAAATGGCCGGGTTGTGCAGATAATCAGCCGCCACCTGTGCCGCCTGTTCAACCGTGAGGGTCTGCGGCACAGTGCTGTTAAACAACACCTCACCGCTCGCCGCATCGACATAAACCGACCCGCCGCTAAACGCCACCTCATAGGCCGCCTTGTCTTCAAAAGCCACCAGTTCGGGCGCTTTTTGCAGCAGTTGGCCGGGCTCGACCGCGCTTTTGGCAATTGCTTCGGCCTGCGCCACGCTCACCGCTGCCGCCGGCGCGGCGGCCGGAAACACGTCGGGGTTGGTCTGCTGCTCAACAGAGACAGTCTGGCCCTGGCCTTGCAGCGTCTGAATTTGCTCATTGGCCTGGGTAAGCTGCTCGTTGGCCTGCTGCACCAGCGCTTCATACGCGGCCAGTTTTTCGTTGGCTGCGCGCCCGGCGGCCGCGCTTGCAATCACCCCGCCAACCACCACCAGAATCACGCTGGTGATCAGTAAGGATAGTAGAAACAGTCTGGATGTTTTCATGGTCTGCACTCCCGAAAAATCGCCTAAGTATTATCTTAATAGTCGTGTTACCTCCCAAAAAGTTACACCCCAATACCGCCCCGGCCGGCAGCCCCCGCTTTATGAACCCCGCCGCGCCGTTTAATTAACAGATGATTAACCAGCATTAATGGATTGTTAACAAAAAAGCCGGTTTGAAGGTATAATTTGAATGGTTGACACCATTCCCCTGCTTAAAAATCCAGGTCGGGTAAGCATCTCGGAGGCCGAGTGAACTTTTCTTTTTTGCCTTCTGAAGTCCGGTATTTTGATCATTTCTCGAAAGCCAGCGGAAATTTACTGGAAGGCGCACAGGTTTTGCAAACGCTCCTCGAAACCTGCGACAATGTAGATGACCAGGTGGCGCGTTTAACCGAAATTGAACATCAGGGCGATTTCATCGTCCATGAGGTCACCAATTTGCTGCCGCGCACCCTGATCACCCCCATCGATATTCAAGATATTCAGGCGCTGATCTCGGCCCTGGATGACGCAGTGGATGCCGTGCACGCCGCGGCGCAGCGTGTGCAAATCTATCAGGTGACCGATTCCAAAAAGCCGGCCAAACGACTGGCTTCGCTGATTGTCGAAAGCGCGCAAGAGCTGGATACAGCCATTCGCCTGATGCACGACAAGAAAAACTACACCCAGGTGCGCGAGCGCATCGTGCAGATTAATACCCTCGAAAACACCGGCGACCGCGTGCTAACCGAAGGGTTGAGCAACCTGGTCGCGCACCGCACCGATATTTTTGATTTCATCCGTTGGAAAGAAATTTACGAACTGCTCGAAGCGGCCACCGACCGCATCGAAGACGCCGGGGACGTCATCCAGAGAGTCATCATCGCCAATGCCTGATCCAACCCTGATCTCCGTCATCCTGCTGGTCGGGCTGGCGCTGGCCTTTGACTTTGTCAACGGGTTTCACGACGCTGCCAATTCGATTGCCACGGTCGTTTCCACCCGCGTGCTCACCCCCCTGCAGGGGGTGGTGTGGGCGGCCGTGTTTAACTTCATTGCCGCCTTCACCTTTGGCACCGCGGTGGCCAAAACGATGGGCACCGGGCTGATCGATGTCAACAAGGTGGATAACCTGGTCATCTTCTGCGGCCTGCTGGGCGCGGTGGTATGGGACCTGATCACCTGGCGCATTGGCCTGCCCACCAGCTCATCACACGCGCTGATGGGTGGTTACGCCGGGGCCGCGATTGTAAAATCGGGGTTCGATGTGCTCATCGTCAGCGGCTGGGTCAAAATCATCGCTTTTATTTTTATCGCCCCCCTGCTGGGCTATCTGCTGGGCACGGCCATCATGGTGGCCGTCTACTGGCTGTTCCGCAAAGAGCCGGTGATGCGGGTCGATAAAATCTTCCGCCGCGGGCAACTGTTTTCGGCCGCCATGTACAGTCTGGGGCACGGCACCAACGACGCACAAAAGACGATGGGCATCATTGCCGGGGTGTTTTTCACCATCCCGGCCTACCGCCACCTGGTGATGGACGGCAGCGGGCAGATGACCATTCCCTTCTGGATCGTGTTGATGGCGCACAGCGCCATTGCCCTGGGCACGCTCTCGGGCGGCTGGCGCATTGTGCACACCATGGGCAGCAAGATCACCAAGCTTCAGCCGATGGGCGGTTTTGCCGCCGAGACAGCCGGGGCCATCACCCTCTTTACCGCCTCGGCGCTGGGCGCACCGGTCTCAACCACCCACACCATCACCGGCGGCATTGTTGGCGTCGGCTCCATCCGCAACATTCGCAATGTGCGCTGGGGGGTGGCCGGCAGCATTGTATGGGCCTGGCTGTTCACCATTCCGGCGGCGGGGTTGATTGCCGCCAGCAGTTATTTTCTCATCACCACCGTGATGCGCCTGGTGGGCTAGGGTCGAAAACACAATTAGCAGGAACAAACGCCTTGATGCACCGCAAACCTTTGCCGTAATCCGCACAGGCAGCGATTCTTCGCGCGGTGCTACGCACCGGCTCAGAATGACATGGACTTCTATTTGTGTCATGCTGCGCCAAGGGCGCGCGCTTACTGCCCGTTGACGCGAATCTCGGCGGTGTGTTCGCGGGGGTCCACCCGCACCTGCCCATTGGCAAAATCACGCACCCAGGCGCTGCCGTCGCGGTAGCGCGCGCCCAGCGGAGCGCCCAGGTTCAGGTTGTAATTGTCGTAGTTCCAGATCTCGTCATAATGGGCATCGTTGGTATAGCGAAAGCTGGCCCGCCCGTCGTTGACCAGCCAGTAACTGGCCAGGGCAAAGGTCTGGCGGCGGGTGTCGTTCTGGCTGCCCTGTGCCACCAGAATGATCTCTTTGCCGGTCGCCTGGGTCAGCCGGGCCAGTTCAAGCTGAAACTGATACTCCGCTTCCTCCAGATACCCATCCGTCCAATCCACCGCAAAATTCTCAATCATGGCCCCGTCCAGATACTGCAAATAGCGCAGCCACACCCCGGTGTCATCGATCTCGATGATATTGGCATACAGCGGCCGTTTCTGGGGCTGAAAATAATTCTGGTAGAGATGGCGCAAATAATCTTCAATGGCATCCTGGTAGGATGCATCGTCAGGATACCTGGCGGGCAGTTCGCCGTCGCCCTTGCGCAGCCGCTTCTCCAGGCTGCCCTCGATATTATCCAAAAACACCCCCTGCCAGCCGATAAACGTCTGGCTTTCGTTGGCGCGCTCAATAAAAAAGTCGCGCCAGCCCGCGCTGGCAGGGTCGATCATATAATAGTCGTCGTCATACACCGGCTCGCCGTTGGGGTAGCGCAGCACCCAGTCGGGGTGCTGTTCCATGATCTGGCAAAAGTCACCCGGCCGATCGGTCACCTGGTTGCGCAGCGGTTGTTCTGTGCACGAGCCGGGGTCTTCAAATTCATGCGCCACCAGATATTGCAGAATGGGCCGTTCCACCCCGCCGCCGATCAGTTCATCGCGCAGCGCTTCGTCATTTTTGGTAAGGATGAAGGTGTCGAACTGCTCCACCATCTGCGCGGCAGCGCCGTTGATCGGCGGTTTATAAAAATAAGCCAGTTGCAAATGCACCTCCGCGGGCGCCGGCAGCGGCACCGTGTTAAACGGCGGCAAAGTCGGCCCGGCGGTTGGCTGCGGGGTGGCAGTCGTCCATTGCACCACCGGTTGGGGCAGGGCTTCCATCCCCCCGCCCGCCCCGCTCTGCCGGGGCAGCTCGCCGGCGCAGCCGGCCAGCAGAACGAGCATCAGCACCGGCAACATCAGGCCCCAGTTTTTTCTGTCGGGGTGAATTTTTTTTGCGGGATATTTCCCGGATACTATATTGGCTATGCGCAGTCTATTCAAAAGCAATTTTCTCCCGCTCCCCTACGGTTTATCGGTCAATTGGGCTGAACCGCCGGCTGTTGAACCCAAACCAGCCCAAGCAGCACCATTTCAGATAAATTTATCCGTTTTTGGCGGAATTGTAAAGTAAAATCGGGCGCCGTGCCCGGCCACACTTTCAACCCCCATCACCCCGCCGTGCGCTTCCACCATCCCTTTGCTAATCGCCAGCCCCAGCCCTGCCCCGCCGGTCTCACGGCTGCGTGATTTTTCGCCGCGATAAAAGCGCTCAAAAACATGCGGCAGGTCCTGCGCTTCAATCCCCGCACCGCTGTCACATACTTCCACCACCACCCCCCGGCCCGCTTCGCGCCAGGCGTTCAGCGCCACCGCGCCGCCCGGCGGGGTATGCCGCAGGGCATTGGCGGTTAAATTCGCCAACACCCGTTCAATTCGCGCCACATCCATCCACACCGGGTCCACCCCGGCGGCCACCTGCCCGTGCAGGGCAACCCCGCGCTCTTGCGCCAGACGCGAAAAACGCTCCAGCGTATCTGACACCAGGTCCGAAAGTGAGCTGTCCGCCGGTTCCAGGCGCAGCCCGCCCGCATCCACCTGGGCCATTTCAAACAAATCATCAATCAACACCGATAGGGAGCGGATATCTTTTTGCGCGGTATGCAGATAGCGCCGCACGGTCTCGGGGTCTTCGACCACATGATCGGCCAGGGCTTCGAGAATGGCGCGGATGGACGTGAGCGGCGTGCGCAGGTCGTGCCCCACCCAGGCGATCAGGTCGCGGCGCAGCACATCGGCAGCCTGCTGCTGCTGCCGGGCTTCTTCGAGCCGCGCGGCCATTTCATTAAAGGTGCGTCCCAGACGGGCCATTTCATCTCGCCCGTCTTCCGGGGCGCGCGCCGCCAGATCACCCCGCGCAATAGACTGCGCAGCGCGGTTCAGTTCGGCGGCCCGGTCGGTGACGGTTTGTGAAAGAAAAAAACCCACCAGCATGGCAATGCCACTGGCAAAAAAGAGCAGCACCGTCGCCAGCAGCAAATCATGCTCACTGGCAAACATCATGCGCGCAATCAGCCATACATTAAAAAAGATCAACAACCCCGCCAGGGCATAACCGCCCATCAGGGTCCAGCGCAGGGTTGGCGAGCGGCGCATCCAGCCGGTGCGATAAGCGGCAAACGCTGCCAGAGCCGAAAACAGGGTGGTCACCGTCATTAGCAGGGTCATCACCCCAAAGTCACCCAGCGGCGGGCGCAGGAGCAAATAAAACAAAAGCAGTGCGGCAGCCAACACCCCCACCCCACCCGCCAGATACGTCAGCGAACGATGCAGGGTGCGGTTCATGCTTCACCTC
>CAZQLE010000229.1:0-5401 GCA_964593905.1 uncultured Anaerolineaceae bacterium | reverse complement strand
CTTCCCTCTCCCACCCCTGCACCGTTAACGGTTTCGCTGCGCTACCCCGGCGCTGAGCATGTCGTTGAAATGGGACAGGGACTAAAATTCATTGTCGAAGTCACCACGCCCGGCGGCGCAGCCGTCGAAGATGCCCGGGTGGAACTGAACATCTCTGACACCGCCGGGCAGAGAGTGGGTTCCATCCTTGCATCCGGCGGTGAAAAAGGCATTTACCGCAGTGAGATGTGGCCGATCCCGCGGCGCACCACAGCCGGCGCCTGGCAGGTGAGCGTGCAAGCCGCCGCACCGCAGCAAAAAGGCGAGACCAGCTCAACCCTGTCGGTTCAAGCAGCCGCCAGTGAAATTGTGCTCGAAAAATACGGCTTCTGGCTGGATGCCCCCACAATGCGCGGCATCGTCCCCCAGATCATGCTGGAACAGGGAGATGCCCATAACGGATTAATCCGCTGGGGCGGCACATCCACTTCGGCACAACACATTCAACCCGCTGTGTATATGGAAATTCACTGGCGTGAAGGAGATTTTCAGCTAAGAGATGAGGCGGCTGTGCAGCAATTTATGCTGGCCGAACTGGGCAATTTGGGCTTCACCCCGGTGCGCGCCCTGGGGCCTTTTACAACGGTGCGGTTCAAACAATGGGAGGCCTGGCTGGTAAAGGGTCTGGGGCTGCTTCATGAACAGGATGAAGTGGAGTGGCTGGTGTTTTATGCGCCCGAGGTGAACAAGACCTTCTCGCTGGGAACCAGCCTGGTGCTGCCGCCTGCGGGCATCAACACCCCCGCAGCGCTTAGAGACAGCTTTGCACTTTACCCAGCGTTAAAAGCCGATGGCAAAGCGCCCGAACCGCTGCCCCATCTGTTGGCCGGCCCGCAGCCGCGCAGCCCTCAAATGGGCGCGCGCTTCTCGGGTCTGGCCGAGCCGATCACGCTGACCTGGGAGCCGGTAAAAGACCTGGCCGAAGACGAGTATTACGAAGTAAGTGTGGCCTATAACTATCAGGAAGCCGACCCGGTGCTGCGCTATGCAACCCGCGCCACACAATTTACCCTGCCGCAAGAGTTGTATCAGATCCCCAATTGCCACGTATTCAACTGGCATGTCACATTGATGCACCGCACCGGGCCGGATAATCAGGGTCAGGCGCTCAGTTACCCCGGCCTGAGATGGTATTTATTCTGGTTCTATCCGGTGGGAGAGCCCGAACCCTATCCTTTGTTTTGCCAGAACGCAGCCTATTAAACCGATCCCCGCAAAGGGTCCACCCCCCACCCTATGATATAATGAGCGCAGCTTATTCCCAGGAGATCGCCATGTCGAACGTGTATATTTCCAACCATCCACTGGTCAAACACAAACTGTCTTTACTGCGTAGAAAAACGACCGAACCCAAAAAATTCCGTGAACTGGTGCGCGAATTAGGCGGTCTGCTGGCTTACGAAGCCACCAGCGACCTGGAAGTTGTGCCGGTTGAAGTGGAAACCCCACTGTCGTTGACAACCTGTCACGAATTAAAAGAAAAGATTGGTCTGGTGCCGATTTTGCGCGCCGGGCTGGGTATGGTGGAAGGAATCTGGGAGCTGCTGCCGCAGGCCGAAGTCTGGCATATCGGTCTCTACCGCGATGAACGCACCTTGAAACCGGTGGAATATTACAATAAACTGCCGGTGGCCCCCACGGTCTCCATGTGTCTGATCCTTGACCCCATGCTGGCAACCGGCGGTTCTGCCATTGCCACCGTGGATGTATTAAAGCGCTGGGGCGCGGTGAACATCAAGTTTGTCGGGCTGATCGGCTCACCCGAGGGCATCGCTGCGCTGCAAAAAGCCCACCCCGATGTGCCCATTCACCTGGCCGCCGTCGATGATCACCTCAACGAGCACGGCTATATTATCCCCGGCCTGGGAGATGCCGGCGACCGGCAGTTCGGTACCGCATAAAAACAAAAACTCCGCAGTCAATCAACTGCGGAGTTATATTTTTAACCCCCAATCTGGCGCATGCATCTTCCATTGGGCGCATGATCCAGGCTGAGCTCGTGTCCCTGGGGCTTAACCAGCGCCGCCTGCCGCAAAAGTGGTTCCAAAGGCTGCCCGCTGCGAATGGCGGTGATCAATGGCACTTCGCGATCGGTCAACAGGCAAGGGCGCAAACTGCCATCCGAGGTCAGCCGCAGACGGTTGCAGGTATCGCAAAAATGCTCGCCCAGCGGAGAGATAAAGCCAACCGTTCCCAGCGCGCCGGGCAGGCGATATTCCCGCGCCGGGCCGCTGCCGATCTTGCTTTTGATCTCTTCCAGTCCCATACCATCAAATAAAGAACGGATCTCTTGCACAGACATATAAGCCTGCTCGGGGTCAGGAAACTCTCCGCCCCACGATTCCTGATTCTTCACCGGCATCAACTCGATAAAACGCATATCCCAGGCATGTTCGCGGCTAAGGCCGGCAATTTGAACAATTTCATCATCGTTCACGCCGCGCATGACCACCGTGTTAAACTTAATCGGGTGCAAACCGGCCGCTTCTGCGGCCTCAACCCCCCGCCAGATCCGCTCCAGAGAACCACCGCGGGTAATGCGGGCAAACTTATCTGCGTCCAGCGTATCCATGCTGATGTTCACCCGGTTCAGCCCGGCCCCCGCCAGCGGTGCGGCCATGCGGTCTAGCAGCAGCCCATTGGTGGTCAGGCTGATATCTTCAATCCCAGAAACATCCCGAATCATCTTCACCAGAACCGGCAGATCCAGCCGCACCAACGGCTCTCCGCCGGTCAAACGCACCGCACGAACCCCCAGCGCCGCGGCCGCCCGCACCACCTGGGTGATTTCTTCAAACCGCAAAATATCTGCGTGTCCGGTTAAAGCAACACCTTCAGCAGGCATACAGTAAACACAACGGTAATTGCAGCGATCGGTAACCGAGATGCGCAAATAGGTTATCGGACGACCATAAGTATCTACCAGCATTATTTACCTCTTGATGATTGCTATGGGGTTGGGCGCTTCTCAGCGATCCTGAAGAGTTCCCAATGTGTGATGTTTGCGGGGGCTCAAGCAATTGTACCATAAGGGCATTTTGAGCATCGCGACCGTAATCATTCAAATTATCAACACCAGATGTATTTCGGCAAATGCTTTGAACATCGTCTGGCAATTCTGAATCTGCCAAAAATCATAGATGAAATTCTGATATCTCTTATGTACAATAGAAAGGAATATTCAATATCCAACATATTAGAGAACCCAAGGAGAAAGACCATGCTTGTTGGAAACCGAATGACATCTCCATGTATTACGATTAGCCCGGAGACCCCGGTGGGTGATGCACTTGCCCAGATGAAAAAAGACAAAGTGCGCCGCTATCCGGTGGTTAACAAACATGGCAAGCTGGTCGGCATCGTCTCATTATCCGACTTGCTCAACGCGCAGCCATCCGAAGCCACCACCCTCAGTGTGTGGGAAATCAATTACCTGTTAAGCAAAATTACCGTTGAACGGGTGATGTCAAAAGAAGTGATCACCGTTACCGAAGAGACCCCCATCGAAGAGGCGGCACGGATCATGGCCGATCATAAGATCGGCGGTCTGCCGGTGGTGCGCAGCGATTCTGTGGTAGGCATCATTACAGAAACCAATCTTTTTAAAGTTTTCCTTGAACAGCTTGGCGCGCGCACATCGGGTGTGCGGATCACCCTGCTGGTAAAAGATATTCCCGGCAAGCTGGTCGAAATCGCCAGCGCCATTCATCGCGCGCAGGGCAACCTGATTTCGGTAACCACCTTCCTTGGCGAAACAACCAGTGATCGAACCATCACGCTCAAGGTTAATGGCGCCTCGTTGGATGCACTGCGGGCTGCTGTTGAACCGCTGGTTGAAAAAATAATCGACATTCGCGAAATGCACGTCGGCTGATCTTTTTTGTGATCCCTGCGGGGTGCTGAATCTTCAGCACCCCGTTTTTTATTCAGGTGCATAAAAGCGCTGCCAGGCCGGGCTTTATCTTTGTGCCCGCGCAATTCCCAGAAATTTTGGCAAAGTCTGCGAGTTGAGTTATGATAATGAAAATCCGGCGAATTTTGTAAATTTTCGCCCAAAAACACTGGAATGACAGCATGGATCAATCTCTAACCCAGGCAGAAATATTCCGCTACTCACGCCACCTCATTTTGCCCGAGGTGGGTCTGGCCGGACAACAGAAACTCAAAAACGCAGCGGTGTTAATTGTCGGTGCGGGCGGGCTGGGATCGCCAATCGCATTGTATCTGGCTGCGGCAGGGGTGGGCCGGATCGGTCTGGTCGATTATGACGCCGTCGATGACTCCAATCTCCAACGTCAGATCGCCCACAGCACCAGCCGCATCGGCGACCCAAAGGTTGAATCTGCCCGCGACCGGCTGGCCGATCTCAACCCCTACATCCAACTGGATGCCCATCTGGAACCCTTTCTGGTGGATAACGCTCGCGAGATCGCCGCGCCCTATGACATTCTGGTTGACGGCACCGATAATTTTCCCACCCGCTATTTGCTCAATGATCTGGCCGCGCTAACCGGCAAACCCTACGTGTATGGCTCCATCTTCCGTTTTGAAGGGCAGGTCAGCGTGTTTGATGCCAGACGCGGCCCGTGCTACCGCTGTCTGTTCCCCGAAGCCCCCCCGCCGGGTCTGGCGCCCTCCTGTTCTGAAGGCGGTGTGCTGGGCGTCTTGCCGGGCACCATTGGCACCCTGCAAGCCACCGAAGTAATTAAATTGATCCTGGGCATCGGCGAACCGTTAATCGGCCGGCTGCTGCTCTACGACGCGCTGGATCTCAGCTTTCAGACCGTGCAGTTACGCAAAAATCCGCGCTGCCCGCTGTGTGGCAGCGAACCGCAGATCACCACCCTGCAGGCCGGGGCCGATCTGTGCGGCCCGTGGGACCCCCAAGAAGACCGGGCTGCGCTGAGCGCCGACTGGTTGATCACCCCGCGCGAGCTGGCCCGCCAGTTGGGCGGGGCAGCGCCGCCGCGTTTGTTGGATGTGCGTGACCCGGTTGAGCAGCAGGTTTCGGCTTTGCCCAACGCGCTCACTGTGCCGGTCAACAATCTGCGGCCCGCAATGGAGCAGTTGTCGCACGAGGATGAAATCGTTGCCTTTTGCCGCACCGGGGTGCGTTCGGCGCGGGCAGTCCGCGCACTGCGCGAAGCCGGTTTTGCCCATGTCCGTTCGCTGGTGGGCGGCATCAATGCCTGGGCACGTGAAATCGACCCGACACTTTTTCAATATTAGAAGGGAAATTCTCCATGCGGCGAGCTTTGTATATTTCCTGTGCCTTACTCCTGCTCATCTCAGCCTGTGTCATACCGGCGCTCCCCGGCCAGCCATCTCCCACCGCCACCGGTGACGCCGCTACGGCCACCCC
>CAZQLE010000228.1:0-5481 GCA_964593905.1 uncultured Anaerolineaceae bacterium | reverse complement strand
CCACACGGGTGCCTTCGGCCACCCCGCTGCCCGGCGGCGCGCTCATCACCCGCGACAACGCCGCACAGTTGACCGTGCGCCGCGAGATCGCCGAACTGGCTACCACCGCGCTCTTCTCGCCCGACAGCCAACTGCTGGCTACGGCCGGCATCGACCGCGTTGTGCGCCTGTGGAACCCGGTCAGCGGAGAGACGGTTAAAGTCTTTGACGATCTGGAAGGCTATTTATACAGCCTGGCCTTCTCTCCGGATGGCAGCCTGCTGGCCGTGGGCTGCGGCGACGGCAACGTGCGCCTGCTGGATGTCACCGGCGATCAGCCCATGCGGGTGATTCCGGCGGCATTGCTGCAGGATGTCAGCGCGGTGGCCTTCTCGCCCGATGGCAAACGCCTGGCCGCGGGGTCATTTGATCAGTTTATCCGCGTGTTTGACCTGGCCAGCGGTGAAAAACTGACCAGCATGATCGGCATCTACGGCGTGCCGCTCAGCCTGGCCTTCTCGCCCGACGGCAGCAAGGTGGTCAGCGGCGCCGGGCAGGGCGAAATCACCGTGTGGGATTCCTTCACCGGCCGTCAGCTCTGGCGCAGCATGGCCTTTCCTGAAACCGTGCGCTCAGTGGCCTTCTCACCCGATGGCAGCCAGGTGGCCGCCGGCGCCGAGAATCGCACCGTATGGCTCTTCCGCGCCAGCGACCTGAAGCGCGAACGCTATTTTGAAGGCCACAGCGGGCATATCAACAGCGTATCCTTCTCCCCCGACGGGCAGCTGATCTCCTCCGGCTCCAATGACGGCACCCTGCGCGTGTGGGATGCCCAGACCGGCGCGGTGCTCTTCATGCAAGAAGCCCACCGCGGCGCGGCGGTGCAAACCGCCGTCTTCTCGCCCGACGGGCACTGGCTGGTCAGCACCGGTCCCGACCGCACCGTGCGCCTGTGGGGGGTTGAGTAAGGTCAGACGCCCCTTTCGATAAAAATCATTCGCCCCGGCAGAACAGCCGGGGCGGGTTTTTTGTCTCTTTCATTGCCAACCCCTCACCCTTTCATCCTGCGCAACTCTTCTTTCTCTTCTGCCGAAAGAAAAGCGGCGGCCAGCCCGTTCACCTGCACCTGCCGGATCTGCGCCGCCGATAAACCGGCCCGGGGCGCGGCCACCTCATACTCATGGGCAATATCAATCGCGCTGATGCCGGGGTCGTCGGTGTTAATCGTCGCCAGCAGTCCGGCCTCCAGAAAGGTTTTCAACGGGTGCGCCGCGTAGGAAGCGGTGGTCATGGTCTGCACATTGCTGGTCAGGTTGGTCTCAATGCCAATTTGCTGTTCGGCCAGCGCCGCCATCAGCGCCGGGTCTGCGGGGGCATGCACCGCGTGCCCAATGCGCCGCGCCCCCAGGTCGCGCAGCGCCGACCAGATGCTCTGCGGCCCGTCCGACTCGCCGGCGTGCACAGTCACCTGCCAGCCGGCATCGCGTGCGCGCTTAAAATGGTCGCGAAACCACAGCGCGGGGTAATGCGCTTCGTCGCCGGCCAGGTCCAGTGCGCAAATCGCCTCGCGGCGGGTGAGCAGCGCGTTCAGCTCCTTTTCGGCCAGTTCGGGTCCGTAGGTACGGCTGAGAATGCCGATCAGGTTGGTGCGCAGCCCGGTCTCAGCCGAACCCTGCTGCACCCCTTCGACCACGGCCGCCGTCACCCCGGCCGGGTTCAGGCCGTGCGCCTCGGCCATAAACCACGGGCTGAAGCGCAGCTCCACATAATCCAGCCCTTCGCGGGCGCAGTCTTCCACACATTCGCGCGCCACCCGACGGCAGGCGTTCAGGTCCACCAGCACGCCGGTCATCCATTCAAAACGTTCCAAAAAAGCCAGCACGCCCGGCTGCGGTTCCGTCACCTGCACATATGGGCGCAAACCGGCCGCATCCCAGGCGGGCAGCGCCAGATGATGACGGCGGCCCAGGTCGAGAATGGTCTCCAACCGCACCGAGCCATCCAGATGGCGGTGCAAATCGACCAGCGGCAGTTTTGGATCGATCATGCTGTTTCTCCTGAAAATGTTGGGGCGCATTTGTATTGTAAAAATTATATACCTTCCCTCTTAAAAAATCTTACAGCCACAACCGATCTGGAACCGGCAGCCTATTGACATGCTCTTTTACTTTTTCTATAATGGATTCAACTTATTGGAATAACCTGATAACCCAATAGTTTTTCCCTTTTTCCGAGTTGCCATGCCCAATCGACCGCTTGACCGCAACAGCTTTGAGCCTTTGTATTTTCAACTGGCCGAGAAGATGAAGTTGATGATCCATCAACAGCTCTCGCCGGGGCAGATGCTGCCCTCTGAAAGCGAGCTGATGGCGCGCTACGGCGTAAGCCGCAACACGGTGCGCCAGGCAGTGGAACTACTGGAAAACCAGGGCTTTGTCATCTCGCGCCAGGGCAAAGGCACCTTTGTTGCCTCAGAACGCAACCGCTATCTGCTGCAAAAGCTGGTCAGCTTTAGCGAGGATATGCGCCGCCGCGGTTTTGTACCCGATACCCGCCTGCTCAGCCTGGCCCAGGTGTTGCCCAGAGAAAAGATTGTGCAAGCGTTGCAACTTAAGCCGAACGAACTGGCACACGAAATTCGCCGCCTGCGCCTGGCTGATGGCGAGCCGATGGCGATCTCAACGGCTTATGTCCCCTGTTCTTTGCTGGGTGATCTATCAACCGAGGCCATTGCCTCGGGTTCGTTGTTTGATCTGCTCAAAAAACGTCTGCCCTACCGCCTGGCCTATGCCGACCGCATTATCAAGCCGGTGGTGGCAGATGAACAGCAGTCTGCGCTGCTGCAGGTGCCGCCGGGCAGCCCGCTGATGCTGGTCGAAGGCCCGGCTTTTCTGGAAAACGACCTGCCGGTGGAATATGTGGTCACCTATTATTGCGGAGAACGCTATGATTTTGCCTTCCATGCGGTGAGATAACCGCCCCTCTCTGCCTCGCTCCGGCGCCCGGCCGGCAAGGCAGGGCCGGTGTTGTTCTCCCTGTCATCATGAAGACCATTCCTCAGGAGTTTTTATGAAGATTGAACTTAAGCAACTGCCCTGGCCTGAATTTACGGTGGATGAAGATCTGCCCACCGTTCCGCGCGAAGAGTATGAGCGCCGCATGACCGCGCTCTATGCCGCCGCGGGTGTCGATTGGGTGGCCGTATATGCCGACCGCGAGCACTACGCCAACCTGACCTATCTGATTAATTTCGATCCCCGCTTTGAAGAAGCCCTGCTGATGTTGGGAAACGACGGCAAGCGCATTCTGATCGTGGGAAACGAAGGCATGGGCTACCTCTCTGTGCTGGGCGCCGAGGCAGAAATCGAGCTGTGCCAGTCGTTCAGCCTTAACGCCCAACCGCGTGAAACCGCCCCCAACCTGAAAGTCGTCCTGGCCAAGATAGGCGTGCGCGCCGGGCAATCCATTGCGCTGGCAGGCTGGAAATATCTGGAATCTTCCGAGACCGACGATGTCACCCGGCCGGCCTTTGTGCCCGCCCTGGTTGCAGATGTCTTCCGCGCCCTCACCGGGCCGGGCGGCAAGGTGGTGGATGGCACCGCCCTGTTAATGCACCCCGAAAACGGGCTGCGGTCGCTCAACTCGGCCGACCAGATCGCGGCCTTTGAGTGGGCCGCACGAAGCTGTTCGGCTGCCGTGTTCAGCATTCTAACCGGCACGCGTCCCGGAATGAGCGAAATGGAAGCCATGAGCCTGATGGATTACCGCGGCCAGCCGCTGACTATGCACCCCATCGTGGCCTCGGGCAAAGGTGAGGTCAACGGGCTGCGTTCTCCGAGCGCCAAAGAGATTGAGTATGGCGACGCAATCACCACCGGAATCGGTTACTGGGGCAGCCTGGTCTGCCGCGCCGGGATGATGTTGGGAGAACCCGATGAAAGCTTTATGAAAAGCCTCGCCGCCCCCTACTTCAAAGCGATTGCCACCTGGTATCAAACCATGCGGCTGGATATCACCGGCGGCGAAGTGTTTGAGGTGATCCGCCAGACCTTTGCGGGCAGCGGAATACGCTCTTCGCTCAACCCCGGCCATCTGACCTCGTTCGACGAATGGGTCCATTCACCCATCCGCCCCGCCAGCCCCGAACGAATCCGCTCGGGCATGGTCTTTCAGAGCGATATCATTCCCACCCCGCTCCCGGCCGGCCGGCTGATCAACTGCGAAGATACGGTCGCCATCGCCGATAAAAGCCTGCGCGCCGAATTGAGCGCCAAACACCCCGAACTGTGGGAACGGGTAAAGTATCGCCGCGCCTTTATGGCCGAATATCTGGGCATTCACCTGGCCGAAGAACTGCTGCCCCTCACCGATGGCACTGCCTTCCTGCCGCCTTTCTGGCTGGCGCCGGGTCTGGTCTGTGCGGTCGTCGACTAACCAAGGAAAAGAGATGCAGACTGCAATCATCGTGCATGGTGGGGCCGGAAACGATTTTGATGACCGCCTGATCGAATTTCGACAGGGGGTGGAAAATGCAACGCGCGCCGGCTGGCACGCCCTGCAACAGGGCGGCTCGGCCCTCGACGCAGTGGAGGCCGCGGTGCGGGTGTTGGAAGATGACCCCACATTTGACGCCGGACACGGCTCGTTTCTTAACCGCAACAACGAAGTGGAGATGGACGCGCTGATCATGGATGGCGCCACACTGAACAACGGCGCCGTGGCGGGCATTCAGCGCGTGGCCAACCCGGTCAGCGTGGCCCGGCTGGTGATGGAACGCAGCCCACATAGCCTGTTTGTGGGCGCCGGGGCCGAAGAATTTGCCCGTTCGGTGGATGTGCCGGTCTGCCCGATGGAAGACCTGGTGGCCGGCAGCAGCAGCTATCTGCTGCGGCCCGAAGACCGCGTCTTCAAGCCCGATGCCACCGGTGATACCGTGGGCGCCATCGCTCTGGATGCAGAAGGCCGTCTGGCCGTGGCCACCTCCACCGGCGGTACAGCCGGAAAGCTGCCCGGCCGGGTGGGCGACACCCCGCTGATCGGTTCGGGCGGGTATGCCGATAACCAGTTGGGGGCCGCAGCGGCCACCGGCCACGGCGAGGCCCTGATGAAGATTTTGTTCAGCAAGACCGCCTGCGACCTGATCGGCTCGGGCCTGCCCCCGCAGCAGGCAGCCGAATCGGTGCTGCAGATCTTGCAGCGCCGCACCGGCAAGACCCAGGGCGGCATCATCTTGATGAACCCGCGCGGAGAGATCGGCGCAGCCTATAACACGCATCACATGGTTTTTGCCTGGTTCAGTGGTGATGGACAATTCCACATCCAGGATTAATACCTGCCAAACAATGGATGCAGCCTTGTAAAAGGAGGTGGTAGACGAAGGGCATGGGTTTTAAGAACAAATCTGTGGATCGAATCACTTTTCAACCCGACTTATCCAACAAAAATGTTTTTGAAGGAGAAGAAAATGCGTAAAGTTTGGTTCCTCATCGTTATCTTATCGAT
>CAZQLE010000227.1:0-5496 GCA_964593905.1 uncultured Anaerolineaceae bacterium | reverse complement strand
GGTTAGAAGGAACCGGGCAGGTCGTTTTCTTTTTTCTCGGTTTCGGGCGGTTCGGTCGTCCAGACATCGCTTGACGGGGTTTCCACCTCGGCCGGTTTTACCGTATCCAGCGGCAGGATCGGCTCGACCGGCAGCGGGGCTGCAACAACCGGGCTGGCGGGGGTCTTGCCGCTCAAGGTGCGGTAGACCAGTGTCCATGCCACGCCCAGGTAAGCGCTCAACATGGCCCCGACCAGCATGGCCAGCGGGGTAAGCAGGCACAGGATGGCAATGGTGACCACCGCGCCGGTGCGCAGGGCATTTTCGGCACCGTTAATCGCGCCCACCACCAGCGGGATGACCGCGCCGATGAACGGCAGGGCGATGAGGAAACCGATCACCAGCGAACCGATGTAGAGGATCAGCGAGATCACCAGCATGTGCACGAGATTATTGCGGATCACACTCCAGGCACGGCTGAGGCCGTCGGTGATCGAGCTGTCTTCAACCACAATGGCGACGATGGTCTGTTCCATCAGCAGGTTGACCAGCCAGCCGTAGGCGATCAGAAGCGGGATCAGACACAGCAGCCCACAGCCCAGGGTGACCACTGTGATCAGCAGCACCGGAATGGCCAGGATCAGCCCGAGCAGGCCGGTGGCGATGCTGTAGAGGATGGAGAAGCCCAGCACCCGCCAGAAGAACGGCTTGCTGGCATTCCAGATTTGACCGAAGGACAGTTTTTCAGCGCCTTCTTCCGACTGCACAGTGCCGCGCACCAGACCGATGCGGCCCATGGTGCCAATGGCGAGGAAGATCAGCCCCAGCACCATAAAGAAGCAGATGAGGCCGATGATAATGGCAATGATGGTGGCCATATTTTCAGGCTGGTTGAAAAAGCGTTCCATTTCGCGGCCAAATTGTTCCATGCCGGGGCCGAAATTTTCCCATCCATTCGGCGGTTGGAAACTGCCAGGGTCCTGGTTGAAATTGAAATTGGCGTTTGAACCACCGCCGCCGCCTCCACCGCCCCCGCCGCGGCTCTGTGCGCAGCTTGCCAGCAGGCCAAACAGCCAGAGGATTTTGTGCTTCCAGATGGTTTTCCAGGCTTTTGTGAGAATTTCACCGTAATTCATGGTTGACTCCTTTTACAGAAAAAACAAAAACTACTCAAAACTGAGGGGATTCGTTTTGGATAGCAGCTCAAATAATTCAGTATTTATTATACGTATGAGCGAACAGAAACGTTTCGACCGGGGGGAGACGTTTTCTGTCTGTGTCATGCTGCGCCAAGGGCGCGCAGAGCGAACCAACGGCGAAGCATCCCTACGCCGATCTGCGTATCTCTGCCGCTGCCTGCCTGAGCAGGGATTCTTCGCGCGGCGCTACGCATCGGCTCAGAATGACATGGACTTTTGTGCGTGTCACACGGCGCGCCGAAAGAACGCGGCGCACCTGCGCACAACCAGCTCTTGCTCCTAAAACCGTCAGGCCGCTGTATCGCAGCGGCCTGACAAAGAAATGGTAAAAAATATTTTATTCCCACTCGATGGTGGCGGGCGGTTTGCTGGTGATGTCGTACACCACGCGGTTGATGCCCGGCACCTCATTCACGATGCGGTTGGCAATGCGCGCCAGCAGATCATAGGGCAGGCGCGCCCAATCGGCGGTCATGAAATCGTCGGTGGTCACGGCGCGCAACGCGGCGGTCTCACGGTAGGTGCGCTGGTCGCCCATCACGCCCACCGAGCGCACCGGCAGCAGCACGGCGAAGGCCTGTGCGATACCGGTCACGTCTTCGCTCAGCCGCCGCCCAATCAGCCCGGCTGCGGCCAATTCGCCGGTAAAGATATCATCGGCGGCGCGCAGCGTATCCAGCCGTTCCATGGTCAGATCGCCCAGACAGCGCACGGCCAGGCCCGGCCCCGGGAAGGGCTGCCGCCAGACCAGCTCGGCTGGCAGACCGAGGGCCTCACCCACGGCGCGCACTTCATCCTTAAAGAGGTAGCGCAGCGGCTCGACCAGCTTGAACTGCATATCTTCGGGCAGACCGCCCACATTGTGATGGCTCTTGATCTTGGCAGCCTTGCTGCGGTCGGGCGCGCTCGATTCAACCACATCGGGGTAAATGGTGCCCTGCACCAGGAAGGGCGGCATGCCCACCTGGCGGGCCTGGGTTTCAAAAATGCGGATAAAGGTCTCACCGATGATGCGGCGTTTGCGCTCGGGTTCGGTGACGCCTTCAAGGTTGTCCATAAATTCTTCCACACCGTCAACCACGATCAGGTTGGCGCCCATGTGGGCCCGAAAAGCGCTCTCGACCTGCTGGCGTTCGCCCAGACGGAGCATACCCGTATCGACGAACACACAGGTAAGCTGGTCGCCCACCGCACGCTGCACCAGCGCGGTAGCCACGCTGGAATCGACCCCGCCGCTGACGGCAGACAGCACGCGTGCATTGCCAACCTGGGCGCGGATCTTTTCGATGCTGGCCTGGATGATCGAATTGGCCGTCCAGGTGGGCTGAGCGGCGCAGATCTCGCGCACAAAGCGGCGCAGCAGCGCCTTGCCGCCGGGGGTGTGGCGCACTTCGGGGTGGAACTGCACGCCGTAATATTTGCGGCTGTCGCTGCCCATGGCAGCGTAGGGGCTGTTTTCGCTGCGCGCCAGGGTTTCAAAACCGGGGGGCAGGGCATGAATGCGGTCGCCGTGCGACATCCACACTGGCTGGCTGCCTTCGGCCACCAGCGGGTTGGTGCGGATGGTTTCGATGACCGCCGGGCCGTACTCGCGTTCGGCCGAGGGGGCCACCTTGCCGCCCAGCCGGTGGGTGAGGAGCTGCATCCCATAGCAAATGCCCAGCACGGGCAGCCCTGAATCGATTACATAATCGGGCAGGGTGGGCGCGCCAGGGTCATAGACCGAGTTGGGCCCGCCGGAGAGAATGTAACCGCAGGCGCCAAAGGCCTGCACCGTCTCAGTGGGCGCATCCCAGGGAAAGATCTCGGAATATACTTCCAGTTCACGCACCCGGCGGGCGATGAGCTGGGTGTACTGTGAGCCAAAATCGAGAATGGCAATCCGGTCGTTCATTGCTGGATCAATCTGCAAAGGAAATATGGCCGTCATTATCCATGGCGCTGATGATCGCCAGGGCCTCGATGGGCACATTCAGGTGACCCAGGTTGGCGCGGCCGCCCTCAAACACCTTCTCCACCAGGGTGCCAATGCCCACCAGGTCGGCGCCGGCGGCCTGGGTGAGGCGCACCAGGCCCTGAATGGTCGCGCCGGACGCGAGGAAATCATCGATGATGAGAACGCGTTCGCCGCGGGCCAGATATTCGGGCGAGACGATCAGCTCGACCAGGCGGCCTTTGGTGTGTGAAGGGGCCACGGTCAAATAGACCGTATCGGGCATGGTGACCGGTTTGCTCTTGCGGGCATACACCACCGGCAGGTTCAGGTATTTGGCGGTCATCAGCGCGGGGGCAATGCCCGAGATCTCGGCGGTCAGAATGCGGCTGGCGCCCACACCGGCAAAGCGGTTGGCCAGTTCGCGGCCGCAGGCATCCATCAACATCGGGTCCACCTGGTGGTTGATAAAGCCATCCACCTTAAGAATGCCATTGCCGAGATTTTTGCCGTCGCGCAAAATTCGTTCCTGTAATAATTGCATGTCTTCCTCCAAAGCGAGATGAATTGTATGAACATTTTACCCGGTATCCGGGTGGTTTAGGATCATTGATGAAGATTACCGCAGAATTGTAATGCATGAATCCATAAGAAAAGGTTAGAAAATCGTAAAGAAAGGCGTGCGGCGGCGCTGCATGAGCGTCTTCATCTTTGTTCTCTGCTATACTTTTGAGAAACAGTTGATCATTACCGGTTTTTTCTCCTCTCAATTAAGAAATCAACAGCGCAACCCGGCCGGTAGGGACAGCCCCGGAGACCGGCCTCGGCTGCACAGATTCTGCGGGCGGGCATCTGCGCTGTTGAATGGTTTAAAAACCAGCGGAGAAAGACCGGTTTGTTAAGGAGAAATCATGCAAAAAGTGAATCTGGCCGAAAAGCTGGCCTTGTTTAGCGAACACTGGAGCCCGCGGGTGGTGGGCGAGCTGAACGGGCAGTGGGTGAAGCTCGCCAAACTTAAGGGTGAGTTTGTCTGGCACCAGCACGAACACGAAGATGAGCTGTTTCTGGTGGTGAAAGGGCGGCTGGTCATCTGCTTTCGCGATGGCGAAGTCACCCTGAACGAAGGCGAATTTCTCATTGTGCCGCGCGGGGTGGAACACCAGCCGGTGGCCGCAGAAGAGGTGGAAGTGCTGCTGTTTGAACCGGCCGCCACGCTGAACACCGGCAATGTACACAATGAGCGCACGGTCGAAGACCTGAAACGGATATAAAACCATGCAGCTTGCCACCTCTTTTGGTATGATCCGCTCGTGGGATGAGCAGGACGCGCCGGCGCTGGCGCGGTATGCCAACAACCACCGCATCTGGCAGAATATGCGTGATGGGTTTCCCCACCCCTATACCGCTGAAAACGCGCGTGCTTTTCTGCTGGCGGTTGCCCGTCAGAACCCCGAGACCTTTTTTGCCATCGCTTCAGCGACCGAGGCAATGGGCGGCATCGGTCTGACGCTGAACCAGGATGTGCACCGTCTGACGGCCGAACTGGGCTACTGGCTGGGTGAGCCGTTCTGGGGCAAGGGCATTATGAGCGAGGCGGTGCGCTGTTTTGTCGATTTTGCCTTTGACCATTTTGGGCTGGTGCGCATCTATGCCGAGCCATATGCCGGCAATGCCAATTCATGCCGGGTGTTGGAGAAGGCCGGTTTTGTGCTGGAAGGGCGCCTGCGGGGCAGCGTGATTAAAGAGGGACAGATCGGCGACCAGTTGTTGTATGCCAGGGTGAAAATTTGAGGTCGGCCGTTTTTTTGGACCTTTTTTGAGAGGAATTGTCATGGCGCTGGAAATCAGGACCATTGTTTTGCCCCTGCCGCTGCATCTGGGAACGGTGAACTGCTATCTGCTGCGGGCCGGGGATGATTTTTTGTTAATCGACAGCGGGCCTTCGGGCCAGCGTGCGGCGCTGATGCGGGCGCTGGATGCGGCGGGCTGCCGGGCGGGCAACCTGAAACGGGTCATTTTAACCCACGGCGACTTTGACCATAGCGGCAACGCGGCTCATTTGCGGGCAAAGTTTGGCGTTGAGATCGCGCTGCACCCGGGGGATGCGGGGATGCTGGAACAGGGAGATATGTTCTGGAACCGCAAAAAAACCAACCCGCTGATCAGGCGCATTGCCTCACTGCTGTTTGGCTTTGGACCAAAAGAATGGGTAAAATTGGATCATGCCCTGGTTGACGGTGAAGATTTGACCCCGCTGGGTTTTGCCGCAACGGTGATCGCCCTGCCGGGGCATTCCAGCGGTTCGGTGGGCGTGCTCACCGCAGACGGCGGGCTGTTTTGCGGCGACCTGCTGGAAAACTCGGCTTACCCCGGGCTTAACAAGAT
>CAZQLE010000226.1:0-5513 GCA_964593905.1 uncultured Anaerolineaceae bacterium | reverse complement strand
GGATGGGGGTGCCGTTGATTGCATCCAACCGTGTCATTGGCATCATGGTTCTCGAAGATTTCGACCGGCCCAATCGTTATGACAACGCCGATCTTTCGCTTTTTGCCACCATCAGCACCCAGATCGCCATTGCGTTGGAAAACGCCCAGTTATACAAAGAAGCCCGCCAGCGCGCAGACGAGCTGTCTTATGCCAACCTGACCGCGCAAGAGGCGCGTGAAGCCGCCGAACAGGCCAACCGCGCCAAATCCATCTTTCTGGCCAACATGAGCCACGAAATCCGCACCCCCATGAACGGGGTGATAGGCATGGCAAACCTGCTGCTGGAAACCCCGTTAAACGACAGCCAGAGCGAATATCTCCAGGTGCTGCGCGGCAGCGGTGAAACACTGCTCAACCTGATCAATGACATCCTCGATTTTTCCAAAATCGAAGCTGGCCGTCTTGATCTTGAGCGAACCCCCTTTAACTTCCGCACCTGCATCGAAGAAACACTGGATCTTTCTTCGATGCGCGCGCTCGAAAAGAATCTCGACCTGGCTTATTTTATGGAATTCGACTGCCCAGAGACCATCCTGGGCGATTCCATGCGCACGCGCCAGGTATTAACCAACCTGATCAACAACGCGGTTAAATTCACCGATAAAGGTGAAGTGGTGGTGATGGTGCAGACCAAAGCCGTCACAGCTGCAAACAACGGCAGCCCATCTCCGGCCTGCGAGATTCTTGTTTCTGTGCGCGACACAGGTATGGGCGTCTCATCTGAACGGGCCGACCGCCTGTTTTTACCTTTCTCCCAGTTGGATGCCTCCACCACACGCAAGTTTGGCGGCACCGGGTTGGGACTGTCGATCAGCAAACAGTTATGTGAGATGATGGGTGGTAAATTGTGGCTGGAGCAGGAACACCCGCCCGAACAGGGCAGCATCTTCCACTTTACTCTGCCGGCGGTCATTCCAGAAACCGCCGGGCCATCCAGCTTGCCCGAACCCAAACCCGAATGGCTGAACCGCGTGGTATGGATTATCAACGATAATGAGACCTGTCTGACCTCCAGCCCCAGGTTCCTCGCCACGCTGCTGGAGCGCTGGGGGTTCAAAGTGGAGTTATGCCCTTCACCGGCACAGGCTGCCGCGCTGCGAAACGGCAACGCCAGACCCGAACTGATCGTTTTTGGAGATCGGGTGCATGAAACTCATCGAAAAGAGCTTCTGGATGACTGCCCCGGCGCGATCTGGATGGCGCTTGAACCGCTGGGGAAATTATCTACCCGGATGGATGCTAGACAGCAAAATATAAACATTCTTCTGCCCTTAAAACCTGCCCAGGCCTATCGTGCCGTAGAATTGGCGCTCCACCCCGATCATGCCGCTCAGGCTGCCGCCGCCCCTGCCGAAGAAGACGCCCGACCCTCTCAGCCATTGAAGATCCTCCTGGTTGAAGATAACGCCGTCAACCAGAAAGTGGCGCTGTTGATGCTCGAGCGTCTGGGGCACCACGCTGAAAGCGCGTGGAACGGCAAGGAAGCAATTGAGGCCGTGCAGCGCCAAACCTATGATGTGATCTTGATGGATATGCAAATGCCGGTCATGGATGGCGAAGAGGCCAGCCGCTGGATCCGCGAGAATCTCGCCGCCGAAGCGCAGCCGCGCATCATCGCGCTGACCGCAAACGCCATTGCCGGCGAGCGTGAACGGTATCTGGCAATGGGCATGGATGACTATCTGAGCAAACCGGTGCGGCTTGAAGAGCTAAAAAACTCGCTTGAAAAACAGGATGGGCACCCCGCCACCTCACCCGCCGAGTTTTTACCCCGGCGGGGGCATAAAGACCAGCGCGCCGTCCATGCCGAGGCAATTCAAATGTGGTTGGATTCCATCGGTGACGCAGAAAGCCTGGCCGAGATCATCGCTCTTTACATTCAACAGGCAAACATTTCCATTCAAGAGGCCCGGCAGGCTTTCAACAACCGCGACTGGGCGGGTCTGCGCATCATTGCGCATACGCTCAAGGCCTCCAGCGCCAATCTTGGGGCCATGCCGCTTTCTGGCCTGTTGGGCCGGCTCGAGCAGGCTTCGCTTGCAATCCATAATCACCCGCAAGAAGATGTCTCGAAATTGGAAAATCTGATTGAACGAATTCAAACCGAGATGGCCCGCGCCGAGATCGAACTGAGCTCAATCCGGCGCAACTTAATGACTTCCGAATCCTCCTGATCCATCTCGTTCATGCTATACTCATCCAATAATTGCTCAAGTAGCCTGGAAAAAGTTCCCAATTTGAGGTGTGGCCGGTTTTTTGCCCCGCTGACCTGAGCGATTGCTTTATCAAAATCCCGTTTCATGCTTCATCTTTTCAGGGAGAGATCAGAATGGATAACATGTTGGCCTGGGTACAGGAGTTCCCGGCTGCGGTAACAGTCTGTGATCCGCAGGGAATGATCCTTTCGATGAACCAGAAAGCAAGCGACACGTTCGCCAAATCAGGCGGGGCGGCACTGGTCGGGCAAAACGTATTGGAGTGTCACCCCGAGCCGGCGCGTTCGAAACTAATCCAGCTATTGGAAACCGGGCAAAGCAACGTATACACCATTGAAAAAGAAGGCATCAAGAAAATGATCTACCAGTCTCCCTGGTATCAACAGGGACAGTACGCGGGCTTTGTCGAGATCTCTTTACCGGTGCCGTTTGAAATTCCCCACTTTATTCGCAAGTGAGATTTTATGACTGAAACCACAGGCGTTCTTTCCCCTGCCAACCGGCTGACGCGTCTTAAAGGGGATCTCATACTGGTGCTGACCGCAGCACTCTGGGGGAGCGGTTTTATCGCTCAACGGATCGCTGCGCAAAGTATTGGCCCGCTTACCTTCAATGGCATCCGGTTTTTGCTGGGTGCAGCCATCCTGCTGCCATTCCTGCGTTTCAAGTTTCATGTCAACCGGGCGGCCCTGCCCTATGTCCTTCTGGCGGGGTTCTTCCTTTTTGCCGGTTCCGGTTTGCAGCAGGCCGGAATGCAATATACCACGGCCGGAAACGCCGGTTTTATCACCGGCACTTATGTGGTCATTGTGCCATTTTTAATGGTGGTCTTCTTCAGGCAAAAGGTTTCGTGGAATTCATGGATCGCCGCCGGTCTGGCGCTGATCGGTGCTTTGTTGTTGAGCACCGGAGGAAAGCTGCACTTATCCTACGGCGACTCGCTCGAATTTGCCAGCGCGCTCATGTGGGCCTGCCATGTCATTGCAGTGGGCAAGGCTTCGCGTAAGGCCGAGGTGCTTTCATTTGCAATCCTTCAATATCTGGTGTGCGGCGGGTTAAACCTGCTCTTTGGCCTGCTGGTTGAAACAACCACCCTGGCCGGGTTGACAAACGCCTGGTGGACCTTTATTTACTCCGGCATCTTCATTGTGGCGCTGGGCTTCACCTTGCAGGCAGTCGGGCAAAAAAATGCCCCCACCACCGATGCCGCCATCATCCTGGGGATGGAAGCCGTGTTTGCAGCGTTTTTCGGTGCGCTTTTCCTGGCCGAGCGCTTTGCGCCCATCCAACTGGTCGGGTGCCTGTTGATCATGGTCGGGATCGTCGTAACCCAGGTTCGCCCGGCTGCCGAGAGCGCCTGACCTGAAATGGATGGGCCGGCATCGAATCGGTTTAAGGCCGCTCGCGCTTTATTCTCACAGCCCCACATGGGGATTTGCCATTCTCCCAATTTCTTTTCGGAGGTCAAAATGTTGAAAGAACTGGTCGCCAAAAATCGCAGCTACCGCCGTTTTTCAGAAAACACCCCCGTTGAACTTGAAACCCTGCGCCAACTGGTGGATCTGGCGCGGTTAACCCCCAGCGCGGCAAATTTACAACCGCTAAAGTATTTGCTCGCCTGCGACCCGCAAAGCAACCAGCGCATCTTTGACAGCCTGGCCTGGGCTGGCTACCTGCGCGACTGGCCCGGCCCCGCCGAAGGCGAACGCCCCGCGGCTTATATCGTCTTGCTGGGTGATAATGAAATTGCCAAAAACTTTGGCATCGACCCCGGCATCGCCGCCCAGACCATTCTGCTCGGCGCAGCCGAACAGGGCCTGGGCGGCTGCATGATCGCCTCGATCCGCCGTGAAGATCTGCGCACCGCGCTAAAAATCCCTGCGCAATACGAAATTCCGCTGGTCATCGCCCTGGGCAAACCGATCGAGAATGTAATCCTTGAACCGCTCAACGCCGCGGGTGAAATTAAATATTACCGTGATGAAGCCGGCGCCCACCATGTTCCCAAGCGCGCTCTGGATGAGATCATTGTAAAGTTCGATTAATTCTTTCTTCCAACCGACATTCACGACTGAGGCCGGCGCCACAAAAACAGAATTCCCCGTAGCGCCGGTCTCAGTCGCATTTTATCCAGTTGCAGCGATTAAAATCGAACTTACCAGCCGGCCTGAAACGCAGCCGCGCTTTGAATCGTATAATCTAATAACCCTGTTCAATGACCCGCACCATCACGATTAAGACAAATAGCATCATTGACCCCAAGAACAAATGGCGTAAGATATTGGGTAATGGGTACTTGCAGGAAGCCGAATGATACTCAAAAACCTTTTTCGCCGAAAAACACGAACGCTGCTCACCGTGCTGGGCGTAAGCATGGGGGTTACTGCCATTATTGTCCTGGGCGCAATGTCCAGCGGGCTGCGCGCCGGCTATAACTCGGTCTTGCAGGGCAGCCGGGCCGATCTGGTGCTCAGCCAACCCAACACCTTTGATATTTCTTACAGCACGGTAGACGAAAAAATTGGTGAACAGCTTAGCGCCATGCCCGAGGTTGCTGAAGTTAGTGGAATGATCCAGGGCATTGTGCAATCTGAAAATGCGCCCTATTTCTTTATTTTTGGCTATCCTCAAGATAGTTTTTCTCTACAACGGTTTCAAATCGTCCGTGGACTGAGTTTATCAGACCGCATGATTGCCCGTCAGCGGGGTGTGCCTGTTCTGCTCGGCTCGGCGGCGGCCGAATCACTCAAGAAGGATGTCGGCGATACCCTGCGGCTGATGGGCAGCGCTTACCGCGTGGTGGGCATCTATCAGACCGGAGATGCCTTTGAAGACAGCGGCGCTGTTTTAGAGCTGGGTGAAGCCCAGGAACTGCTCGCCAAGCCGCGCCAGGTGAGTGTGTTTTTTGTGCGCCTGAAAGACCCCGCGCTGGGTGAACGGTTAACTGCGCGTGTTGAACGCACCTGGAAAGATTATTCGTTATCCAGCACTTCCGATTTTTCAAACCAGCAAATTCTGGCCGACTCGATGGATGCATATGTGTGGGTCATTGCCGGCCTGGCCATTGTGCTGGGCGGAGTGGGGATGATGAACGCACAGTTGATGTCGGTCTTCGAACGCACCCGTGAGATCGGCGTGCTGCGCGCAGTGGGGTGGCAACGCCGGCAGGTGCTATGGATGATCCTGGGTGAAACGGTCATCGTCTGTCTGATCGGCGGCGGGGATTCGCTGCATGTCGGCCAGGGCCGCGTTGTC
>CAZQLE010000225.1:0-5530 GCA_964593905.1 uncultured Anaerolineaceae bacterium | reverse complement strand
AGCAAGATCAGCAGGGAGAGGCGGGTATGTTTGCGCATACCTTGATTTTACACCAGCCTCATCCTTCAAGAATCATCACGGGCAGTTTTACCTGCCCGTGATGATTCGTTGCCTTCACCGGCGACAGCCGGTTTACCTGTGCACGGTGATATTCCCCCCGCCAAGTTCCTGCGCTGAGCCGTTGTCATAAACCTTCTGTTCGGCTCCGGTTTCGTCCACCATCCAGATTTTGATGCGGAAAGTGTCGGGTTGGGCATCGTTGGCTTCGATCATAAAGTGAAATTCACCTTCGCCATTGATCGTCCCGATGCCCTTGAATTTGGCTTTGGAGCCGGCCACCACCAGCCATTCAAAGCTGTGGGTTTTGAAGTTCAACCCGCCGCTCTGGAACTGGAACTCGGTGTTGCCTTCCGGTACGGTGGCTCCTTTTTTGTAGCGGGTGACAAAGCCAAAAGTGGCCTTGCCGCTCAAACCCGGATCGGCGGCGTAGGCTCCTGCGGGTGAGTTAATCCAACCGCCGCCGGTGACAAAACCGCCGTTCGGGTCGTAGACCACCACATTCATAAAGACCGATTCGGCATTTCCGCCGTCTTTGTCGGTGACGGTCAGGGTGATGCCATAGACGCCCGGCGTAGTGTAAACATGGCTGTCACTGACATTGCCAGAGCCATTTGCCTCTGTCACGGTACCGGTGCTAACAACCCCATCTCCCCAATCCCAACTGGCGGTGTGTGTATCCACCAGACCAGGGTCGGTAAAGCTGGCGCTGGCCTGGACCGGTGTGTTCATCTGAATTGGGATGATGGGAGCGCTGATTTCACTGAGCGTGGGGGCGATATTTTGCACCTCGATGGTGGCCGCGGCGACCGTGGCCAGCCCGGTGGCATCCGTTACCTGAACCGCGACGGGCAGAACGGCCGGGCCGTCAACCGCATTGTATGTTACTGCCTGACCGGGGGTCTCAAAAATGCCGTCGTTATCCAGATCCCAGGCAAAGGCAACCGGGCTGCCGTCCGGGTCTGATCCACTGGCAGACAGGTTAACGGTTTGACCTTCATCTGTCTGATAGGGACCGCCGGCGCTGGCGGTGGGCGGCAGATTGGTCAGGTTTAGATCGATCAGCAACGGGTCGTGGTCTGCGATGCGAAATTCATCGGGTGCGTAGAGCACGGTTTGCAGGTTGAGTGTTTTGAAAGCAGTGGTGTAATCGAGCACAGCGGGTTCATCGGCGTTAATATGCCAGTCTGCCGCGCCGGTGACCTGGGCGGTGAGGCTGGTTGTGCTCAGCGCATGGTCGAGATAGCCCCACTGCCCATCAAAGACATATGAATAGGCATCGGGACCCTGGAACTGCTGGATCAGGTTGGTGAAGCCGGCGCCCAGAAGGACAGTGATGGGGTCTTCCAGGGCGTAGGAGTTCAGATCGCCGATAATGAGCGCATCGGGGTCGCTGGTGCCGGTTGGGTCGCCGGCCAGCCAGGCCGCCAGCAGATTGGCAGCGTTGGTGCGCACCCCGTTGCAATTGCCCTGTCCATCGCCCAGATCAGGTGCAGCGCAGGGGCTGCCCTTGCTCTTAAGATGGTTGACGCTGACCACAAAGCGTGCGCCGGTGCTGTTTTCTTCAAAGGCCTGGGCCAGGGCGGGCCGGTTGCGCGGGCTGTCATCGCCGCCGTTGACGAACTCAACCGAGTTCAGCGCGGCGGTGGTTCCCACCGGGGTGACGCTGGCAGGTTTGTAGATCAGACCGACCTTGATAGCATCGGTGCCCAGGGCGTTGATCTGCCCGGTGAGCGCATCCACGTTAATAAAGGCATAGGTGCCGGGGGCCGTGGCGGCGTTAAGCTGGTCTACCAGGAACTGAAGCGCGCTGTCGGCGCCGTAGCCGTCATTTTCAATCTCGATCACGCCGAGCACATCGGCACCGGTGCCCACCATTGCGGCCACAGTTTTGGGCCATTGACGGGCAAACTCGGGCGCCGACTCCGCGCCGCGGCATTCGGTGGTTCCGCCGCCGACGCCAAGTGTGCAGGCGGTGGAGCCAAAGGTGTTGAAGAAGTTGAGCAAATTCATGCCTGCCACTCGCAGCCGCCCGCTGAGGGCCGGAGCGCCATTGGGGCGCTCATTGACCGGCTCAAAGTGGATGGCGCCGCCCAACGCATTAAGTGGGCGAATGCGGTAGGCATTGGGGCTGGCCGAATTGCCGCCCCAGGTGTAGGTTAGGATGCCCACGATGCCCGTAGCAGTATCGCCGCCGCGCAGGGTGTTGGAAGCTGAGAGCGGCAGACCATTGCGCGCGAACAGGATCGGGTCGGCGTTCTGGTTCTGTAAAGAATCATCAACCAGAATCTGATTAAGATCATTGGCGGCCTGCACGGCCTGCGCTGGAGCGCCGGGAGCTGCCACATTGGTGGGCTGCTGCAACCGTCCGCCAGAAGAAAGCAGTACCTGCCCGAAACGTCCCAACAGGTAATGTTCGCTGACATACAGTGTTTGCGGCAGACGTACCAGCATACCTTCGTAGCTTTCTGCAGCTGTGGGTGAGGCAAACGGCAGGGTCATATCCACCGGGGCAACAGAACCCGTGCCGCAGTTAACCATCGAGGTTACGCTGCTGATCTGGGTTTGCCCCTGAAATTCTTCTGCCCGGCCGGTGATGCGGATCACATCGCCGAGGTTGACGCTGTTGTTGTTGGCATTGAAGACAAAGATGCCGTCGGATGTTGCCGGGTCACCATCGCCGCTTAAATCTTGCAGATAAAAACCGCGCAGGGTGGGGCTGGGGCCTTCATGATCTCCGACCACCAGGCCCTGGGTGGTGACCACCCCCGGAATGGGGGTCGTTTCACCGTTGCCCTGAATGGTGTAAATATGCGTGTAGTCAAAAGAACAGGCATTGGCGGTGGAGAACCCGACGCTGAAATTGGCGACCATGCCATCAGGAGGGTCGTTGCCGTCTTGATCGGTGACCTGGCCGGCGAGCACGGTCAGGGTGCAGTTATCGCCTGAAATGAAGTCGACAAGCGGGTCGAGGGTGAAGATGGTGGGTCCGCCCGCAACCACAGCGGCATGGCTGCCGCTCAGGCTGCAAGAAAGGGCGAACCAGGTCCCGGTGACGTTGACCGGCTCGCTGAATGTAAGCGTCAGACTGGCATCGTAGGGTACATTGGCCGCGCCATCTGCCGGAACCGTGCTGGCGATTTCGGGGGCTGCATCGGGTGGGGGTGTATTGCGCGGACTGGGGGCCGTGATGGTGAAATCGGCGCTGTTGTTATCGGTATCCTGGGCGCCGTTCAGTCTGCGCAGTGCGGCGGTGGTATTGCTAAGACCCGCAGTGGGCGCTGTTTCTGAACAGTTGGCGGTGCCGTAACCGACTTGATCGACCAGCCCGGCAGGACACGAGCCGGTTAACAGGGTTGAACTGCTGGACAGGGCCACCTTGCCGCTGGTGGCGCTCATGGCGATGTTGCCGACCGCGTTGGGGGTGGGCAAATCCACTGTTCCGCCTGCGCCGGCGGCCTCTTGCACCAGATAATATTGACCGGGTTGAATGGTGCCCGCGAGGATCGTCCGCTGCCAGGATGTGCCGGAAGCAGAGGCGTATTGCACCGTCCAACCGGTGATATCCACCGCGGTGGCACTCAGGTTATACAGTTCGATGAAGTCGTTCTTCAGGGTTGCCCCGCTGTTACCGCCGCCCCCATAGACCTGGCTGATGACAATATTGGGTGAGGCGGCCTGAACGATCGCGCGGTTAAATGGGCTCCAGGGAGCCAGCAGCGCGGCAACCATTGCCAGGATTAAGAAAACACGCAAGCCACTCTTTCGAAACATATTCCCTCCTGATGTTTAAAACCATGCGCTGCGATGAAGGTTCGATGTTTGTGTGAGATTCGCGTTGCTATTCAGTTATTATTTGATAATGGGGATTGAGATGATTAACATTCTAGCAGAACGGGATAAGCAAATCAACCCGGCAGTGATCGCGGTCACTTTCACCGGCTTGCCGCGGCTGAACCGTTCGCCGGCCTGTCATGCTGACTTGGCAGGCCGCCCGGGGAATGGGGGTGTTGTTTCGGGCCGTCAGGCGGTGCGCAGCTTTTGCAGCGCTGCAAGGAGCTTTAAATTATCTGGCTGTAAACGGGTGCTGACCCGGATATGTTCGGGCAGACCAAAGGAGGTGCAATCGCGCACCTGGATGTTAAATTTCATCAGACCCTGGCGCAGGTCTCGCGCCGGGCCGCCCGCAGCGATCAACCCAAAATGAACATCTGAGGGGACCATGACCTGCCCTGCAGAAATGATCTGAGCGAAGAAATTGTCCTTCAATTGGCGCAGCTCAGTCAGTGTGCGCTGGTAATACTCCGGGTCTGCAATTCCGGCCAGGCCTGCCGCCTGCGCCAGCGAATTGACACTCCACGACGGCTGAAACTGTCTCATTCGCGCGATGATTTCGGGCCTGCCCAACACATATCCCAGCCGCAAGCCGGCCAATGCAAATTCTTTTGTCATCGAACGAAAAACGAGACACTGATCCCCCGGTAAACCGGCAAAAATATTCCCGCAGATGAAGGCCCGGTAGGCTTCATCCAATACCAGAATAGTCTCTGCGCCGCACACATCGATCAACTGCTGAATTGCAGCGGGGTCAAGAAAAACCCCGGTGGGGTTGTTGGGGTTGCATAAAAATACCAGCCGGGGCCGACTTTGCCGGATACAGGTGCACACCTGTTCCAACGGGGGTTGGAAGTATGGCGGCAGGGCCCGAATTTCATCAACCTCGGCGCCGCACTGCGCGGCTGCCCGGCGGTATTCTCCAAAAGTGGGGCCGACAATTAGCACCCTGTCACCCGGTGTGAGCAGCGCTTGCGCCGCCAGCCAGATTAACTCGGCTGTTCCATTGCCGGCCAGAATGTGCTGCGGGGTCACCCGGTTGACCTGTGCCAGCGCTTCACGCAGCGCCGAGCAGGCAGGGTCGGGGTAGGTGGAAAAATCTACGGCGCGGATGGCCGCCAACACCTGCGGAGAAGGCCCAAACGGGTTGCTGTTGACTGAAAAATCGATCAGGTCGGCCGGCGATATGCCAAATTGTTTTAATTCGGCGGGGTTGATGCCCCCGTGTTCTTCAGAACAAGAATTGGATGCCAATACTGATCCCTCCGCAAAAACCAAAACACAGCACCAGTGCGGTCTTCACCAGCCCCAGCGCCTGTTCAATCTCCTGCGCCTCCGGCAGTTTGGCCCCGCCTTCCAGCCGGTAGTGGCCGGTTTTCTCCAGAACCACCTGCAAAGCCCCGGCCGCAGCGGCCATCGTCCAACCGGCATTCGGGCTGCTGGTTCGGCGGTGCTGCTGGCGCATGGTTTTCAAGGCGTTCTTTGCTGCCATTCGGTTCCAGGCGGCGGCCGCGATCAGAATTAGAGCGGCCAGACGGGCCGGCAGCCAGTTTAACCCATCGTCGAGGCGGGCGGCAAATTTGCCGAAATATTCAAATTCAGGGCTGCGGTAGCCGATCATGGCATCGGCCGTGTTAAC
>CAZQLE010000224.1:0-5606 GCA_964593905.1 uncultured Anaerolineaceae bacterium | reverse complement strand
ATGTGAACATGGAAGTTGAACTGATCGTCAATGTGGCGCTGGAACAGGGTTCCAAGTTCGCGATTCGCGAAGGCGGCCTGACTGTGGGCGCCGGTGTGATCACCAAGATTCTGGACTAAGAGAGGACGACCGCGTGAGCGGTTGGGGTTAGAGTTATGGCATCTAAAAAGAAAGATATCCGCCCAGTTGTCACTTTTGCATGCACCGAATGCAAGGAACGCAATTACACCTCGCAGAAGAACCGCCGCAATGACCCGGGCCGCATGGAATTGAAAAAGTACTGCTCACGCTGCCGCAAGCATACGCCGCACCGCGAGACCAAATAAATTGATTGCCAGTGCAGCGGGGCGCGGGTTGCCCGAATAGGAGCAGACCGCTCCCCGCTGTACAGCTTAGGCCAGTAGCTCAATTAGGCAGAGTGCTTGTCTCCAAAACAAGAGGTTGTGGGTTCGATTCCCGCCTGGCCTGCAAGAAATAAGTTAGCGCCGTCCTCTCCTCCAGATGGAGGATTTCGGAGGCGGCGTTTTAGCCGTAAGGTGTTGTTTTGACCGAAGTTGTTTCGGTCCATAAGACCAACCGCGAGGAGCATCACGTGACTGATAAACTGGAAAAGGTCGAGAAAAAAGATAAAAAGGAAGTCACTGAGCGCAAGGATAGGAAAGAAGTTAAAGAACGCAAAGAGAACTTCTTTCAGAAATGGTGGCGCGAGACGTTAGGTGAGCTCCGCAAGGTCACCTGGCCAACCCGTGAAGATGCATATCGCCTGACAAAAATTGTTTTGATCGTGGTCGTGGCAATGAGCGTTCTTCTGGGTGTGATGGATTTTATCTTCTCCAGAGTCATTGGTTTACTGCTGGCTTAAACGACTCTTTTAAGCTTTTGTCAGCGGAATGAGGTAAAAAGAAATGCACGCACAGAATGAAAACGATTCTGAAGAAAAATTGAGCGATCTGGAGAATTCTGCTGTTGAATCCCGGCCGACTTCCAATGCGTCGCATAAGGCTGCTGCCCCGTCACCCCTGACCGATGAAGCGTCTTTTGATCCCGCAGAAATCAGTGATCAGCGTTCGTGGTATGTGATTCACTGCTATTCTGGATACGAGAATAAAGTTCGGCATAATCTTGAGCAGCGCATCGACACGATGGGGATGAAAGACAAGATCTTTGATGTGGTCATCCCGACTCAGGAAGAAATCGAAGTTAAAGACGGCAAGCGCCGCGTGGTCGAGCGCCATGTGTTCCCCGGTTATGTGCTGGTGAACATGGTCTTGACCGAAGAGTCGTGGTATGTGGTGCGCAACACCCCGGGCGTAACCGGCTTTGTGGGCATGGGCAATTCACCCACCGCGCTGCGACCCGAAGAAGTGAACCAGATTATCAAACGTATGGAGGCTGAAGCGCCCCATATCAAGGTTAGCTTCAAAGTGGGCGAACGCGTACGTATCGTCGATGGCCCATTCAATGACTTTCGCGGTACGGTATCAGAAATTGACATGGAACGCACCAAGGTGCGGGTGATGGTCAATTTCTTTGGGCGTGAAACACCGGTGGAACTCGATTTCTTGCAGGTCGAAAAATCATAGTGTAATCAGTCTCATCTGAGACTTTGAAATTTGTGGAAGGGAACCGCCTGAACCAGGCGCCCCGTTTGAACCACCAAGGAGAAAATCTGTGGCAAAGAAACTGAAAGCTGTTGTGAAGTTGCAGATCACGGCCGGGAAAGCGAATCCCGCGCCCCCGATCGGTCCCGCCCTCGCCGGGCATGGTCTGAATATTATGGCCTTCTGCAAGGAATACAATGCCCGCACGCAAAATCGCATGGGCGAAATTATTCCTGCCGAAGTGACCATCTATTCTGATGGTTCCTTTACCTTTGTGCTCAAATCGCCCCCCGCGGCTGTGCTGCTCAAAAAAGCGGCTGGCATCGACAAGGGTGCGGCTGAATCTAGCCGGGGCAAAATGGGTAAGGTCACCAAAGCCCAGGTGCGCGAAATCGCCGAAGTGAAGATGAAAGATCTGAACGCGGTGGATGTTGATGGCGCGATGAAGCAAATCGAAGGCACCGCCCGAAACATGGGCTTGCAGGTCGTTGACTAACCATATGTGGGAGGGCTGGTTAAGCTGGCCCGTCAGAACCACCAAGGAGTAATGATGGCAAAACACGGTAAGAAATACACCGCCGCCGCCGCGAAAGTGGATTTTGGGAAGTTCTATGCCCCCAAAGAAGCTGTGGCGCTGGCAAAAGAAACGGTTGCAACCAGCTTTGACTCAACGGTCGAAGTTCACCTGCGCATGGGTCTCGACCCGCGCCAGGCCGACCAGCAGGTGCGCGACGTGGTCGTGCTGCCGAATGGTCTGGGTAAAACGGTGCGCGTTCTGGTCTTTGCCCAGGGCGAAGGTGCTGCCAAGGCACTGGAAGCTGGCGCAGACCATGTGGCTGACAGCGATGAATGGATCGCCAAGATTCAGGCTGGCTTCATGGATTTTGATGTAGCCATTGCAACCCCCGATATGATGGGCAAAGCTGGCCGCCTGGGTCGTGTGCTCGGCCCCCGCGGTTTGATGCCGAACCCCAAAGCCGGTACGGTTGTTCCGGCCGAAGATCTGCCCCGCGTGATCAAAGAAGCCAAAGCCGGTCGTGTTGAGTTCCGTCTCGATAAATCGGCCAACCTGCATGTGCCCATTGGCAAGGCCTCTTTCAGCGCCGAAGCGCTGTACGAAAACTTCGCAGCCCTGATGGATGCGATCAAAAAAGCCAAGCCGACCGGTTCCAAAGGTATTTATATTCGCCGCGTTACAATGTCGACCACCATGGGTCCTGGCATCAAGCTCGATTCACAGCTTGCTCAGAACCTGGGTGCGGCCGAGTAAGACCAAACTTGAATCAAGCAGAGCCCGTTCAACACTGGACGGGCTCTGAGATTGTGTTATAATAGCAATTCGTGTTCCGAAAGGAACACCTTCGCCGTAGAAAGCTGGTGCCGAAAGGCTCAATATCCTGCCGAGGTGAAGACAATCCGTAACCAACTATTTTGTTTGTGTTAACTGGATGTCTTTGCCTGGTGGGTTTCAGGCAAAGATGTTTTTTTATCCCTCGAGGGAAGGAGGTACTTTACGTGGCATTCTCACGTGATCAGAAAAAGAAAATTGTAGCCCAGTATAATGAGTGGCTGAGCAGAAGCAGCGCAATCTTCATGATTGAATATAGCAAGCTCAACATGAAAGAGATCGATTCGATCCGCGCCAAAGCACGCGAGGCTGGTGGTGAGGCCCATGTGGTGAAAAACACCCTCATGGATATCGCTCTGGAACAGGCCAAATTCACGACCAAAGGTGAGCTGACCGGTACGACCTTGATGGCATTTGCTTTCAATGACGCCCCGGCGCTGGCCAAAGTCTTCAGCGACCTGGTCAAGAACGATAAAACCGAATCCTATAAATTAAAGGGCGGTTTCCTCGACAAACACACCATCTCTGCTACCGATGTCAAATCGCTGGCCGATCTTCCGCCGCTGCCTGTTATGCGCGCGAAACTGCTGGGGACGATCATGGCCCCCGCATCGCAGCTCGTTCGCACCATCAACGAACCGGCGCGCTCAGTTGCTGCTGTTATCAAGGCTTATTCCGAACAAGCCGCTCCCACGGCCGGATAAGTATTTTGTATTCTACTAAAAATTAAAATCGCTCAAAAGAAAGATTTTTGAAGGAGAGTTTTGAAATGGCTGATATCGCAAAATTGATTGATGAACTGAGCGCCCTGAGCGTTCTTGAAGCTGCCGAACTGGTTAAGGCCCTCGAAGAGAAGTGGGGCGTTTCTGCCGCCGCTCCCGTAGCTGTTGCCGCCGCCGCCGGTCCTGCCGCCGCTGCCGAACCTGTCGAAGAAAAGACCGAGTTCGATGTCGTCCTCAAAGACGCTGGCCCGAAGAAAATCGAGACCATCAAGGTCATCCGCCAGCTCACCAACCTGGGTCTGGTCGAAGCCAAAGCCATGGCCGAAACCGCTGGCTCGAAGGTTCTCAATGGTGTGGCCAAAGAAGCTGCCGCCGATGCCAAGTCCAAGCTCGAAGCCGCTGGCGCAGTGGTCGAGATCGCCTAAGATCTCTCAATCTCGAAAAAAATCGGGTCTGGCAGTTTTTGCCGGACCCGTTTTTTTTGAATGGGGGCAATAGCGCCTTCGATACCCCGCAGGAGCCTGTGTTTTGGGCAGACGCGCGCCTCGCGCGCCGCGGAATGCAAGCCCGGAGACAAAAAAATCAAGGCGGACAGGGTCCACCTTGAATGGATGGGTTGGGTTAAACGCGAATAAGATCTTACACTGCCACCGGGTGCACCTGACGGATGACCATAACCACCTTGCCCATAATGCGCACCTGCGCCGGGTTATCCACATAGATGGGCCCCATGGTGGGGTTGGCGGGCTGCAAGCGGATGCGGTTGGTCTCTTTATAGAAATATTTAAGGGTGGTCTCGTCGTTGTCGTTCAGCCACACGGCCACCATTTCGCCATTCACTGCATCGTTGGCGCGTTTCATCACCACAATATCGCCGTCGTTGATCATGGCATCGATCATCGAATCTCCCGATACTTCGAGGGCAAACAGACCATCGGCGTCGCGAGTGGGCAACATGCTGCGGGCAATATCGATGCTGCTTTCATAATCAAAATAAGCCAGGTCTGAAGGTGGCACCGGGATGGGCGCGCTGGCAACGATGCGTCCCAAAATGGGCACGGGCAGAAAGTCTTCCACCGCTTTTACCACCCGGGCAGCAGCGCTGTTAATCTTTTCGGCCACCGGGTTAATGGGTTTGACCAGCCGAATGCTGCGCGAGATGTGTTGATCGCGCTCGATATAGCCCATGTTCTCCAACTGGTGCAGGTAATAATCCACCAGCGAGGTGGAATTAACATTAATACTCTCCCCGATCTCGCGGATGGAGGGAGCGTACTGGTATTTCTCCTGGAAATCCTGAAGAAACTGCATAATTTTCTTATGCCGTTCTCCAATCCCTCCACTTTTTCGCGCCATGTCTCCTCCTGTCCTTATAATACTTGAACCTTTGTACTATTAAAATAATACCTGAACATTCGTTCTGTGTCAAGTAGGTGATTTGGATAATTTTTGGAATTTCCGCTGTCTGCCGCCCCCACAGCAGCAATAACAAGATCGTCTGAATCAGCACGCTGATTCAGACGATCTTGTTTAACTTACCCGGCCAGAGATGGATTTTACTGATCGGTGAGTGTATCCAGCACTTCGACTTCGAGACAATCGAGCAGGGTTTGCCCCAGAACGGCGGGCGTTTTATCGGCGCCAATTTCCAGGTGAGCGACCTCATCCAGCGGGTGGATGGCGGTCACCCGCACCATTACCCCGGGGGTCAGGTGCAGTTCACCCAAGCGGTGAAATACGCGTTCATCCTGGCTGCGCACCCGGCGAATGATGGCCGTGTCTCCGGCGGAAAGCTGGTTAAACGGCGTGGTGGTTTGTCCTGGTAGATGCAGGGCCGGGTTGGGGATGGGGTCGCCGTGCGGGTCAAAAGAAGGCTGTCCCAGCAGTTGGTCCAACTGCTCGCGCAAGTGGCGTTAATCAAGATTTGCGTATGCT
>CAZQLE010000223.1:0-5667 GCA_964593905.1 uncultured Anaerolineaceae bacterium | reverse complement strand
GGTTTTGGTGTTTGTTCCGGGCGGGCGGGCTGGTCTGGCTGGGAATATTGGATCAAAATGGGGGCGCGTTTGCGCAGCGCGGTCAGTGCTTGATCGGTTAAGCGCAGCGCGTGATATTCGCCTTCTTCCATTAGATATCCCAGTTTGAGCAGTTGACGTGATAACAACTCCCACTGCTTTTCGGTCCAATCTTTGCCGATGCCGTAGGTGGAAAGCTGGTCGTGCTCGTGGCGCAGCACCTTTTCGGCTTTTGAACCCCGCAGCACGTCGATGACATGCCCGGCGGCGAACTGTTCGCCGGTGCGTTTGACGCAGGACAGGAATTTTTGCGCGGGTATGGTCTGGTCAGTGAAGACGGGCGGGGCAGCGGTGCAATTATCACAATTGGCACATTTGGCCGGGGTGTTCAGCTCGCCGAAATAAGCCAGCAGCGGCACGCGCCGGCAGGTCACCTCTTCTTCGGCATAGCGCAGCATGGCATCCAAATGTCGTTCAGCAGTGCGGCGCTCGCTGCCCTCTTTTTGTTTGACAAAATAGCGCAGCTTGGCGGCATCGGCATAGCGGTAGAGAAGCAGACAGTGCGCGGGTAGACCATCTCGACCGGCCCGACCAATTTCTTGATAATACCCTTCAATGCTTTTGGGTAGATCGTAATGCAAAACAAAACGCACATTGGGCTTGTTGATGCCCATTCCAAAGGCGATGGTGGCGACGATGATTTGCACATCGTCACGAATGAAAGCTTCCTGGTTGGCCTTGCGCTGCTGGTCTTCCAGGCCGGCGTGATAGGGTCGGGCAGAGAAGCCCTTCTGGGTCAAATAGGCGGCCAGATCATCCACCTGCTTGCGGGAAAAACAGTAGATAATTCCTGATTGGTCTTTAAATCGCTCCAGAAAGCGCACGGTTTGTTTTAGCGCGTCGTCTTTTGGGGCGACCTCGATATACAGGTTCTCGCGGTTGAAACTGGAGACAAATTCATTGGATTTTGAAAAATTCAGCGTGGATTTGATATCCAATCGCACCTGGGGCGTGGCGGTGGCCGTTAAAGCCAGGCAGGTGGCGGCAGGAAAACGGCGGCGGACTTCTACCAGTTGCCGGTATTCGGGCCGGAAATCATGTCCCCATTCAGAGATGCAGTGCGCTTCATCGATGGTCAGCAGATCGACTTTTACCGAATCTAGCAATGAAAACAGGCGGGGTGTCAGAAGGGTCTCTGGCGCAGCGTATAAGAGCTTGATTTCGCCTTTACGCACATATTCCATGTTTGCAAAATAGGCTTCAGGTGAAAGTGTGCTGTTGAGGTAACAGGCCGGAATTCCGAACGCCCGCAACTGTTCAACCTGATCTTTCATCAAAGCGATCAGAGGCGAAACCACCACGGTTAAGCCATCCTGTAAAAGCGCCGGGATCTGGTAACACAATGATTTTCCGCCGCCGGTGGGCATAATTGCCAGGGTATCTTTTTTGGCCAGCACATTTTCGATGACTTCAAGTTGTTTGGGGCGAAACTCACGATAACCGAACGTGCGATTTAAAATTTGAAGCGGTGTTTGCATGGATGAACGACTCATTGGCTTATTATATTCCATGAAAACTTTCACAAACGATAGTGGTGAATTTGGATTAAATTTTCTATAATGTATATGAAATCAGTATTCTTTTTGTGCTTTTCTGAATCGACATAACAACTCAACCAGCTTTGGATAAAAGAGGGGGTGTAAGCATGTCTGAAATTGTTCTAAACCTGATTGTTTTGGCAATCACTCTGGTTATCATCATTTTCATATTTGGTTTCATCGCTTATCGAAAGCGTCAGCGCCAGAGCCAGATGGTTCAAGCCGCACTGGAGCGGGGGTGGAATCTGGATGTGATCAAAGAGGGGCTGGTCAGCGGGTTTCGCATCTCGGGGAAGTTTGCAGAAGGGGCGTGGACGCTGGAGAGCAGAGCCGATGCCTCTGCGCGCGAATCGGGCCCCGGCTCTTCGGAGGTTGGGCATTCAACCCGCTGGTGGAGCGCAGATGCTCGGCTGCCAGATCGCGCGGTGGTGCTTGGCCCCAGGCCGGGTTCAGGAATGCCCTCCGGGTTGGAAAATTTGAACACGCCGCTGATCCAGATGGGTCTGCGGTTGATGTTGGGCGAAGATGCGGAGTGGATATCTCTTCTTTCGGCGGTTGCGTTGCAGAACCCGGCCGTGGCTGAACGGTATCTGTGCCTGGCAAGCGACCCACAGGATGTTGAACGTCTTTTATCTCCACAGGCCGAACGGCTTTTATTAAATTTACCCGCCCGGATGCGGCCGGTGATCAAGCTGCGCTCGACCGGCATTGAAATCAGTCTTCCAACCCTTGAGCTAAAGGATATTGGTGAACTGGAACAGATGATTGAACTGGGAAAAACACTGCTGATGGCCTGGCTTTCAACCCATGAACACCGCTAAAGATGAGAAAGGGTATCCGATGAAAATAAAGCATTTGCGCGGTCTTTTCTTGATTTTGTTAATTGCTTTGATCAGTCTGGCCTGTCTTGCCATCCCTGGCTTTGGCGATAAAAAGAATTCGGAAAGCGAAGCGGGGCCGGTGGTTGAGGAAACCGCTGAAGCAGCCGCGGCTGAAGAGGAAGATCAACCCGCCGTTGTGTCTGAGGATGAAACAGAGCGGGTGGAGGAATACATTTATGGCGAGGGTGGCTTTAAATTTATGCCGATCGCCGATTGGGAGACATCCTGTGTAGTCGGGATTGTTCAGATGAAAGCGCCCAGTGCAAGCGCTGATCTGGGGCCGGGGTTTATGATTATGGCCGGCGAGAACGACCAGGAAATGACCACCGATGCGGCATTTGAAAAATTCAAGGCAGAGTCTACCGGTTCGGAAATTGGGAAAGCGCGCAAGGTTAAAGTGGGGGGCTTTCCGGCATTGCAGGCCGAGTTGACCAGCCAGCAAAATGGCGAGGAAGTTAAGGCGGTTGTCATTACCTCAATGCTTACTTCAAAACGCCAGTTTACAATGATGGCGATGGCGCCGGCAGACCGCTGGGATGTGGACGTGGCCCCATATTTTGAAGATGTGCGCGACAGCATCCAGTTCATTGATATCGATCCGACTGCTGGCTGCCCGGGTGACAGCAGCCCCGCGACCGAGCCACTTGCTGAAGCCACTGTTGAGCCGGAGGAAGAAGCTGTTTCAAATGCCACCCAGGATAACGACGGTCTTTTGCATCAATGGGCGGTGGGGGCGAAAGCCAGTTCGCAATATGGCGATCCTGAGTGGGCGGCTTCACAAGCGGTTGGCGAGCCCAATGTGCCTGATTGCGAAGATTCGATCAAGGCCTGGGCTTCTTTTCAGCCAGACACCGAAGAGTGGCTTGAACTGCGTTATGAAACGCCGGTTTATCCCACCGAAATCAACATTCATATGAATTACAACCCGTCGCAGGTTGTGGAAGTGCAGATCATTGATACCCAGGGAAAAACCTACACGGTCATTGAGGCCGACCCGGAAGTGGTGCCATTCTGCCCGGATGTGTATACCATCACCCTGGAGTTGACCAAGAAAATTCTGGTTGACCGGGTAAAAATCTTTGTGGATCAGCGTGTGCTGGGTCTGGGGTGGAACGAAGTGGACGCGGTTGAGCTTGTTGGGACCCCCGAGGGGGGTGCGGTTTTGCCTTCAAAGCCGGGAAATACTCCCTCTGAAACTTCGCCGGGGCTTGAACCGCCTTATGCCCCCGAGGATCTTGATCCGGGTGCGTATTCATTCGCCGTGACCGGTTATGAAGAGACCCTGGTGATGAGCGGGAATGTTCAATACCAGTCGATTGATGTTGAGTATGTTGTGGGGCTGCTCAGCAAAGATGAACGCTATATTATTTCGCTGTTTTTGCCCAAAAAGGGTTTGAAACAGGGTAAAGTACCCATGAGACCCTACGACAACTCGGTTACGCCCGTGGGGCCCAGCGCAGCAATTTATATCAATGCGTTTCTTTATGTGGCAGATGAGGGCGAGTTTAATATTCAAAAAGACCCTGCCACCGGCAAATTCACCGGCACCTTTTCTTTTAAAGCACACAGCAAAGATTTTGCAGACCGGTTTATTGAGGTGGCGGGTTCTTTGAACCAGGTGCCGCTAAAATGATGCCGGCGGCCGGCGCAGACTGACCCTGTTTTTTTGCAGCAGCCGGTTGGCAAAACCTGCCAACCGGCTGCTTTTATTGGGGAGTGTGCATTTTTAAAGCGTGAGCCGCCCGGCGCAATTCAAGATTTGATGCGCAACCCCGCTGGCGAGGGCATATTGCCGGAAGGGTTCGGGTGATACGCTGTTGAACTCGAACATCGCATAATGACAGGGAATGACGCATTTTGCACCGATTGCCCGGCTCAAGTCCACGGCTTCCTGCGCGGTAAAGTTCCCGGCCACGCCGCGGGCGGGGTCACGGCCGTTGATGGGCAAGATGGCCAGGTCAATCTGCCAGGCTTTTAATCGTTCCACCAGACCCTCATACAGGCAGGCGTCGCCGCTGTGGTAGATGGTCTTGCCGGCAACCTGCAGGATGTACCCGACAAAGCGGTGGTCGCCATTTTCATCAGTTTGCAGTGTTTCATGCGCCGAGGGGACGGCCGAAAAAGAAAACGGCCCTACCCGCAGCGGGGCAGAATCGGTTTGAATGGGGGTGAGCCGCCCGGTAGGGACCTTTAGCCGTTCGGCGGCGAATTGCACATTGGCGCGCGGCAGAATCACCGTCAGACCGGGGTTAACAGACAGCAAAGGGCTTAACGTTTCGCCATCCAGATGATCGGTATGGTTGTGGGTGGAGGTAACCACGTCGATAAAGTCCAGCCGCCGGGGATCGATCACCCGTTCGGTCATGCGCACATGCGGTTTGTCGGTGCCGGCATATTTTTTGGTAAGCGAATCTGAAAGGTAGGAATCCAGCAAAATATGGTGATTTTGCCAACGCAGCAGATAGCCGCTTTGCCCCAGCCACCAGAGGTGAACCCGGTCGTCTGCTGCGGCGCGGATATCTGCCAAAAATGCCTCATCCTGCAGGATGGGGCGGATCATAGACCCAGCTCCTGACGCACCAGGGCGACGCCGGCGACCAGGTGCTTGAGCTTTAGCCGCGCCGCCCAGCGCGCCGTCTGGCTTAAACCGCAGTCGGGGGCAAAAGAGAGCCGTTCCGGCGGGGCGTATTGCAGGCAGCGGCGAACCCGGTTGGCAATATCGGTTGGGGTCTCGATATAGTAGCTTTTGACATCCACAATGCCCACTGCCACATCCTTTTTGTGAGAAATTTCAGCCAACAGCTCAAGCTCTGAAAACTCGCGGCTGGCCATTTCAAGGTGGATTTCATCCACGTCAAAGGAGAGAAAATCTGGGAACATGGGGGCGTACTGGCGCGGACCCACGGCGCGTGCTTTGAAATTGCCAAAGCATAAATGGGTCGATAAGCGGCATTTTCCGATCACCGGGGCAACGGTGCGGTTGAAAATATCGACCAGCCGTAGGGTATCTTCTTTAAAGGCATAGCAGCTCATTGAGGGTTCATCGACGGTGATTTCGGTGCAGCCGGCAGCAACCAGTGCTTTCAGTTCGGTCTGGATGATGGGGATGAGGGCCTCGGTGATGGCATAGCGGTCAGGGTAATCGGGGTTGGGGTTGAGCCGCCCGCTGA
>CAZQLE010000222.1:0-5726 GCA_964593905.1 uncultured Anaerolineaceae bacterium | reverse complement strand
GGGTGCAGCTCCCCGCCCCGGCTTACGAGCGGCAGGATTGGAACAACTGCGGTCCTGCGGCGCTGGCGATGGCGCTGAAATTCTGGGGCTGGGAGGGCGACCAGTATACGGTTGCCGATGTGATCAAACCTGAACGGGCCGATCGAAATGTCAATATCGATGAACTGGCCGCGTATGTTGCCAATCAGGCTGGGGAATATCGCGCCATCTACCGCGTGAACGGCAGCGTTGACCGGGCAAAAACGTTGATCGCCGCCGGTTATCCGGTGATGATCGAGGCCTCCATGCTGCTGGAAGAGAACTTCTGGTATAACGATGACCGCTGGTCAGGGCATTATTTGCTGCTCACCGGTTATAACGACGGCGATCAAACCTTCTTCACCCAAGATGCGTTTCTGGGCCCCAACCGCCAGGTCAGTTACAGTCAAATTGATGCCGACTGGGTCTCGTTTAACCGCGCATTTATGCTCATTTATCCGGCCGAACGCGAAGGTGAAATCGCGGCGCTGCTGGGTGAAGATTGGAACCCCGACACCAACCGTCAGCGCGCACTTGAAAAAGCGCAGGCCGAAACCCAGGCCGACCCGCGCAATGTCTTTGCCTGGTTCAACGTGGGCAGCAACCTCACCTATTTTGAACGCTATGATGAGGCCGTGCAGGCCTATGACCAGGCCCGACAGATGAATCTGCCGCAGCGGATGCTGCGCTACCAGTTTGGCCCATTCCTGGCTTATTTCCACAGCGGACGCAATGACGATTTGCTTGCGCTGACCGAATATGCCCTTTCGGTCACACCCAACTCAGAAGAAGCGCTGTTGTGGCGCGGTTGGGCGCAATATCGCGCCGGCAACCGCAATGAGGCCCTGCTAAGCTTTCAAAAAGCGCTGGATGCCCGCCCCGATTACGGAGATGCGCAGTACGCCTACGGTTATGTAGCTCAAAATTAAGCTCCAAGGTGAAGCAATGTCACGACGTGTGATCTTTTCCATTCTGGTTTTGATCGGGGTCGTCTGTCTGGGGTTCAGCGCCCTGGCAGCCGTCAGCCTGGTGTTTGCCGCCAACCGTGCCGAGACCGGCGCAGCCTCCACCCCGACCGCAACGCTGGAAATTCCAGAGATCGATATCACCGGCAATGTCCCTTCTGCCGCCGCATCGCAGATGGATGAGATTCAGAAGCAGATCATCCACCTGCGCGGGCTGCTGCCCCGGAACACCATCCACCGCGAACTGCTCACCCCTGACGAATTGAGCGAGAAGGTAAGCAGCGAGTTTTTTGTTGAATATACCCCGCAAGACGCAGCGGATGATGCGTATGAGTTGTGGGCGCTGGGTCTGCTGCCCGCAAACTACGACCTGATCGACCTGTATACCCGGCTTTATTCAGAACAGGTGGCCGGGTTCTATGACCCGAAAACAAAAGAGATGTTTGTGGTGGGCGGTGAATTTGGCGGGGTGGAGCGCATGACCTACGCCCATGAATTCACCCACCTGCTGCAAGACCAGACCTACAACCTGCGCGAGGGGCTGAAGTTCAACGACGAAGACTGCGAGCTGAACCCCGAACGCTGCGCCGCCGTGCAGGCGTTGGTGGAAGGCGATGCTTCACTGGCCGAACAATTCTGGTTCTTGCGTCATGCCAGCGAGGCAGACCGCAATGAGATTGCCAGCCTGGCGCAAAACTATTCCAGCCCGGTCTTCGATTCTGCCCCGCAGTATTTACAGGATGACTTTCTCTTCCCTTACCAGCGCGGCATGGAGTTTGTGCAGTCCATCTACGACCGGGGCGGTTGGGATGCGGTCAACCAGGCCCTTGAAAACCCGCCGGTCACCACCGAACAAATTCTGCACCCCGAAAAATATCCTGCCGAACCGGCCTTGCCGGTCAGCCTGCCTGACTTGCAGCCCGCGCTGGAGACCTGTACGTTGATCAGCGAAAGCGGGCTGGGTGAGTGGTATCTATATTTGCAACTGGCCCGCAGCGAGCAGCAAGACTGGCGTGTGCCCGAGGCCGAAGCCCGCCGCGCCGCCGCCGGTTGGGGCGGAGACCGGTACGCGGTTTATCAGTGTGAGGCCGGGCCGCTGGTGGTGCAGCAGATCGCCTGGGATAGTGAAACCGACGCCAATGAGTACTATCAGGCCTTTTCGGCCCACCTGAAAAAACGGGCTGGTGAGGCCGATATTGAAAAAAACCGGCTGATCATTCAGCAGGCAGATAAAACCATCTATCTTTCTGCTCCCAGTTCAGAGCAATTTTTGCTGCTACAGCAGGCCTTTGGGTTATAATCGCGCCATGTCCATCGACCTTGCCCGCATTCAAGCCATTTGTTTTGATGTGGATGGCACGCTCAGCGATACCGACGACCTGTGGGTCGCCCGGTTTCAACGCCTGCTCCAGCCACTGCGTTTTGCCTTTCGCGACAGACAAACCCAGCATTTTGCCCGGCGCACCCTGATGCAGCTCGAAAGCCCCGGCAACACCGTCTATCATCTGCTGGACCGCCTGCACCTGGATGACGAAGCCGCCTGGGTGCTCAACCGCCTTTCGCGCCGCAAAGAAAGCAGCCCGCCCAGAAAATTCTGGTTAATTCCCGGCGTCGAGACCATGCTGGCCGCCCTGGCGCCGCGCTTTCCGCTGGCGGTTGTCAGCGCCCGCGGGTCACAGGGCACACACCGTTTTCTTAATCAGTTCGATCTGCTGCCGTTTTTTCGCGCAATTGCCACCGCGCAGACCTGCGAATATACCAAACCCTATCCTCACCCCATTCAATGGGCGGCCGCGCAAATAGGTGTTGCCCCTGAGGCCTGCCTGATGGTGGGCGATACCACAGTCGATATTAAAGCCGGGAAAGCCGCCGGTGCGCAGACAGTGGGGGTATTATGCGGCTTTGGTCAGGAAGCCGAGCTGCGCAAAGCCGGTGCCGATCTGATTCTACCCAACACGGCCGACCTGGCAGAAATCCTTCAAAACAGGTGAGGATGCAGCCACCTTTTCTACAAAAAAGCAATCCACCCCACAGGAACAGGTAAAATGAGTTCAACAACCCCCGGTCTCACAGCACAAGAAGCACTTGCGCGTCTGATGGAAGGCAACGCCCGGTTTGCGGCGGCTGCCGTTCAGCACCCCCATCAAGACCTCGCCCGCCGCGCTGCGGTGGTGGCCGGTCAAAAACCGTTCGCCGCCGTTTTAACCTGCTCCGATTCACGGGTACCACCTGAAATTCTGTTTGATCAGGGCATCGGTGACCTATTTGTCATCCGCACCGCCGGCAACGTGTTCGATAAAGTCAGCCTGGGCAGCATCGAATATGCGGTGGCGCATCTGGGCATTAAACTGGTGCTGGTGCTGGGGCATCAGCATTGCGGTGCGGTCAAGGCGGCCTGCGCAGCGGGCGAAGCCGAAGGCCACATTGCCAGCATCCTCGAAATTATCCTGCCGTCGGTGGAAAAAGCCCGAAGTTCGGGTGCGGCAGATTTGCCGGCTGCGGTTGTGGACCTCAACGCCGGCTGTATCGCTGCCCGGCTGCGAGAAAATGAACCCGTACTGCGGCCGCTGGTGACCGCCCAACAAATCTCCATCGTTGCGGCGCGCTACGATCTGGATAGCGGAAAAGTGGTTTTGCTGGATTAATTAATCATTTCAAGCCCGAATTTGGGGTGTTTTCCGCTGTCGGCAAACCGTTTAATACACCCCCACGGCCGGGTTCACCACCCGCGCATATGCATCAATTCCTCCAGACAGGTTATAGGTCTGGTCCCACCCCTGGGCGCACAACCAGGCGGTGACCTGGGCGCTGCGCGCGCCCATATGACACATCACCACCAAACGCTGGTGCGGGTCTTTCAACTCGGGCGGCAGCCCTTCATGGGCCAGGCGGCTGATGGGCAAATGCACCACCCGTTCATCTGCCAGGCGCGCCATGCGAAGCTCCTGAGCTTCGCGCACATCCAGAATCGATAACGCCTGACCATCATTCATCCAGGTGTTCAACACCACGGGGTCAATTGAAGGGAAGTCATTCCGGCGAAATACCATTAAGATTTATGCTCCTTTTCAGTGGCGTTTTTGTTTCTTTTCAGATGCTGCGGGTCTGGGGGTGGGCATTTCAAAACGCAGCATCTGGTTGACAGTTAAGACTGCGCTGCGCTCCGGCTGCCCATTTAATGCGATCACCGTCGTCGATGCCGTGGCAATGACCATTTTCTGAAAATCATTAATCGCGATATTGAGGATCTTGCACACCGCCAGGCGAATAATATCACCGTGGGTAAAACAGGCCACCATCTCGGCGGGGTGCGCGGCAGCCAGGGCGGTCAGCCCGGCCCAGACACGCTGCTGCGCCTCGCCCAGGGTCTCGCCCTGCGGAAAGCGCACATCGCCCGGCGCCTGCTGCACCTGCTTCCAAAACCGGGTACGGCTCAACTGCTTAAAACTTTTCCCCCGACACGCGCCATAATCAATTTCCAAAATGGGGTCAAACTCGGTCACCGTCACCCCCAGGCGCTCGGCCAGCGGCGCGGCCGTCTGCAGGGTGCGTTCCAGCGGGCTGCTGTAGACTGCCTTAATCGGCAGTCCGCCCAGGCGCTCGCCCAGTTCGGCCGCCTGATCGCGGCCGCGCTGGTTCAGTTCAATCCCCGGCGTGCGTCCGGCCAGCCATTTGCCGATGGTGTCATTTTCCCCGTGGCGAATCAGCAGGAGAATGGTCATGGTCATCCTCTTTGGAACGGCTTTTAAATCGTCGTTCGATATATTCCGCCTGGGCAGCCCGCCATTCGGCCAGCCGTGCCATGATCTCTGCTTCGTACCCCTGGTCGGAAGGTTGGTAAAAACGGACATCCAGCGCGTTCTCCGGCAGATATTGCTGCGGCGTAAAATGCCCCGGAAAAGAATGTGGATATTGATAGCCCTGCCCGTGCCCCAGCCCGCGCGCATCGCGGCTGCTGTCCATCAAATGGGTGGGCACCGGGCCAACGCCCTGTTTGGTGACGTAATCCATCGCTTTATATAACGCGCCGGCCGAATTGGATTTTGGCGCAGTCGCCAGATAGAGGGTGGCTTCGGCAATCGGGTAAAGCCCCTCGGGCAGGCCAATATACTCAAACGCATACGCCGCCGCCGATACCACCTGCAAACCACGCGGGTCTGCCAGGCCAATATCTTCACTGGCCAAAATGATCAACCGGCGCAAAACAAAGCGTGGATCTTCACCGGCGGCCAGCATTTTTGCCAGCCAGTACAGCGCCGCGTCGGGGTCGGACCCGCGCACCGATTTGATAAACGCCGAGATGGTGTCATAATGTGCGTCGCCGTTTTTATCATATTGCAGCGCACGCTTCTGAATTGACTCTTCTGCCACCGACAGATTCACCCGGATGACGCCGTCTTCATCCGCCGGGGTACTTTCCACAGCCAGTTCCAGCGCGTTCAACAAATTGCGCGCATCACCGCTTGAAAGATCAATCAAATGGTCGGCCGCTTCTGCGCTTAAAGAAATTGAACGCCTGCCATAACCGCGCTCGGGGTCTTGCAGCGCGCGCTGCAAAATTGTGCGCAGATTGGTTTCGCTGAGCGGCCGCATTTCAAAAATTCGCGAGCGTGAAACCAGGGCGCGGATCACTTCAAAATAGGGGTTTTCAGTGGTGGCCCCAATCAGGGTCACCATGCCGCTTTCCACTTGCGGCAGCAAAGCATCCTGCTGGGCCTTGTTCCAGCGGTGCACTTCATCCAC
>CAZQLE010000221.1:0-5734 GCA_964593905.1 uncultured Anaerolineaceae bacterium | reverse complement strand
TACAGGCACCCGGTTTTGGCGAAATTCTCAAGGCTGTGCAGGAACGCGGTAAGGTGAAGTGTGGTATCAACCCCACCAACCCCGGTTTTGCCACGGTCGATTCAGCCGGTAACTACGCCGGTCTGGATATCGAGCTGTGCCAGGCCATCGCCGTTGCAGTGTTCAACGACCCCAAAGCCGTCGAATACGTCCCCACCACCGGTGAGACGCGCTTCACCCTGCTGCAAAACGGTGAAATCGATGTGCTGGTCCGCTCCACCACCTGGACCTTCACCCGTGATACCGACCTGGGCCTGAGCTTTGCCCCGCCTTACTTCTATGACGGCCAGGGCATCATGGTTAACAAAGAAGCCGGCTTTGAAAAGCTGGAAGATCTGGACGGCGCGACGATCTGCATGGGCCGCGGCGCGACCACCGAATTAAACATTGCCGATATGATGGCAGCCGCCGGGTTAACCTACACCCCCAGCCTGTTCGACGATCCCAATGATGTGATCGCCACCTTCGAGCAGGGCCGCTGCGATGCCATGAGCAATGACAAATCTGGTCTGGTTGCCCAGCGCTCCATGACCAAAAACCCCGAAAGCTTTGGCATTCTGGAAGTAACCCTCTCCAAAGAACCCCTGGCCCCGGTTGTGCGCCAGGGCGATGATCAGTGGTTCGACATCGTCCGCTGGGTTGAGAACGCGCTGTGGATCGCCGAAGAAAAAGGCGTGACCAAAGCCAATGTGGATGATATGAAAGCCACCAGCGAAGATCCCGAAATTCGCCGTCTGCTGGGTGTGGAAGACGAAATGGGCAAGAAGCTGGGTCTCTCCAACGACTGGGCCTACAACATGGTCAAGCAAATCGGCAACTTTGCCGAGATCTATGATCGCAACCTGGGCCCCGACACCGTCACCGCAATTCCGCGTGGCATTTCATCGCTCTACAATCAGGGTGGCCTGGTCTACCCCATGCCGCTGCGCTAATCTGAATTAATCCTTTTCACGGGCAGATGGGGCTTCCCATTCCCATCTGCCCGACCCCCTCTTTTGTTCCGGATCTTTCCCCTGGAAAAAACCCATGGATGATGACTCAATCCAACCCAAAGTAACCCAAAAAGGGCGTTTACAAATCTTTTCATGGCTCCTGGATGAGCGCTTCTTGCAGGTGCTCGCCCAACTGGTTTTTGCTGCCATCATTATTCTGATCGCATACTATTTATACGGAAATATGGCGCGGGCGCTTGCCAAGCAGGGCATGGTTCTGGGCTTTGATTTCTTGCGCGTCACGAGCGGCTTTGATATCAGCATCAAGCTCATCGAACACACCCGCGAAAGCTCCAATCTGCGCGCGCTTGAAGTTGGCGTGATCAACACGATTATCGCCTCGGTCATCGCCATTCTACTTTCCACCATTCTGGGTGTTCTGGTCGGCATCATGCGCGTTTCGCGCAACTTCATGGTCAACCGCATCGCCTGGCTATACATCGAAATTTTCCGCAACATTCCCCTGTTGCTGGTGATCATCGCTTCTTACTCGGTATATGTCTACAATCTACCCAACGTCAAAGAATCCATCGTTTTGTGGGGTCCCTCCTACTTAAGCAACCGCGGGCTGTATGTTCCCAAACTGATCCCCACCGCAACCACCGGCACCTATTACCTTTTCTTGTTCGCTGCGCTGCTGATCGCAGTTGCGCTGGCCTGGGTCATCAAACGCCGCTTCCGGTTGGATTCTTTTCTCTCTTTTGTGATTGGCTTGAGCATCTTTCTGTTGCTGGGTGTGGCGCTGTGGTTTGTGCTGCCCCAGGCCCCCTTCGGGTTGGAACTGCCGGTTAAAAAGGGTCTGAACTATAAAGGCGGCATTTCGCTGCCGCCCGAGCTGATCGCAATCATCCTCGGGTTGGTGCTTGGCTCTTCACCCTTCACCGCCGATACGGTGCGCTCCGGGCTGCAATCGGTCTCCAGGGGTCAAATTGAAGCCTCACGCGCCCTGGGTCTTAACGGCTATTACACCATGCGCTTTGTCATCTTCCCCCAGGCCATGCGGGTGATCGTGCCGCCCATGACCAGCAACTACCTCAGTCTGATCAAAAATTCTTCGCTGGCCTCGGCCGTGGCCTACCCCGAGATTGTGCACATCTCCAGCACCATCACCAGCCAGACCGGCCGCGCGGTGGAGGTGATGGCAATCGTAATGCTCATCTACGCCACCCTCAGCCTGTTAACTTCTTTGTTTATGAACTGGTATAACAACCGGGTCAAGATCCTGGAGCGATAAAATGAGCGCAACCAATACCGTTCTACCTCCTCCTGAAGAACGCTACACGGTCCTGGGCTGGCTGCGCAAGAACCTGTTCCAGACCTGGCTCAGCAGCCTGATATCCGTGGTGCTGGGTTATCTGATGATCCGCGTCTTTTTTGGCGTGGGCCGCTGGGTGGTGACCGAAGCCGATTGGCAGGTCATCATCGCCAACATGCAAATTCTGATGATCGGTCGTTACCCGGTCGATCAGATCTGGCGGGTGTGGATCGTGGTCGGCCTGCTGGGGTTGTTAACCGGCCTCTCCTGGGGCATCTGGATCCGGCAGCGTTTTTCGGCCACCCTGGTGGCGCTGGGCGCGCCGTTCTTGCTGGCTTTGCTGCCGCTGGACCCCTCCACCCGTTTACACTGGGTCATCATTGGGGGTATCGTACTGGCCGCCTACGGGTTGGGGCGCACTTTTTCACGGTTCTTGCGCCGCCCGGTGGTGGTTGCCTGGTTAATCTACCTGCCGGTGACCGTGCTGCTGGTCAGCGGGTGGAGCAAAGCCGGCGGTTCGATGCCGCTCGTCCCGACCAATGCCTGGGGAGGGCTGCTGCTCTCCACCCTGATCGCCATGATCGGGTTTGTGCTCTCCTTCCCCATTGGTGTGGCGTTGGCCATTGGCCGCCGTTCGCGCTACCCACTCATTCGCGCTTTCTGCGTGGTCTATATCGAACTGGTGCGTGCTGTGCCGCTCATCACCGTCTTCTTCATGGCCCAGACCATGCTGCCGCTGTTCCTGCCGCAAAACATCAAGATCGACCAGGTGATCCGCGCCATGACGGCCTTCACCCTGTTCAGCGCCGCTTACATGGCCGAGAACGTGCGCGGCGGTTTACAGGCGGTTTCCAAAGGCCAGCACGAAGCGGCCGCCGCGCTGGGGTTAAACAGCTTCCTCAGCCTGCGGCTCATCATCCTGCCGCAAGCCCTGCGCTCGATCATTCCCATCATCACCGCCTCGGCCATTGGCGGCTACCGCGATACATCGCTGGTGCTGATTGTTGGCCTGCTCGATTTTCTGGGAATTGCCAAAGCAACCCTGGCGCAATCGGCTTTTCTGGGCCGCCATATCGAGGTATACACCTTTTTGGCCGCCGTCTACTGGCTGGTCAGCTACACCATGTCATATATCGGTCAGGTGATCGAGGAACGCACGGGCGTTGAGACCCAGCGCCGGGCATAAGTGGAGAAAATCAAATGGAAATGCAAACAAGCGAAAATCAACCCATCATCGTGTGCCGGGATGTGCATAAATGGTACGGCCAGTTCCATGCCCTGCGCGGAATCAACATGGATGTACACAAAGGCGAGGTAATCGTCATCTTCGGCCCCTCCGGGTCCGGTAAATCCACTTTCATCCGCACCCTCAACCGGCTGGAAGAGCACCAGCGCGGGCAAATTACCGTGGACGGCGTGGAGCTTTCGCACAATGTGCGCAATATCGAGCATGTGCGCGCCGAAACCGGCATGGTCTTCCAATCTTTCAACCTGTTCCCCCATCTGACCGTGCTCGAAAACATTACCCTTGCCCCGGTCTGGGTGCGCAAGTGGAAGAAAGAACAGGCCCGCGAAATTGCCATGCAGCTCCTCAACCGGGTGGGCATCCCCGATCAGGCCGATAAATTCCCCGGTCAACTTTCGGGCGGTCAGCAGCAGCGGGTGGCCATTGCCCGCGCGCTGGCGATGCAGCCCAAGATCATGTTATTTGACGAACCCACCTCAGCCCTCGACCCCGAGATGATCAAAGAAGTGCTCGATACCATGATCGAACTGGCCCGTTCTGGCATGACCATGATCGTGGTGACCCACGAGATGGGTTTTGCCCGCGCCGTCGCCAACCGCATGATCTTCTTTGATCAGGGCGTAATCGTGGAAGAAGGTACACCCGCAGAAATTTTCTCCAACCCCAGAGAAGACCGCACCAAGCTGTTCCTCTCGCAAATCTTAGAGAAATAAAACCGGCGGCCAACCCGATGAACCATCGCGAACGCTTCAATGCTGTGCTACATTACCAGCCGGTGGACCGCTGCCCCATCACCGATTTCGGTTTCTGGGACGAAACGCCGCTGATCTGGCATGACCAGGGTCTGCCGCGCGAGATCGGCATGCACAACCTGCGCGATTATCTGGGCATGGATTTCACCATGACCGGCATCGATGAGACCACCGGCATCATCAACAAACTCGACCCGCTGTTTGAAGAACGCCTGATCGAAGACCGCGGCGATCATGAAGTGGTGCAGCAGCCCGATGGCGTGCAGGTACTGCGGCGCAAGTTCATGGGTTCCATTCCCCACCCGGTGAAACATCTGCTCACCGACCGCGAAAGCTGGCGCAAGCATTACAAACCGCGTCTCGACCCCGCCACCACCGGGCGCTACCCCGCCGACTGGGACGCGCGCCTGCCCAACTGGCGCGACGCAAACCGCCCCAACATCGTCTTTTTGCGCGGCGGCGGGCTGTATGGCTATTTGCGCGACTGGATGGGGCTGGAAAACCTGTCGCTGGTGTTGTTTGATGACCCGGCCTGGTTTGAAGAGATGGTCGAAACCCTGGCAGACCTGTTTGTGGGCATGTTGGAACACGTTCTGAGCACCGGCGGCGTCTTTGACGGCTGCCATATGTGGGAAGATATGTGCTATAACGCCGGGCCGCTGATCAGCCCCCGGCATTTTCGTAAATATCTCATGCCTCACTACCGTCGCATCACCGACGTGTTGCACCGCCACAATGTAGATATCGTTTCGCTGGATTGCGATGGTGATATCACCCGGCTGGCCCCCCTGTGGCTCGAAGTGGGCATCAACACCATGTTCCCCTTCGAGATCGGCACCTGGCAGGCCGACCCCTATGACTATCGGCGGCAGTTTGGCAAAGAGCTGCGCATCATCGGCGGGTTTGATAAGCGCATCCTGCGCTCCGATAAACCCGCCATCGCAGCCGGGGTGCGCCGGCTGGCCCCGCTGGTCGAACAGGGCGGCTACATCCCTCACTGCGACCACCTTGTGCCCCCCGATGTGCCCTTTGAGAACTACCTGTATTATTTGCAGCAGGCGCGGGCAGTATGGGGTTGCGGGCTCAACCTGCCCCCCTCCGCGGCCCTAATCCAACACGGGTTGGAACCCCATGAATGAGCGCGAACGCTTCAATGCCGTGATGCACTACCGGCCGGTAGACCGCTGCCCAATGGCCGATTACGGCTTTTGGGATGAAACCATCCCGGTCTGGCACGAGCAGGGCCTGCCCGCCGAGATTAACAAGAGCAACATCCACGCCTTTTTGGGCATGGATTACAACGTGGATGATCTGTACGACACCACCGGGGTGGATGTCAAATGGTATCCCAAATTCCCGGTGCAGGTCATCGAAGACCGCGGCGAACATGAGATCATCCAGCAGGATGACGGTGTGCAGGTGTTGCAGCGCAAGTTTATGAGTTCCATCC
>CAZQLE010000220.1:0-5772 GCA_964593905.1 uncultured Anaerolineaceae bacterium | reverse complement strand
CGGCAGCGGGGTGGCCGTGCGGGTCACATAATAGGAGGCCTCCCACGGGAAAAGACGCAGCGGTTTGCCGTAGAAATACAACTCCATCACGCGGCGGAAGATCGGCGCACCGATTTCGGAACCTTCACCGGCATTTTCGGCGATCACCGCAACGGCGATATCCTTCCTCTCCGGGTTGTTTTCATCGCTATACCCGGCAAACCAGGCATGAGAAGTGCCCACCGAGTTCTGGGCGGTGCCGGTCTTGCCATACACCTTCACCCCCAGCCCGCGGAAGGTGCTGTAAGCCGTGCCGCGCGGGTCTTCGACCACGCTGTACATGGCATCTTGAATGATCTTTAAGTTCTCGGGGCTGATGGGCAGCTTGCCGCGTTCTTCGGGCTGAAATTCATAGGCCACATCGTCATTGGGCGAGACGATCTTTTCCACCGCCTGCGGGCGGTAGAGCGTGCCGCCATTGCCCACCGCGGCCACAAAGTCGGCCACCTGCAGCGGGGTCACCAGCATCCGGCCCTGACCAATGCCCATCTGCACCGCATCGCCTTCGCTTTCGGGGTCGGGCATCTGGCCGGGGTCTTCAGGCACCTGGCCAATGCCGGTGGCTGCACCCAGACCAAAGGCGCGCGCCATCTCGGTTAAGGCTTTGGGTTTGTTCTGGCGGTAAAGGTCAAGCCCGATATGGTAAAACCACGGGTTGCAAGAGCGCATCAGGCCTTCAGACAGGGTCAAATTGCCGCTAGGCGCCTTGCCCTTCTCGTAGGTCCAGTCATAAAAGGTTTGTCCGGCCAGTTCGGTAAATTCGTGGCCGCACTCATAGCTTGTTTCGGCGGTATACAGGCCGCTCTCAAGCGCCGCGGCCATGGTGATGATCTTGAACACCGAACCCAGCGGGTAGGTGCCCTGGGTGGCGCGGTTCAGCAGCGGCTGGTCCACACTCAGATCAGCATACTGGGCGTTGTAGTTGCCGGGGGCAAAAATATTCGGGTCAAACGAGGGTGAAGAAGCCATCGCCAGCACCTTGCCGGTATCCCGCTCCAACACCACCACCGCCCCGCGAAAACCCGCCAGAGAACGCTGCACGTCATACTGGAAGACGCTGTCGAGGGTGGTATAGATCGAATAGGAAGGCTGCGAATCGACCTGCGAAAGACGGGTCACCACCTGGCCCTGCTGATCAACCACATACAAAGAGGCACCGCGTTTGCCGGCCAGGTAATCTTGACCCCATTTTTCCAGCCCGGCTGAACCGATTTTTTCGTCAATCCGGTAGCCCTCACGCTGGTAGGTCTCGGCTTCTTCTTTGGGAATGGACAACACATAGCCCACCAGATGCGGGGCAACGCCGTCATTAAAGTAAAACCGGCCGCTGTAAGGGTTGGACCAGATGCCCGATAAACCGCTGATCTGGTCATAGCGTTCGGCCAGCACCGGGGCGGTCACTTCGCCAATCACCACATAATCCTGCGGCAGGGCGTCATCCAGAAGCTGTTCGATCACCTGGGTGGTTTTGCCGGTTAACCGCGAGAGCACATTAATCACATTGCGCGACTGCCCGTCTTCGATCTGGCCGGGGATAACCCCCAGCGCAAACGCTTCCGATTCAGCCGACAGGGCATTGCCGTTCAGGTCATAGATATTGCCGCGGGCCGGGATCTTAATATCCACCGCCAGGCGGTTGCCGCCGCGCAGTTCGGGCAGAATCATCCCATCTTCCCACTGCACTTTCCATATTCCGTCTTCCAACACCAGGTTCATCACCATATCCCGCTCAATTTTGTCCAGCAGGGTGGTATCGAACGCAACCCGGTAGGCGATCTGGGCGGCGGTGGGATTGGTGAGCACCGAGACAATCTCAGAATTCAGCTCGCGCAGGGTCAGGTTCACCGCGGTTTCTGTATACCGCTTGGTGAAATCTTCAATCGTCACCGCATCCTTGCTGACCCTGGTCAGCAGGTCATACATTGCTGAATAATCATCTTCTTTCCAGGCCAGCAGGAACTTCTCTGCCGCGGCGCGTGCATCGGGTGCACGGGTAATGCCCAGCACCGGGGTGGGTAACCCGCTGGTGGGCGTTTCGTTTGGCGTGACGGTCTGCGCCGGTGCAGCGCTGGGGCCGCAGGCACTCAACAGCGTTACCAGCACAAGAAACAAGAGGACGATTTTCTTCTTCAAAGCAAACTCCTTGGGCAAGGTCATCCTTCAACCTGCCAGTTCTCCGCGCAAAACCGCGGGGTAGATTTTACATTCATAATCCAGATGAAGGCGGCACACAGCGGGCGCGCCATCGGCGGCCTGCCAGCCCAACCGGCGCGCAGCGCGGATGAGATGACACATCGGCAGGCCCATCACACTGGCAAAACAGCCGCCAAAATGTTCCACCGGATGAAACCCGGCATGTTGAATGGCATACGCCCCGGCTTTATCCAGCGGGTCACCGCTTTCGACATATGCGTGAATTTCCTCGTCGGCGTAGGCGCGCATTGGCACCTGCGACACACACACCTCGGTTTCCATCTGCGCGGTGAGGGGGTCGAGCAAGGCCAGCGCAGTCACCACCTGGTGCACCCTGCCGCGCAGCCGCGCCAGCATCTGCCGCGCTTCGGCGGCGTCTGCGGGCTTGCCCAGCAGGTCGTCGCCGTCGGCCACGGTGGTATCGGCGGCCAGAATCAGGGTGCGCTGCGGGCCTGGGCCCGAACCGTCTTGTGCCCACAACCGCGCCGCCTGACGCGCCTTCTGTTCGGCCAACCGGCGGGTATACACCTGCGGTTTTTCAGCGGGCAGCGGGGTTTCGTCAATTTGTGCGCCGAGAAGGACCGGCCCCCAGTTCAGCCAGGTCAACAGTTGGCGCCGGCGTGGAGAATTGGAAGCCAGGATCAATTCAACATTTTGCATTGAATGATTCTAACACAAAGATTTTCTCTCTGACAAAGGATGATTCTTCTCCCCCAGCGGGGGCCGTCTGGCTCATCTTCGGCCTGCAAAGCGCGGCCAGCAACGGCGAGCGCTGCCTGTTTCTGCACTTTTCTTAAGTATTTTTACAGTTTATTGATTTATTCTGCACGAAATTGCATTTTTCGGGTATGATAAAGATACAGTAGAATAAGACCACACCACCGGGCAGCCTTCCCTTCACAGGGTTAAAGACAACCCTTTTCGTCCAGGGGGGGATATTCCGCCGGCGCCCGGAAAAAGGATAGAAATATGGCTTTTTCAATTCGCCGCACCGCTGCCAGCGCAGCCCCGGCCGCCGGATATTACGCGGCCTTCATCGCACTGGGCCTGACCACCGCTTCATTGGGGCCCACCCTCACCGGCCTGGCCGAAAACACCGGCAGCACACTGCAACAGATCAGCGTGTTGTTTCTGGCGCGTTCGTTTGGCTATCTTTCGGGTTCGCTGTTTGGCGGGCGGCTGTTCGACCGTTTTGGCGGCGGCAACCGCATTATGGCCGCCGCACTGCTGCTCATGTCGCTGTGTGTGGCCGTCACCCCCGGCATCGTCAGCTTAACCCTGCTGGCGATCCTGCTGTTTGTGCTGGGCATGGGTGAAGGTGTGCTGGATGTAGGCGGCAACACCCTGATCGTATGGACCTACCGCGAGCGCACGGCGCCCTTCATGAGCGCACTGCATTTCTTCTATGGCGTCGGTGCGCTGCTTTCGCCAATTGTGGTGGCCCGCGCCTTGCTGACGGCCGGCAGCATCACCTGGGGCTACCGCGCCATTGCGCTGCTGGTGCTGCCAGCCATCGCCGTGCTGCTGCTGCGCAAAGGCCCGGCTTCACCCTTTCAAAATAACGCCGAAAAGCCCGCGGCCGGGCAGCGCCCGCCGCTGACGGCTGCGCCGGCTGCCCTGCTGGTGGGGTTGATCGTCGCCTTTTACTTCCTTTTTGCCGGGTCTGAGTCGGCCTTTAGCTCGTGGATCTACACCTATGCCTACTCGCTGGGCATGACCGACCAGGCCGGGGCAGCTTACTTAAACTCGCTTTTCTGGGGCATCTTCACCCTGGGCCGGCTGGCCGCCATTCCCATTTCAACCCGCGTCAAACCGGGCTGGATGCTGGTGGGCGATTTTGTGCTCTGCACCCTGGGGCTGGGGATCATTCTGATCTGGCCGGGGTCGCTGCTGCTGCTGCGGGTGGGCGTCGGGCTGGTGGGGCTGGGCATGGCGTCGGGCTTCCCGATGATTCTCACCGTGGCCGAGCGGCGCTTGCAGCTCACCGGGCAAATTACGGCCCTGTTCTTTGTGGGCATGAGCGCGGGGGCAATGATCATCCCTTCATTAATAGGACAATTGTTTGAGCGGGTTGGCCCGGTGGTGATGATGCTGGTGATTCTATTCGCGCTGCTGCTTTCGGCTGCCACCTACGGGGTAATCGAATGGGTCTCGGGCAGGCAAAAGACCGCCTGATCTGACACAAGTACGAATCAAGCACAACAAAAACAGCCGCGAATCAATTCGCGGCTGTTAATTTTTTTTTCGCGGCACAAAAGGATGGGCGGTCTTAGTCGGTAAACACCGGCAGATGACCCAGCGAAATGATGTTAACCCACTTGGCCCGCTCGCCCTCGGTGAAAATGGCGGCCTCGCCCACCACACTGGCGCCCGCCTTTTGCAGCAACATGCGCATCCCCTGCAACGTGGAGCCGGTGCTGATCACATCGTCCACAATCACCACCTTTTTGCCGTGCATCATGTCGCGGTCTTTCTCATCCAAAAACAGGGTCTGGGGCACACCGGTGGTAATGGACAGGGTCTCGGCGGCCAGCGCGTCGCCCATGTAGGGCTTATAGGCCTTGCGCAGCACCACATAGGGCTTCTTCGTCACCACCGACAGCGCATGTGCCAGCGGGATCGATTTGGCCTCGGCGGTGACGAGCACGTCATAATCTACCGCTGTCATCTTTTCGCCCAGGGCTTTGGCGCTGGCTTCCACCAGTTCGGTGTCACCCAGAATATTCAAAATGGCGATCTTCAAACCCGGTTTAATCTGAAACAGGCGCAGCTCGCGCTGAACGCCGGCAATCGTTACTGCATAGGTCTCATATTGTGACATAAAACAACTCCTCCCAAACTTGGGAAACCGCAGATAAATTCAACGGCGTAGAGTTTATCACAAATCCGGGCTGCGGTGAACCACGAATCGGTGTCTGTAAGCCTTACGTTCCTTTCGAAAAATAAAACTTCACATACCGCTTATCGGTTTTGCCGATATGCGAGAGAATCCAGGCAAAGGTCTCGCTCAGCGCCTGACGAAACGCAGCCTCATCCAACAATTCAATCTGCGGTTTTAAGTCTTCAAAAGATTTGCGAAAATTATTGTGAATCTTGCGGTGCTCTTCCAGCATGGGAAAATCAAAACTTTCCATAAACCGCTCTTCGTTGGCAAAATGCTCATCCACATAGGCCGACAGGGTAACACAGAAATAATCGCGCGCCTCGGCCCGTTTGCCATCGCTCAACAGAAAATGCACCTCGTTCAACAGTTCCACCAGTTTCACGTGTTCATCATCCACTGCATCGATGCCCAGCCGAAACTCTTTATCAAAATCAAACAGCTTATTTTTCATCATGTTTTCCTCGTTGCGTAAATTTAAAATATTGGGTTCTTCGATAAATGAGCCTGCCAGATTTGGCCGCTTTCTCACGCGCTGCGCAGCGCGGCGCAATTTCAGCCCAGCGCCGAAAGTTCAAAGGGCGCACCGTGCCCAGGGTAAATGAGGCCCACCTTCAGAGCCTTCAGCTTTTCCACGCTGGCGGCTGCGGCTTCAAGAT
>CAZQLE010000219.1:0-5794 GCA_964593905.1 uncultured Anaerolineaceae bacterium | reverse complement strand
GGTTTTTACTCTGCATTCATGATCGCCGAGTGGATCCGCGTCACATCCCGCTCTTACCGCAGTGAAGATCAGGCGGCCACCTGGTATTCAACAGGCGCCGACACCTTTCAGATCGACGCTGCTGAAAAGACCACCCGCGGCACTGAAATTCTGATCAAACTTAAATCAGACGCTGCCAAGTTTGGGCAGGAAAATCGTCTGCGCGAAATTATCAAACGACATTCCGACTACATCCCCTACCCGATCTACCTGGGTGAGAAAAACGAACAGGCCAATGAGCAAACTGCGCTCTGGCGTCAGCAGCCGCGGGAAGTGGAAGCTGAAAAATATGAGCAGTTTTATCGTCAGTTCACCCTGGAATTAGAGCCGGCCATCACACACCTGCATCTCGCGGTGGACGCCCCCTACCAGATGTATGCGCTGCTTTATGTGCCTGCCCAATCTGAGAAAGGCTTTTTTGCACTGCGCAAACAGGACGGGCTAAAATTGTATGCCCGCAAAGTGTTAATTCAGGAATACACCACCAGTTTGCTGCCGGAATATTTTCGTTTTATGCACGGCGTGATTGATTCTGAAGATATCCCCCTCAATGTCTCTCGCGAATCCATTCAATCCAACCGCGTCATGCTGGCCTTAAAGAAAATTCTCACCGGAAAACTAATCGATACACTGAAAAACCTGGGACAGGAAAAGCCGGAAGATTATGTGCGGTTCTGGAAAGGATTCAGCAATTACATCAAAGAAGGCATCGCAACCGATCGAGACAACGCCGAGGCCTTATATCCGTTATTGCGGTACAAATCGTTGAAACATGCCGCCGAATGGATATCACTGTCCACCTATGTTCAGGAAATGAGCACCGGGCAAAAGAAAATCTATTATCTGGTAGGAGACGACGAACGCACAGCCGGCGTTTCACCCCATCTCGAGGTATTCCGCAAGAAGGGTCTGGATGTTTTGCTCATGACCGACCCGTTAGATCCTTTTGTCCTTACGCATCTGACCCGGTACAATGATTTTGAGCTGGTGAATGTGGCCGTCGAAAAACCCGAAGACGAAATATCCGAAGAAACCCCGCCGGCTGAAAATTCAAACCCCGAGCTGTTGTCACGGGTGATCGAACAATTTAAGGCCGTTCTGGGCGACCGGGTTGTAGATGTGCGAGAAACCGATCGCCTGGTCGAATCGCCAGCGCGCCTGGTAGACCCCGATGATACGCCCAACCCAGAGATGCAGCGCATTTATCGTATGCTCAATAAAGAAACCGGCACCCCTAAAAAGATCCTCGAATTAAATGCCGGTCATCCGATTATGCAGCGATTAATGGACCTTGAACCCGATGACGCGCGCATCAATGATGCGATTGAGCAAATTCTGGATAATGCCTTGCTGGTCGAAGGGCTGCACCCAGACCCGGTTGGAATGATCCAACGGATTCAGAAGCTGTTGCAGCGTTCGCTCGAATAACAACATTGATCGATCAGGTAAAAGTGGGAGCCCCTTCTGAAAGACAGGAGGCTGTCTCCCACTTTTTATTTGCAACAAACAGGTTATTCTCTGGCAGAGGGTATAATACCCGCTCAGTTATTTATCGGTAATTCACGCCAGGAACGATTTATCTATCGCAAAGGAATCCAGGAGTTGTCAAAATGAAAAAACCACGCGTCTTTGTAACTCGCATGATCGATCCCGCCGCATTATCCCGTCTGAAACAAACTGTGGATATTGATCTGTGGACCCCTGAGACCCCTCCTTCAAAACAAGAGATCCTCTCACGAATGCCCGGTCTGGATGGTTTGATCACCCTGCTCACCGACCCGATTGATGAAGAGGTCATTCGCGCCGCGGGGGCTGATTTTCGCGTCATCAGCCAGATGGCAGTCGGCTATGACAATATCCATATCCCCACTGCGGTCGAACGCAAAATTCCTGTCGGCCATACCCCCGGCGTTCTAACCGAAGCCTGCGCCGATTTTACATTTGCCCTGTTGCTGGGCGCTGCACGCCGCATTGCCGAAAGCGACCGTGAGGTCCGTCAGGGAATCTGGCGCCCGTGGGGACCCGCTGTGTTGACCGGGTTCGAACTGAACGGAGCCACACTGGGGATCATCGGTCTTGGCCGCATCGGGCAGGCCGTGGCACAGCGCGCACGCGGGTTTGGGATGCGCATTCTTTATCACAACCCCACCCCGAACCCCGAACTTGAACAGGCGCTGGGCATCAAATATGCTTCACTCGACCAGCTCCTGGCTGAATCGGATTTTATTTCTTTGCACACCTATTTATCGCCTGCCACACGAAAAATGATCGACCAGCAGGCTTTCTCCAAAATGAAATCATCAGCAATCCTAATCAACACCGCCCGCGGCGCCATCATTGACAGCGATGCGTTAATCTGGGCCCTGGAAGAAAAGAAAATTGCCGGCGCAGCGTTGGATGTATTCGACCCCGAACCCGTTCCGCTCGATCATCCAATCTTGAAATTCAACAATGTTGTGATCACCCCGCATATCGCCAGCGCCGGGATTAAGACCCGCCAACAAATGGCCGAAATTACAGTGGATAATCTTCTGGCCGGGTTGGAAGGGAAAAAGCTGCCTTTCTGTGCAAATCCACAGGTTTATGAATAATGATCCGGCATCAAGAGCCCCCCGGATTTAAAGTTCTCTTAAAGGCAATCGTCCATCGGCAAGAAACTCACAAATTCGAAGGGCAGCCCTGCCCGTGCAGCCGCTTACAATTTTGCTATAATTTATTTGTTCACCAAAATACAGGCAATACAATGATCACCGTAAATTACACATTACAAAAGCAAGTCAGACTTAACAAAGCAAAGCAATCGATGGGAGAAAAGTCATGGCGCGTGAGACTGTAGGTTATGTACGGCTCGAATGGACCTGCCCAAACTGTAAATCGGTAAACCCCGGACCTGAAAAGAAGTGCCTGAATTGCGGGGCTGCTCAACCTGCCGATGTAGCTTTTCAGTCAGCCGCACATGACGAATTGATCCAGGATGAAAAAGAAATCGCCGCGGCAAAAGTCGGCCCCGATATTTACTGTGCCTATTGCGGCACGCGCAACCCCGGTAACACCGTGGATTGTATTAATTGCGGCGGGAATCTGGCTGAAGGGAAAGCACGTCAAAGCGGTCAGGTGATTGGCGCTTTGCAGGGCAAAAAGCCGGTTGAAAAAATAATCTGCCCCGCCTGTGGCACCGAAAACCTGGATACACAAAAAAACTGCTCAAGCTGCGGCGCACAACTGACCCCGCAGACCCCCAAAAACCCCGCAGATGCAGATAAAACCCAAAAGCCTGCTGCGCTTTCAGGGTCAACAAAATATATCCTTATCGGGGTGGTTGCCCTTGCCATCATTGGCTGTCTGTTTTTTGTAATCAGTAACCTGACCAAGCGGGACGAAATTCAAGGGGTTGTCACCGCTGTTCACTGGCAGCGGCTGGTAGCCCTGGAAGAATTTGGGCCTGTCACCCGCGAAGGCTGGAAATCAGAAATACCCGCTGAAGGTCAAATTGGCGCTTGCCAGACAAAGCTCCACCACACACAGGCAGAACCGGTGGACGGCGCTGAAAAAATTTGCGGCACACCCTATAAAGTTGATTCGGGCTCGGGGTATGGAGAGGTTGTTCAAGATTGCGAATACCAGGTTTATCTGGAGTACTGCCAGTATCAGATTGATGACTGGAAGATCCTGCAAAACCTGACCGTCGAAGGAAACGATTTTAACCTGTACTGGCCCGAATATACCCTGGCCAACAACCAGCGTTTTGGAAAACAGGATGAGCAGTTCTCTGTTCAATTCGAAAGCAACCAGGGCAATTATGGGTACCAACCCGCCTCGGCTGAAGAATACATGCGCTTCACCCCCGGCTCCAACTGGCTGCTTACGGTCAATGGTTTCAACGATATCGTCTCGATTGAACCCAACCGTTAGTCTGCCGCAGCCTTTAAGCCAACCCTGATCAAACGATTAATCACAGTCTCCTGCAGGTCTTTGCCGACCCGCAGGAGACTGTTTCATGCTTGCAGCACTCCGGCAGAATCATGCCCGATCTCTGGCCAGGTGCGCACAATGTCTTTAAGACCCCCGCACATGAAGGATCAACATTAAGGATGGTTTCCCGTGATAAAAATCTATATAAATGGGTACATTTGTTTTGCAAATTCTGGATAAAATAAAAGCTGAACATTTCATTTACCTAGAGATTATCATGAAGCATTGGCCACTCCCAGAAACGACTCCAAAAATTCTCCCGGAAAACGGGAAGCAGGGATCCTTTTGGGAAGACCGGGGGGACCGGCATCACGCCGGGATTGATTTATATGCTCCCCCTGGGACTCCAGTTTTTGCGATTGAAAACGGCACCATCCTCAGTGTCGATTGTTTCACATCTCCAGATAAAGTGGACTATTGGAATGTTACTTACAGCATCCTCATTCAGAACGAGGATGGGCAAGTTGTGCGCTATGCAGAGTTGGGACAGGCCGATGTTTGTACCGGAGAATCAATTCTGGCCGGGCAAAAAATTGGGACAGTAGGGTTGGTGCTGAATTTCGCCAAAATCGGAGAAAAGGCCCCCGGTTATATCCAGCGCTTAAAGACGACGGGCAGCCCTTCCATGCTCCATCTTGAATACCATACAACCGCCCCCAAAGAAGAGCATTATCTGGGGGGCAACTATTTTCTAACCCAAAAACCTGACCATTTGTTAGACCCGGTGATTCTGTTGGATTCCATCCCCGTTGATGGGTTTTCAAGGGAATCTTAAATTACCCGGCCACGCACCTTGATCAGGATAAAATAAAGAAGTTTAGACAACTAGATCAATAAATCCTGCCAGGAGGAAAGAAACGTGAATAAAGAAGCTATGAATGGCCTTTTCCGGCCAAAATCAATTGCAGTGGTTGGTGCATCCGCCACGCCTGGGAAAATTGGCCACTCGGTCATTAAAAATTTAATCGAGGGCAAATTCGAAGGTGCCATTTACCCAATTAACCCCAAGTCCGATGAAATTATGGGGTTGAAATGTTTCCCCTCCATCATGGATGTTCCTGGGTCCATTGATGCCGCTGTCATCACCGTCCCCGCGCCGATTGTTGAATCTTCGGTGGAAGAATGCGGTAAAAAAGGCGTAAAAGGTTTAATCATCATCACTTCCGGGTTTTCTGAAGTTGGCAACCGCGAAGCAGAAAACAAAATTGTTGAAGTCGCGCGCAAGTATGGCATGCGCATTCTTGGCCCAAACATCGTTGGCACGCTTTCCAATTCCGACAAAATGAATGCCTCGTTTGCACCCTACCTGCCTCTGCCTGGCAAGGGAGCGCTGGTATCCCAGTCGGGTGCATTGTTGATTGCAATTGATGCCGCCACCTACACCCGCCATATCGGCTTTGACAAACTGGTTTCAATCGGCAATATGTCAGATATTGATATCGCCGATATGATCGAATATCTCAATGAAGATGATAACAGCACCGCCATCTCGCTGTACATCGAAGGTCTGAAAGACGGCCGCCGCTTTATCGATGTGGCCCGCCAGTCTGAAAAACCGATCATTGCCTTAAAATCGGGCGTTTCGGCGCACGGTGCAGCCGCGGCAGCATCTCACACAGGTTCTCTGGCCGGCGCAGCCAAAGTCTACGGTGCCGCATTCCAGCAGGCCGGCATTATTCAGGCTGCCGATCTCGACAATCTGTTCGATCTAACGCTGGCGCTCTCCCTCCAACCGCCGATGAAGGGCGACAACCTGCTCATCATCACCAATGGTGGTGGTGTG
>CAZQLE010000218.1:0-5896 GCA_964593905.1 uncultured Anaerolineaceae bacterium | reverse complement strand
GTGGTGTTGATGGTGGCGGTGGTGCCGTAGCTGAGGCAGCCAATATGCGGATCGATGCAGCCCGCGCCCAGCACCTCACAGGCCTTGTCGGCGGCGGCGGCGATCAGCGGCAGCCCGGCGGGCAGCCCGGTGGCTGCGGCTGCGGCGGGGGTGATTTCTCCCAGCGCTTGGCCGGGCGGAACCAGGCGCGGCAGCCATTCTTTCGGAACGGGCACCGCCTGCCATTTCCAGTCCAGCGGACCGGCCCAGGCCTGCGATTTGTAGTCAAAGGGAATGTAGGCCACCTGGCAGGCGACTGAATCGACATACTCGCCGGTCAGCCGGTGGGTTAGATAGCCTGAAAGCAGCAAATAATGGCGGGTTTTTTCCCATACCTCGCGTTCATGGGTGCGAATCCAGTTGGCTTCGGCTTCGGCCTGCAAATAGGCCACCGTCTCGCTGGCGCCGGCGACCTTGAAGGCCAGCCCCCACAACCCGCCCACCGGCGGCAGCCCCTCGGTGCGGCGCTGGTCCAGCCAGACCAGGGCCGGGCGCAGCGGCTGACCGGCTTCATCGAGGCAGACGATGGTGGAGCGCTGCGTGGTGAGCGAAACCGCCTGGATGGATTCTGGGTCCACCCCCGGCTGTGCCAGCAGCCCGCGGCAGGCGCGGCAGACGGCATCCCAGAACACGGCGGGGTCTTGTTCGGCCAGCCCCGGCGCGGTGGAATAGTATGGCTCGATGGGAATGCGCTCTTTGGCGATCAGCGCACCGTGAACGTCAAATAACAGCGCGCGCACGCTCTGGGTTCCGTTGTCGATGGCCAGCAGGGTGGGTTCGGTCATGAATCGTCCTGAATGGAAAAGGGTAAGAACGGAAGTGGAAAGGAATATGGATGAGTATACCATAGGCCGGTTGGGCCGCTGCCGCCCGGTGCACTATCCATCCGTTGCCAACACGGTTACAATACCTTGCATGTCTGCTGCTGTGCGCTTCACCCTGTGCTTTCTAACCCGCGCCGATGAGGTTTTGCTGCTGCTGCGTAACAAACCGCCCAACGCCGGGCTGTGGAATGGGGTGGGCGGGCATATCGAACCCGGCGAGACGCCCCGGCAGGGCATCTTGCGCGAGGTGGCCGAAGAGACCAACTATCGGGTGAGCGAGGTTGCGTTTCGCGGGGTTCTAACCTGGAGCGGGTTTGAGATCAGCGATGGGGGGTTGTATATTTTTACCGCCGGGGTAGACCAACTGCCCCCGCCCGCCGAGCTGCCCGCCCTGGAGGGCCGGCTGGCCTGGCAGCCGCGCGAATGGCTGTTTCGCGGCCCCGAGGTGGTGGAGAACATTCATTATTTTGCTCCCCACATTTTAAACGGCGGCCCGGCGCTGCAATTTCATTTTGATTATCACGGCCATACCATCCTCTCTCATGCGGTGCGGTCTTTGCCGGGCTGGGCGGATGTTGACCGCATCTTTCAACCTTTGGATGGTATCGATGAAAAATAAAGGGATCCTCTTTGCTGCCCTGGCCTACTCGATGTGGGGGCTGTTTCCAATTTACTTTAAGCTGTTGCATAATGTCCCTTCGGCCCAGATTGTGATGCATCGCATTGTCTGGTCAGCGCTGCTGTTGAGCGGGGTGGTGGTGGTGGTGCGTCAGGTGGGCGCGCTGCGCCGCGAACTGACCTTTAAGATCTGGTTTAATTATCTGATTGCCGGCTCGCTGCTTACCATTAATTGGCTGGTCTATGTGTGGAGTGTCAATAACGGGCACATTCTGGACGGCAGCATGGGCTATTTTATTAACCCGCTGGTTTCGGTGCTGCTGGGGGTGATCTTTCTGCGCGAACGGCTGCGCGGCGGGCAGTGGGCGGCCATTGGCCTGGCCGCCGCCGGTGTGATCTATCTGACAGCCACCTATGGCAGTCTGCCGTGGATTGCGCTGGCCCTGGCTTCGACTTTTGGCCTGTATGGATTAATGAAGAAACTGGCTCCGCTCAACCCGCTGCACGGGTTGACGCTGGAAACCACGGCCATCTTTTTGCCGGCGCTGGGGGTGTTGCTGTTCAGCGAGATCAGCGGGGTGGGGGTGTTTGGACACGCCGACACGCGCACCACGCTGTTGATCATCTTCACCGGGGTGATGACGGTGCTGCCGCTGCTGCTGTTTAGCGCCAGCGCGCAGATGGTGCCGCTTTCAACGCTGGGGGTGCTGCAATATATCTCGCCTACGCTGCAATTTTTAACCGGGGTGGTGTTGTATAAAGAGACGTTCAGCGTGGAACGGCTGATCGGTTTTTTGTTGATCTGGGCTGCGCTGGGGGTGTTTACGGTGGAGGGGTTTGCCTGGCGGCGCAGGATGCTGGCGGCCGACGCGGCCCGGGGATAATCGGTTTTTTTATTTCAATTTGCTGCGTGGCCCATCCCCCAGCCCCTTCCCGATTCGGGAAGGGGAGTTTAAGTTCCCCTCCCTGCGGCAAATGGTGCGCCGAGGCTACGTGGTTGGGGCCCGGTGATTCATGCCTGCATTTACCTTCTCTTCCAGATTAACAACCCGCTGCTGCCGTACATATCCGTCGGCAGGGTATCCACCAGTTCATACTGGGCCAGAAAATCCTCGTTTTGCAGCAGCGTGCGGCGGGCATAAACCTCCAGCAAGATCACCCAGTCGGGCTGTTCGCCGAGGATCATCGCGGCCGGGACGGCATAGTTGATCACATAATCTTCGGCCGGGACGGGGTAATAATTCAGCGCGGCAGGCGAATTGAGCCCCACCGTGTCGAGAATGCGCGCCGGGGTGTAATAACCCAGCACGCCCACATCTCCGGCAGCCAGCACGGTTTGGGCGGTCATTTGCGGGGCGGTGCGCCGGGCGGCTTCGCGATACAGCTCTTCCAGCTTAATATAGGCCATCTCGGGGGCCGGGTTGGCCGGGCCGTGGTCGAGCCGCAGCCGCCATTCGCTCAGGGTGGAGACCAGCGGCAGAACCAGCAGCAGCGCCATCACCCAGGCGGCACGGGGCGCTTTGCCCGGCCGGGTCAGCGCCCGGCTGAGCAGCCCATCCAGCCCGATGAGGATCATCAGAAAATAAGCTGGCAGCGGGGGGGTGAGATACCAGCGGAAGATCAGCGGGTTGGGCAGGGCAAACACCAGAAAATACAACCACGGATAAACCAGCCAGGCCAGCAGACGCGGTTCACTGCGAAAGGCCGCGCGCGCGCCGAGCAGATACAGGAAGGGGAAAAGGATCAACCCCACGGCAACCGCCGGGCCGGCGCCGGTCAGGTTTTGCAGCAGAAACGGGGTGGCGTAATGCTGCACCAGGCGGATCAGCGCGTCGCCTTCGCTGAGACGGTAGACCTGCAGCTTGGCGGTGACCGAATGGGGAATGGGCGAGCCGAAGTAGCTCCAGGCGAACAGCCCCCAGGCCGCACAGGGCAGGGCAAAGGCCAGCAGCTCACCGGCCTGCAGCGGTTCGTTTTTGCGCAGCGCGCAATAGAGCCGGTGCAGCATCAGCGGACCGACCAGCAAAACGGCGTCGGGACGGGTGAGGATGGCCAGCGCGCCCAGCAGCCCGGTCAGGGTGCGGCGGCGCGCCAGATAGGCGGCCATCAACCCGGTTAACAGCAGCACATACAGGCTGGTCTCCAGCCCGCCCACGGCAAAAGAGACCGAATAGGGCGCCACCGCCCAGACCAGCGCGGCGGCCAGCCCGGCCCGTTCACTGCCGGCGCGCTGCCCCAGGTGGGCGATGAGCACGGCGGCAGCGGCGCTGGCCAGGGCGTTGACCAGCCAGGCCATGACGGGGAAGGGCGCCTCTGGCCCGCCCGCTGCCGCGCCCAGCCCGGCCATCAGCAGGGCATATAGCGGCGTGGTGGTACCCTGCACCTGTTCGCCGGGGTTGAAGACAAAACCGCTGCCGGCCAGCAGATTGCGCGCATAGCGGAAGGTGATAAAGGCATCATCCACCGTGCGCGGACCGGGCAGCAGGTGGGCGGTGAGGGCGATGAGGAAGATGAGCATGAGCCAGCCGGTGTGGCGGGAGTATTTCATAAAACCATCCGAAAGTGAATTTTAACCGGCCGTCTATTCTGGCACGATCAGGTCGACAAACGCGGGGGGCTGCGAAGGCTTTAAAGACACCAGCCCTTTGTTTGAAAGATGCAGTTCTTCCAGCACAATCAGACCCAGCAGGCTGAGCGTCATTTCAAACGAATCATGCGGGCAGCCGGCTTTTTTCAGGGCCTGTTCCACGGCCTGAATTTGCTCCGCCGCGCTGCTCACCGGCTCCAGCGACATCAGCCCGGCCAGCGGCAGCGGCATGATCGCCTCCAGCTTGCCGCCGACCACCACGGCGATGCCGCCGCCGGTTTCAATCAGCGCATTGGCAGCCGTCACCATTGCCGCGTCGCTCGTGCCGAGCACCAGCAGGTTATGGCAGTCGTGCGAAAGGGTGGAGGCGTAGGCGCAGTCTGGCCGCAGTTGAACCCCGCTCACAAAACCCAGCCCGCGGCGGCCGGTTGCGCCGGGGCGCGGCTCGTGGCGATAGAAGACGGCCGCTTTGCACAGGTCGCGTTCGGGGTCGGCAGACAGGCCGCCGCGGGCCGGGACCATTTCGACAATTTCTTCGCGGGTATACACCATGCCCGGCACCAGCCGGATCACCCGCACCCTGACCGGCGCAGGGCCGGCGGGAATGGCAAGGTCTTTTTCGGTCAACATGGGCAGGTGCATGGAATGCAGCGCCCACGCGGGATAGTTGTAACGGGGGATCTCGACCGTCAGTTTTCCATTTTCGGCCACCAGGGCGCCGTCTGAATAGACTTGATCGATGGTCATGGCTTCCAGATCGCTGACCACCAGGATATCGGCCGCTTTTCCGGGTGCGATGGAACCGATCCAGCGCGCCTTTTCAAGCAGTTGGGCGGGGTTGATGGTTGCCATTTGAATGGCTTTGACCGGCGGCAGCCCGAGCTTGATCGCGGTGCGGACCACACGCACCAGGTGGCCGTCGTTGGCGACCGTGGCGGGGGTTACATCGTCGGTGACCAGGGTGAAGAAGCGCGTGTCCATGTCGGGGTTTTCAAGTATGGCGGGCAGCAGGTTGGGCATATCCAGCCAGGCCGAGCCGTAGCGCAACTGGGCATACATGCCCAGCTCGGCTTTGCGCAGCGCTGCTTCGGCCGTGGTCGATTCGTGGCAGGCGGTCATGCCCGAGGCAATAAAGGCATTCAGCCCGGCGTTCAAGTCGGCCGACGGGTAATGCCCGGTCAACACCTTGCCGGCTTTCAGCCCGGCGGCGGTGATGGCGTGTACCTGCGGGTCGCCGTAGATGACGCCCGGAAAGTTCATTTGCTCGCCCTGCAGGTCGGCCCAGCCCTGCTGGTAGGCCCGCGCGGCTTCGTCTGCGTCGATGGTGGCGCCCGCATCTTCAAAACCGGGCACCGAGGGCACACACACCGGCTGGGCGGTTAACACCTTCAGCGGCAGCCCGGCGGCGCTTTGCTTGAACAATTCCACCGCTTTCAGGCCAAACACGTTGGTGATCTCGTGGTTGTCGGGGGCGATGGTGGTTGTGCCGTGGGGTAAAATGCCGGCGGCAAAGCCGGGCAGGTCGACCAGGGTGCTCTCGACATGCATATGGCTGTCGATCAGTCCGGGCACCAGATAGCGCCCGTTTAAATCCACAATCCGGGTATGCTCGTCTGCCAGCACATGGCTGGCATCTCCGACCAGGGCGATCAGGCCGTGACGGACTGCCACATCGATATTGGGCTGGATCCGGCCGGTATTTACATTAATCAGCGTTCCGTTGCGCAGAATTAAATCGGCAGCCTGTGTCCCCATTGCCGTAGCGGCCAGGTCGCGGGTTGCGTTGTGCAGCGGAATGCGTTGGTTAGGATGGGGCATGATGAAAGCT
>CAZQLE010000217.1:0-5943 GCA_964593905.1 uncultured Anaerolineaceae bacterium | reverse complement strand
TCACCTGGCGCGGGTGAATCTGGAGCCGACCAACCAGTGCAATCTCGATTGTCGTACTTGTATGCGCAATGTGTGGAAGGAACCGGCCGGTTGGATGACGGAGGCCGTCTTTGAGCGTGTGCTGGCCTCAATTGCCGAAATGACCCCACGGCCCAGGGTCTTTTTTGGCGGGTATGGCGAGCCGTTGGCCCACCCGCAGATCATTGCGATGGTGGCGCGGGTGCGCGCGCTGGGTGCGGCGGTGGAACTGATCAGCAATGGCATTTTGCTGGATGAGGCCCGCACCGAGGGGCTGCTGGCAGCCGACCTGGACCGTTTGTGGATTTCGATTGACGGCGCTTCTGCGGAGGCGTATGCCGATGTGCGCCTGGGGGCAGCGCTGCCGCAGGTGATTGCGAATATTGAACGGCTGATGCACCGGCGTGATCTGGAGCGGTTGCGCCCCAAACTGGGGGTGGCGTTTGTCGCCCTGCGCCGCAGCATTGCCGATCTGCCTGAGGTGGCGCGTTTGGCGGTGCGCCTGGGGGCCGACCGGCTTTCGGTCAGCAATGTGCTGGCCCATGATGATAAATTGCGCGCCGAAACCCTGTATGACCAGGCCCAGTACCAGGGCACTCAACTGATCTCGCCGTTTACTCTGACCATCGATCTGCCGCGCATGGACCCGCTCCCCGAGGTGACCACCGCGCTGGGGCGGCTGCTGGGCGGCAGCTACCGGGTGAACTGGGGCGGTGCAGACCCCGGCCGGCGGGTTAATGTCTGCCCGTTTATTGAGAAGGGCAGCGTTTCGGTGCGCTGGGATGGCAAAGTGGTTCCCTGTCTGCCGCTGCTGCACACGCACGCCAGCCTGCTGGATGACACCCACCGGCAGAGCGAAGCGCATGTGCTGGGAGACCTGAAAGAGCGCAGTCTGACGCAAATCTGGGCCGACCCGGTTTACACCGCGCTGCGCGAACGTCTGAGCACGTTTGATTTTTCGCCCTGCGTGTTTTGCAACTCATGTGAATTTGCCGAGAAGAATGTGGAAGATTGTTTTGGCAGCCCGGCCCCTGCTTGCGGCGGCTGTTTGTGGGCGCAGGGGCTTATCCAGTGCCCGTGAGGTGGTTGATTATTCGCGCCAATATACAAAATTGGGTTATCACCGGCCAACGTTGGGTTTCGCTGACGGGGTATTGGTAAATTGTGTTATTGTACAGCTCGCTCTGCGCACAGCGTGCAACCCAACCTACGAAGGGCCACTTCTGTGCACACCATGCCCCCGGCCTGATAAAATTGGGTATGACGATCCTATCGCCTTAATTCAGGGAAGGAGAAACCTTGAAAGACGCTGAAATGCTGGCAATATTTGATAAAGAAGTCCGGCGTGAATGTGAATGGACACGTATGCGCCGTGAACCGCTGCCGCAGTTGGTCCGCTATGTGCTGACAGATGTGGGTAACGGCGGTGGATACATCAGTTGGTCTGATCTGACCCCCGACAGCGCGGACGCTGCCATTCAGGAGCAGGTCGATTATTTTAAAGCGCTTAATACTGATTTTGAGTGGAAGCTGTACAGTTATGACCGGCCCGCAGACCTGTCTGAACGGCTGCTGGCGCATGGCTTTAGCGGCGATGAGCCCGAGGCGCTGATGGTGGCCGATATGAACGACCTGCCCGCCGAATACTGGACGATGGATGTCTCGGCGGTGCAGCGCATCACCACCCCGGCAGAAGTGGATGAGATCGTGCGCATGGAAAGCGAAGTGTGGGGGAAAGAGACCAGTGGATTTGCCGCGGGAATGCGATATGACCTGGAGCATCACCCCGATCACATCAGCGTGTTTGCGGTCTGGCAGGATGGCCGGGTGGTCAGCGCGGCCTGGACGCACTACCTGCTCTCAACCTCTTTTGCCACCCTGTGGGGCGGATCAACGCTCAGCCAGTACCGCAAACGCGGCTACTATACTGCCCTGCTGGCCGTGCGCGCCCGTGAGGCGCGTCAGCGGGGGTTCCGCTTCTTGCAGGTGGATGCCAGCCCCAACAGCCAGCCGATCCTTGCCCGACACGGCTTTCGCTGTCTGGCTTATTCGACGCCCTATGAATGGGAACCCCCCAAACCCTGAAAATAAGCTTACAGCCGCGGCCAACCCTGGCCGCGGCTGTAATAATGATTGAATGGTTTCTCTCGTTATCTGGCGATCAGGCTGATCCCCAGTGAGGCCAGCATCATTAGAATGATCAGGCCAAACAGCCCGGCAGCGATATAGACCACCACCTGCCAGCCGCCGCGCGCCGAAGCGGGGCGCAGGCTTTGTCCTTCAGCCAGCCGGCGAATGGCCCCGGCCACCTCTTTGGCTGTGTCGGCGGCAGAGCGTTCGGCGCCCAGCCCCAGCCACTGCCACCTCTCGGCTGCGGTGGGGATGAGCAGCCGTTCACCAGCGTAGTTTTGCAGCCAGCCGCGCAGGGCATCGGGCGGGTCCAGCGCCAGCGCTGCCGAGAGCACCACCAGCGCGGGAGGGGTCTCATTCTGGGTGTTAGCCAGGTCATCGACCGTGCGCAGCACTACCGGTGCGTCGGGGAGGATGCGCCCCAGCGCAGCGGGCAGTTCGGCTGCCAGCGGGTCTTGAGGCTTGAGCAACACCGTCACCGGAAAAGCAGCATGTTTTTCGGCCAGGGCGCGCTGTGCCTGACGGGCATCCTGCCGCAGGGCGGTAAGATGATAGACCAGCCAGGCGGTGGTTAACCCCAGCGGCAGCACAAGCTGCCAGAAATCACGCCAGAAACTGGTCTCTGGCACGCCCAAAATTGCATCCAGCACCAGATAAAAGAGCATCCCGGCGGTCACCATTCCGGTTACTACCGCAGCAAACACCACCAGGTAAAGATACACCTTGCGCACCACCGAGCGGCGGGCGTGGTCGCCCAGATCGCTCTGCAAATCGGCCTCGATCTGGGCCCTGCGCCAGTACCCCAGCCAGACGGGCAGCCCCACTGCGACCGCCGCCAGTGAACCGGCCAGCGCCGAGCGCATCGCCGCAAAAGAGGTGGTGCGAAGCAGCACCAGTTCGACCAGGGTGTTCAACAACACCCACAGGCCGACAAAGGTGGTTACATTGCCGGCCAGCGAGAGGATGTAGGCATAGGGCCGGCTGAGTTCGGCCCGGCGTAGCGGATTGCTGCGGGCGGCCAATTCGCGCTGCAAAATGCCGCCGTAATACGCCCACAGAGTGCCCAATACCACCGCAGAGGAAAGCGGGGTCTGGTTATCTTGCAAAAAGTGAACCAGGGTCTGCCCATCGCCGAAGGCCCAGACCAGCAGACTGTGAAGCACAAAACCCAACGCGGTCAGCGTGGCAGCACAGCCACCCAGGGCGAAAACATACAGCACCCCCAGACGCAGCAGCGAGTCACGTTCGGCTGGTTCGCTGAGCGATTGTTGTGCAACACGCCAGCACCACACCCACAGCGGCGCGCCCACCAGGGTGAGCGCCAGGGCATTGCCCAACTGTATGGTGGTGACAAGGTTAACCCCGCCGGCTGATTCGGCCAGAAAAGCCACAAGCTGCTGCGCCCCGGCAATGGTCAGCCCAAGGCTGTAAGCCACCCATAGATAGCGCTGCAAGCGGCGCACCTCACCCAGGGTTTCTTTAATGCCCGGTCTTTGCCATTCGGCGCGCAGCACCTGCTCAAAGTAAACCCACGCGATCAGGTTAATCACAATTACGGTCAGGTTATCGCCCAGGGTCTCGCTCCCACCCAGCAAAGCGCGGGTGGTTGGCGCACCCAGCAGACTGAGCGCCGTCCGGTCGACAATGGCGATGATGTTTTGCACCGCGGCGATCAGTGTGGACATGCGCAAAATATAAAGGAAAAGCGCGCGCAGCACTGAGGCGCGTTCTTCTTCATCTTTCACCGCGTCGCGCTGCACCACTGACCAGTGCAGAAAGAAAATGGGCAGTCCCACCAACACCAGTGACAACCCCACCGCCAGGCTGGAAGTGCCGATGAGCTGACCGCGCAAAATTGCATCCCGAACAAGGGTGATAACCCCCCAGATCACCACCTGAATGCTGATCAGGGCTACCAGATAAAAATATAACCGGCGAACAAAACGCATGATGACCTCCGGTAAAAAAACAGTTGAAAAAGCGCGCCGACCGGCGCCTTATGCAGCGGCGCTGGCCGGCAGCAAGTTATTTTTGATCAATCACCTGGTACCAGTCCCAGCCCCAGTAAGGATAAGGCATCTGGAGGAGTCTCCACTGGCCGTTTTCCTGTTTCAGGGTGGCCGATTCCACCGTGCGATAAATCGATTCGAAGGGGCCCCCGCTGCGCAGCACGGTGACATTGACCAGCGCCCGGTCTGTGGTCAGCGAGGTTTCGCCGATCTGCAAACTGACCGCATCGGTCTCACTGCGCTGGTTGAGAAAGGTCTGTTCAAACGCCGCCAGGTCTGGCTTGCCTTCTCCCTGCGCGAGATAGCGGTAGGCGCGTTCATAATCTTTGCGCGTCACGGCCAGGGCGTAATTCTGCACCACACCGGCGGGTGTATCTTCGGCAACGTAGTTCTCCTGTCCACGGCGCATGAAAAACAGGCCCACTGCCAGCAGAATGATGAGGCCAATACCGATCAAGATACCCGTTAAAAAACGATCCTGACGCATCTTGCAGCTCCTTTTTTTGATGGTTTCGATCTTGATTTATCATACCTGAAATTGGGGCTTTTTTTAGAATGTTGAGCGCGATGTATCAGAAAAAAGACGAAATGGAATAAAAAAGGCACACCGGGTAACCGGTGTGCCCTCTGGGGGGTGAAAAAGCACAGCCGCGCTCAATGAAACGCGGCTGCAGAAGAATTAATCTCCGATTTTGCCTTTTTGTTTGCAGTAGAGCTGAATGGCCTGCTGCAGAAACTCGGGCATTGCAGGATCGATTTTGGTAAATGTGGCCCGAAAGCGCTCGTCCTCAACATACATGTTCCCCAGGGCAAGCAGAATTTCGTAGGAGCATTCATAGAAATTGCCCATATGGCGGTGGTACCGTTCGATCAATGCCTGAACTGTGGGATGCGCCGCGCCGAGCGGCATTGCGTCTCGCAGGGCAAGGGTGATTTCCTTGCCGTTTTGCAGAATCTGATTTTTCTTTTCAGCCGGGTAGCTGTTCCAAAGTTTAAGACTCTGATTTGCGGTCTCACCCCAGCGTTCACGGGCCTCTTGCGCATAACGTTCCTGGGTCTCTTCGTCAAACCCTTCAAATAAACTTTCGTCGCTCATCTCATTTTCTCCTTTCAAGTGTGCGATGGTGCGATCTACGGTGTGAATCAGGCGTTCAAGGCGCTCTTTTTCGCGGCCCAGATAGGTGCGGTGCAGTTCCAGCGCTCCCAGGCGGTTGAAACCGGGTTGATCGAGCACCGCTTGAATGTCTTTCAACCCGAGGCCCAGTTCGCGAAAGAACAGAATTTGCTGCAAGCGCAGCAGGCTTTCTTCGTCGTACTGGCGATAACCGTTATCACCGAGCGTGACCGGCTTGAGCAGCCCGATCTCGTCATACCAGTGCAGGGTGCGTGCACTCACCCCGGCCAGTTTGCACACCTGTTTAACCGTATATTCCATCCGTTTACCCTCACGGAGTTGAGTATAAACTATGACGTTACGTTAATGTCAAGGGGAAATTATGGCGCCGGAACCAGCCAGTAATCGCCGCCGTCGCCTTCGGCGGTCCAGCCGGCCAGTTCGCCGCCGCGGGCGTTGATCTGCCACCACACCCAGCCTTCCACACACACCGGGCCGTCGGTGACCAGCACCTCTTCGCCCGGCGCAATCTCACCCAGCAACTGGCTGTTGCGGTCGGGCTTAACACGCACCCGGTTGGGCACCGGCGGGTCGGGTTTTACCATGGCCTGCAACCCCACCGCGAGGTAGGAGGGGTAATCACCCTGGCAGACTTCTTCGCCGGGTTTGCGG
>CAZQLE010000216.1:0-6055 GCA_964593905.1 uncultured Anaerolineaceae bacterium | reverse complement strand
GGCTGCACCTGCCCTTCCAATTCAACCGGCAGATGGTAATCAAATTCTCCGTCCACAGCGGGGAGATTTACCGCAGTGCGGATGTAAATGGTCATGTGGGGTTGGAGAAAGGCCGAAGGATTGCTGCTGCGCCGTAACCAACAACGGAGGCAAAGTCTCCTGTTTCTTCACCCGAGGTGGAATAATGCAGCTTGATCACCCGATCGGCGCCCATTTTTTGAGCGGCCCAGAGCAGCGCGGCGACTGCCCCGGCGCCACAGGCCTGCCCTTTGCGGGTTTGCTCGGCGTTTAAGACCTCTTCGGGTTGAAAGGATATCATTCTTGCCAGCATGTAGTCGTCCAGCTTTTTTGCTTTTTCCAATGGATAAAAATGTGAAAGGTCGCTGCTTGCCACCAGAAGCGCTGTCTGGTCTTGCAAAACATCGGCCAGTGCGGTTCCCAGCGCAGACAAGATGGTCTTGTCCAGGGTGCGAACCATCAACGGCAGCAACAGAAATTCGCCTTCCAGCGCAGTTTGCAAGAAGGGCAGTTCAATTTCAAGCGCGTGTTCCTCTTCTTTTCCCAGAGCGACAATCTGAACCCCGCATAACTCTGCCAGCCGTGTTGAAACCGCCTGAACAGCAGCGTGATCCACCGGAACCGTACCCAGCGGGGTGGAATAGGCCTGGCAGGAATTGGTAAAGACTGCGGCGGGGTGAAAATCATGCAGCGGCGAAAGGACTGCGACCAGCGAATAATGCCTGTGGCGCACCGCATTAAACGCATATCCGGCAGTTGCGCCCGAATAGCGGTAACCGGCATGGGGGGCGATCACCCCCAGTGGTTCGCCGGGCAGATCGGTAGAATCGGCGGCATTCAGATAGCCCTCAATTTGCGCGCGCAACCGCTCGGGGTTGGCTGTATACCAGCGTCCGGCGATGCTTGAAGGGCGAATTGAGGTGGATAAAGGCTGCTCCATAATTTAATTAATTTTATACCAACCTGATGAAATATCAAGAGATTCTGTTAACGGTTGCCCCAGGGTGTGTGACAGGGCATCTCACCTTAACAATATAACGTTGTATCAATCTTATCCGTATTGAAGCGGTTTGTATATGATTGGGCGTCGTTCGCTCAGCATGACACGTAAAAAAAGACCATGTCATTCTGAGTCGGTGTGCCGTGTTCTTTCGGCACACCGTGCGAAGAATCCCTACCTGTGCAGGCTACGGCGAGGGTCTTGCAGCAAAAGCCGGTGCGCCTTGGCGCACCCTACCCTTGCGGGCAACGGCAGTATGTGCCGATTGACGCAGGGATGTTTCCTCGTTTGGCACAGCATGACACAAATGGAAGCACCCGTCACTGTGAGCCGTGGCGCACTCTGCGCGTTACTCAATCGGGGCAAGACCCGAAATATCAAAACTGTCAAGAACTGCAAGAAACATTTGGAGATTTTTTTCTATAATGTAAATACCTATTCAGCTTTTGTAAATGATGGTTTTATTTGACCTTGGTGTTATGGGGAGGCAATGATGAATGCACGACTGCACCGCAGGGTTATTTTTATATTCAGTTTGCTGGCTTTGCTGGCGCTGGCCTGTTCTTTTTCCACGCTGATCTCTCAAGAAACCAAACAACCTGACGGGCAGGTTGAAACGCAAATTGCGTTTGGCATCCAGTCTACCCAGTTGGCTGAGGACCGGGCTCAATTGAACCTGGATCAGACTGCGGCTGCGGTCATGCCAATCGAAACCATTGCCCCGCCCACCGCCGAGCCTGCCACCGCTGAACCGGCGCCAACCTGGACGCCCATTGCGGTTGAACCCACCGCCGAGCCGCCGACCCCCGAGGCGGTGGATATGACCGACCGGATCCGTGGGGCGAATGTGCTGGTATATGAAGATGTTCGCGGCTACCCCGATCTTGAGACGCGGGTCAGCATGGCTGTGCGCACCATGCGCTTTAAGGGCGGCAAAGTCATTGAGGTGGGCGATGCGCTGGGAGTGTTTATGGAGAATCTCAATTCGGGGGTGAAATGGGATTTGATTGTGGTCGCCGCTGAAGCGCGCAACACCGTGCGCGGTGAGTTTTGGGATATCATCTATGACCAGGTGAGCGACGGAACGGCGCTGGTGGCCGAGATGTGGTATCTGGATGAAATCTCCGGCGGGCGGATTAATCCTCTGCTGCGTGAATGTGGGGTGCGGGTTCAAAAAGACTGGTCGCGTGACCCGTATACCAATGATGACCCGCAAAAATCACTGAACTATTCGATTTACTGGCTGGATAACGAGAGCGAAGTTTTTTATACCCCCAATATGACCGGACAGTTGACCACTCCCAACCTGTACTGGTCTGGCGATGTGGGCGACCTGTTGATGCTGCGCACCGAAGGCGATGCCCAGATGATTGCCGGGCTGTACCCCAACCGCAAGACCGATAACGGGGTGTTGGCGAGCTGTCTGGGCGGCCGGATGATCCTGCAAACCTACAGCACCCATGATTACCGGCAGGATAAAACTGTTCCGCTGTGGGAGAATTTTATGACGGTGACGCTGACCCATCATTTTGAATATATGGATGCGCAAAAATAAGCGTTGACGGTTTCAGCCCGAAAGGTCTGCCAGGCTGAGCGTCAGGTCTATCAGGGTATCCAGCAGTCTGAGAATGAGCGCCGGTTCTGAATGCGAACTGGCGCTCTTTGCATCGTGCGCGGGCCGGGTGACAATGCGCATCTGCGCGTTGATTTCCAGTTGGATGGCCGGAACCCCGAGGACACGGCTAGAAAAGGCCGTAATGGTCTCTTGCTGCACACCACCCCCGCCTGGAAAAGCCTGGTCGATATCCAGTAAATTGCAGCGTTCTCCCTGGGGAGAGAAGTTGTGTCTGGCAAACGCAGCCAGAATGACGGCCCGCTGCCCGGGGGTGCAGCTTGTGCCATTTGCGGTCCCCAGGGCAATTCCAAAGGGGTGCCGACGGGATGCGCCGTGCAGGTCCAGCACGAAGTGGATTTTCTTCTGCCGGGCAAGCCCGGCCAGAAACTGTTTGTAAAGCGTGTCGCGGTGATAACTGTGGTCAACGCTGGTCTGGCGGTGGACATACAGCGCCTGAGCCCCGGTTTGCGCGGCCACCCAGCAGGCCAGTGCGGCGGTAAATTCATCTTCCTTTTTTAATCGGTCCTGGCGCTGGTGTGCTGCACCGTGCGGGGCCGAAAGCAGCACCGGCAGGCGGCCGGGCAGATAAACAAACTCGCTTTCATCCGGTCCGGCCGGGGTGCGATATTGGATGCGGTCTTCGAGTTCGATCAGTTGAAAGAGCGGGTTTGGGTCCATCTCAACCGAAAAGCAGACTGAATAACGCGGTCAACCCGAAGAAAATGATGATCCCGCCGGCGATGCGGTTTACCCAGGTCAGCCCGGTGCCGGTGATCTGACGGCGGAAGAGCCCGACGCCGCTGCTTAAGATTAGCCACCACAGGGCCGAACCGGTAAAGACACCCGCCGCGAGACGGGCGGCATCGGCCGGGGAGTGTGCGCCGTTAACCAGACCCAAACCGGCAAAAACAGCCGTAAAAGATAAAATGGTGAGCGGGTTGGTCAGGGTGAGCAGCAGGGTTGAAAGATAGGCGCCGGCCAGACCAGCCCCGCGGTCTGCGGTCTGTGCGGCCCGGTCTGCTGCTTTCGAAAGCAGGGTGCGCACCCCCAGATACACCAGAAAAGCACCCCCGATCAAGCGCAGCCAGAACTGCTGCCCGATCAGAAAACCCGAAACGGCAGTTAACCCAAAAGCCGCCGCAGCGCCATATAGCCCGTCGGCGGTGGCGGCCCCCAGCCCGGAGAAAAAACCGGTCCAGCGTCCGTTTGAAAGTGTTCGGCGAATGCACAGAATGCCAATCGGTCCGACCGGAGCCGCGATGGATATTCCAAAGATTAAACCCCGTAAAAACAGACTCATTCGATTTCTCCCGCTTGGGTAAAATATAAAACGTACCGGTAACTGCGCAGCCATGACGGAGAATAGGGGTTTTGCTCCTGTTGCCTGAAGCGTCACATGGATCGCAATTTTGTTGAACCCAGGTTATACGTTTTGCTGGTTTTTCTATACGCTGCAGAAAATTCCAAATATACTTATGCATATTGGAAAAAATAATTTAATCACCACGGCTCAACCATGCCAGACAGCACCCCGATTCAGCGAGTCGTCATAATTTAATGGATATAGTATAAACCAAAGCAGGTTTAACATGAAAAACCCGAAGACAGCACCCTGCAAGAAACTGTTTTTAACTGGTTTGTTCTCGTTTTTATCGCTGGTTCTTCTACTGGCGACCCCCTTACTGGCGGTGAATGCAGCCGGCCCGCTTGCCGGAGAACGCTATCAAGAGCTGGATGATTATATCGAGGGGCAGCGGCGCGAGCTGGAATCGCCGGGTATGGCTTTTGTTCTGGTGGAGCAGGGAGAGATCGTTTATACCCGCGGCTATGGCACAGCAGATTCGGGCACGCGCGCGGTTGAACCGCAGACGCCTTTTCTGCTTGGCTCGGTGACAAAACCCATCACCGCTCTGGCTGTTTTGCAGCTTGTGGAGGCCGGAAAAATCAATCTGGATGAGCCGATCCAAACCTATCTGCCCTGGTTTGTTACGGCCGAGCCTTTTTACTCCGATCGAATCACCGTCCGCCATTTGTTAACCCAGACCAGCGGTTTTTCCACCCTGACCGGCCAGAAACAGATGGCCGATTTTGATGGCAGCGCTGCGGCCCTTGAAAACCATGTGCGTTCCCTTATGGGCGAAACACTGTCCTGGGGGCCGGGTGGCGCGTATCAGTATTCCAATGCCAATTTTACGCTGCTTGGTCTAATCATCCAGACGGTTAGCGGTCAAAGTTATGAAGAATATGTTCAGCAGCATATCTTTGCCCCGCTGGAAATGACGCACAGCTTTACCGATCAGGCTGCGGCAGAACAGGCGGGGCTGGCTGAGGGGGTACGGTTCTGGTTCAAGCAGCCCGTGCCGGCCCGGCTCCCATTTAACCGCGGCGATTTACCCGCTGCTTATCTAATTTCGAGCGCGGCCGATATGGGAAATTTCATCCTTGCCATGTTGGATGACGGTGTTTATAAAGACCGGACGATTCTTTCTGCCGCGGGGCTGGCGCAAATGCAAGCTCCGGCGGCCAGTATCCGCGAGGGGCTGGGCTATGGCATGGGCTGGTTTGTGGCAGACCGGCAGGACGGCACCCGTCTGGTGTATCACAATGGCGACCTGGCGAATTACCATGCCGAGATCTGGTTGTGCCCCGCAGAAAATTGGGGCTTTGCCCTGTTGATGAACGCCAATTCGATGGTCGAACCGCATGAGTTCAATTCGGCAGCGATGGGGCTGGTCAATCAGGTGGCCGGGCGAAGGCTGCTGCCGCATCTTGGCGGCAAAAACTGGTTTCAAACCATGCTGCCGCTGCTGATTCCCCTGGGCATTACCCTGGTGATTGTGATGGTTGATTTTCTGTCTTTGTTGAAATGGGGCCGCCGACCCGAAACCCGGCCAACCGGTCCGGCGGCCTGGGTTGGACGACAGGCGCTGCCGGTGATCATTCTGGTGACGGTGATCCTGGCACTGCTGATTTATATTCCGGCGCTGATGGAATATCCCTTGCGGGTGGTTTTTCTATTCGCACCAGACGCCGGTGTATTGATTGTGCTGACCCTGGTTCTGGCTGCGCTCTGGGCCACAGCCGGAAGCATGTGGAAGATACGCGTTTTTCAGAAGACCTTGCCGCGTTATGCGTTTAATGGGTCTCGGTAACTTTTTGAATGGTGCGCGGGTTTTCGGTATCCCAGCCTTTAACGCGCGCCAGGTTGGCCGCAAATAACTGGCCCGGAATGACGCAAATCAAGGGGGTGATCCATTCGGGGATGCCGGTTGGGATGGAAATTCCGGTCTGGGCCAGGCTGAGCGCTTCTTTCTGAAGTTCATCCTGGTCGACGAGGTGGTGCATTTCTTCCTGAAACATGATTTCACGGGCTTCGCTGACTTTGACTCGGCGGCGGCGCTGACGACTGGGCAGCATATTGC
>CAZQLE010000215.1:0-6084 GCA_964593905.1 uncultured Anaerolineaceae bacterium | reverse complement strand
CATCCGGGGTGATTTCGCCCAGGTCTTCGGCGATCAATGGCAGGTCGCCCAACGAGCGTTGAACCGCATCAATAAATTTGGGTCCGGGGCCTTCAACCCAGCGGCCTTTTTCGGCGGTTGGCTGGCCAAACGGAACCTCCCAGTAACCGCAAAAACCACGGAAATGATCCAGGCGGATAAAGTCAACGGTCTGCAAAGTGGCCTGAATGCGTTTGATCCACCATTGATAATCTTGTTGATGGTGCAGCGGCCAGCGATAGAGCGGATTGCCCCACAGTTGACCGGTGGGAGAAAAGTAGTCGGGCGGGACCCCGGCAACCACGGAGGGCAGATCACGCTGATCCAGATAAAATAAATCGGGGTTGGCCCACACGTCTGCGCTGTCATATGCGACAAAAATCGGAATATCTCCGATAATGCGGATGTTCTTTTTATGTGCGTAATCTTTCAACATGCGCCACTGGCGGAAGAAAAGATACTGTTGCAGGCGAACCCGTTCAATTTCTTCGGGGTGTTCCTGTATGAATCTGGCAATGGCCGATGCCTCTCGTTTGCGCAGCGCTTGCGGCCAACTGGACCAACTTACCCCCCCCTGGAATTTTTTGATGGCCATGAACAGCGCAAAATCATCCAACCAGTAGGCTTCTTCTGTGGTGAAACGTTCAAATGAATCTATGATGGATGCTGCGGAAGATTTCTTAAAATTAAGATAGGCGCGTTCCAGCAGGGTCAGCTTCCATTGAATGGCGCGTCCGAAATCCACCATGTGATCGGGGAAGTTGGGCCGGTCTCCCAGATCGGCCTGGGTTAAAAGCCCGTCTTCGAGCAGCAGGGTGGGGCTGATTAGATAGGGGTTTCCTGCAAATGCCGAAAAGCATTGATAAGGCGAGTCACCGTACCCGGTCGGCCCCAGCGGAAGGACTTGCCATAACCCACAGCCGCTGTCAGATAAAAAGTTGATCCACCGATAGGCTTCTGGTCCCAGGTCCCCCAATCCATCCGGGCCAGGAAAGCTGGTTGGGTGCATTAAGACGCCCGACGATCGTTTAAAATTCATCATACCCCTCCATAAAAAAGCCAGCATGAACCGGCAAATAATTGTGACCGCTCAGTGATCAAGAGGATTGATTCCCCTGGCCGAGTAGTTACAAAAAAGATTACTTTAACAGTTGTTTGTAAACGTCAATATATTCACCCGCAGCGCGTGACCAGGAAAAATCTTGCTGCATAGCCTGTTTTTGAATTGCCCTCCAGACAGTGGGTTGGCGATAGCGGTCTAAAGCCCGGTTTAAAACCTCGACCAGGTCGCCGGTATTCGGGTTGGGGAACAGGAAACCCGTGGATAAATAAGGGTCTGGAAGATCTATGATGGTGTCTTTGAGGCCGCCGGTTGCGCAGGCAATGGGTAAACACCCGTAGCGCATCGCCATCATCTGTGCAATGCCGCAAGGCTCGTACCGCGAAGGCATCAATAAGGCATCTGCGCCGGCATAAATGCGCCGCGCCAGCGGTGCATCGTAGCGCAGCACAGCGCGCACCCGGCCCGGAAAACGCGCTGCCAGTTTTCGGCAGGCTTCTTCCAGATCGGGGTTACCAGTGCCCATCAATACCACCTGCCAGCGGCGGCGGGTGAGTTTGCGCAGCGCTTCAATGGCAAGATCGACCCCTTTTTGCTGATCCATGCGGCTGACCAGGGCAAACAGGGGCACATGTGGTTCAGACGGCAGCCCCAACTCGGCCTGCAATGCGGCCTTGTTTTTCTCGCGCAGCGCAAGATCTTGCGCTGAAAACGTAAAGGGAATGCGTTGATCTGTTACCGGGTCCCAATCGCTCATGTTCAGACCGTTCAAGATACCGGAAACATAATTTTTGCGGGAACTTAGAAAATCTTCCAACCCACAACCAAAGCCGGGGGTGAGAATTTCTCTGGCATAGGTGGGTGATACGGCGACAATTTGATCGGCAGAAGCCAGCCCCATGGGCAGCGGGACAAACTGGGCCCATTCAGGTAAAAGCGGTTTTTTTATGGGCTGAAATCCGTAGTCGTTTAGTGCTTTTTCAGAACCAGCGCCCATAAACGGCAGGTTATGGACGACCAGCATCGAGCGAGTATGGGCAAAGAAGCTGTCGTGTTTTTTTTCAGCTTTTAGTGCTGCTACGGCCGGAGCGGTATGCCAGTCATTGGCGTGCAAAATATCCGGTTGCCAGTGGGTGGCCCGACAGAATGCCAGACAGGCGGCTGAAAAGAACACAAATTTTTCGGCATCCAACGCCGGGCTGGCGGTATAGACATTGGGATTTGCTGAAATGGGTGCGCCATCGATTAAATAGATGGCTGTTTCGCCAGCTTCAAAATACCATGCCTCGGCCATAATCGGGTCAGGATGATGCGAGACCGGAAATTCAGCCACCTTTTGAGCACCGGGCACCCGATCGCGCAAGATCGGGTGAAACGGGATGACCAGCCGCAGATCGATCTGGAAGGGCGGCTCGGTGTGGGGGGCATACTGGCGCAAAACACCTGGCAGTGCGCCGGCAACATCACCCAGACCGCCAACCTTGATCAATGGATCTGCTTCTGCAATGGCAAATAACACCCGCAGTGGTTGGCCATCACCTGCTGACCATTTTGAAGTTCTGGCATTCTCTTTGAACAGGTCCATATTCTCTCGATTTCAAGCCTTGATCATTTCGATATAATCGCTGGTGATAATGCGGGCAGTGGATAAGTCTAGCGCATCCAACAGTCTGGCGATTAATTTTGATTTCCGTGCGGCATCCGTCCGGCTCCAGGTGCGACTTTTTATCTCTAAAAAGGTGCCAAACTCAGGCCGTTTGACGGTATCGATATTGATAAAGAATTCGATCCCCTGATATTCGATTAGATAGCGCAGGCGGTCTTTTTCAATTTCGTGTTCGGCGGTGGGTTTAAAATATTCACGATAAAACCGCAGGCTTTGATTTGCAGGCGCAAGAAAGCGGCTGCGCGAGAGATAAACCTGATCGGAAAAGCTGCTTTCTTTGGCTGGCCCAATATGGGTCAGGCGGGAGCGGACCTGGGAGATGGTGTCATCTTCTTCAACAAAATGATCTTCACGATACCGTAAACGACCCTGCTCGACATCTCCAAAATGGAAATAGGTGTCGTACTGGCGGTAATGACGGCGGCGGATGATCTGGAATTCTTCGATTGCTTCCAGTTTTTTGGCTATTTCTTCTGGCCGGGCAATTTCCACCTTAACCTGAACCTCGAAACTCTCCTGTTCAGAGGCGCCGCCGATGGCGATGAGTTTGGAAAGCACCGATTTTTCGCGTTTGAGCAGGAAAGCATCTATTTTGACCGCATATTCGTTTGCCTCGGCCAGCAGTTCTGCTTCGCTCATCTCGACCAGTTGATGATCTTGGAGTAGAATTTTGCCGTTGATCATCACATCGCGCACATCGGTCGATTTGGCGGCGTACACGATTTGGGCATAGACCCCATTGGGGTCGCGGCGGAAATTGGGTGAGTTGTGCAGTGGATCAATTTCCACACAGATCAAATCGGCCCGTTTGCCAGGTTCAATCGACCCGGTAATATGGTCAAGATGAAGCGCTGAAGCGCCCATACGTGTCGCGGCGAGCAGGGTGGTGCGGGCCGGCATGGTGGTGGGGTCTCCGCTGCTGCCTTTGGCCAACAGCGATGCCAGACGAATTTCTTCAAACATATCCAGATCATTGTTCGAAGCCGGGCCATCTGTGCCCAGGCCGAGTTTCACGCCCAGTTCCAGCATTTTCTTGATTGGGGCCATGCCCGAAGCCAGTTTTAGATTGGAGGAAGGGTTATGCACCACACCGGCGCCCACATTTGCCAGTTGGCGAATTTCACCTTCATCGACATGCACACAATGTGCGGCAATCACTTTGGCATCGAACAAGTTTTGGCGTTTGACGTAAGGAATCACCGGCATGCCGTGTTCCCGGCGGTTATTTTCCACCTCTTGCGCGGTTTCTGACAGATGGATGACCAGGGGAACATCATATTCCACTGCCAGAGCGGCGCTGGCCCGCAATATTTCTTCGGTGCAGGTATAGATTGCGTGCGGTGCAACGGCCGGAACGATCAATTCATGGTTTTTCCACCGCTCAATAAAGCCGCGAACGTAAGCCAGTGATTCTTCATAGGATGGAGCGTCGGGGGTGGGAAATTTTAAGATGCTCTCACCGCAAACAGCACGCATGCCACATTCAGCAGCGGCCAGAGCAACATCCTCTTCAAAATAATACATATCGCAGAAGGTGGTAATGCCTGACCGAATCATTTCTGCGCAGGCCAGACGGGTGCCCAGACGAACAAATTCCGGTGAAACAAACTCACGCTCCACGGGCATCATATAGCCCATCAGCCACACATCCAGGCGGAGATCATCGGCCAGACCCCGCAGCAGGGTCATTGGGACATGGGTATGCCCGTTGATTAGCCCTGGCATCAGAACCTGCCCGCGGCACGAGATGGTCTTGCGGGCGGTGAATTCTTGGGCCAGTTCATCGGCGGGGCCTACGGCGGTGATTGTATGCCCGGTAACGGCCACTGCGCCAGGTGAATAAATTCGGAAACTCTTGTCCATGGTCAAGACCACGGCGTCTGTAAACAGGGTATCCACAGTCTGGGTCATTTTATCCTCTTCGAATTTCCGTTATATATTTCTTCGCAAAAAGTCTAAAGCCGTGTTGACTGACCAGGCTGCTGCCATGGGCGGCGGGCCGCCATAGCTGCGGGTAAGTTTTTTGCTGCCCCGGGGGGTGTAGAGCAACACATTCAATTCGGTACGGTCGCTGGCCGGAATCATGTTGGCGCCCAGTACAACCTGAGCACGGGTATCTGAAAGCAGAGTTTCGACGGCCTGGATAAATTCTTTTTCATCCTCAAATGGGCGGTTAATGCGGCGCTGATTTTCAAACGGCAGACCCAGCGGGGCAACCCGGGCAGCCAGTTGACCATCCAGACCGCCATCCAACACTGCCAGTGACCAGCCCAACTGCAATAAATTCTCTGCCACCACTTTTTCGAGAGTCTGCTCGTCTACGCCATAGATGTGCTCGCCCAGCCGCTCTTGAATTGTGGTCTCGAAGTCGGTTAACATCTCACCTGCCGTTTCAATCGAGTCGGCTTTGGCGGTGATGCGAATATCGATTTGCCCGGCATGGGCAGACAAGCCGACTGTTGGATTGGCAGATTTTTCCAGGTCACTGATCCATTCATCTATCTGCGATTCACCCACCCCGGCCAGGTGCAGGGTGCGGGTGAGGATGGTGCCGCTCAGCCCGTATGCTTTCCGCAAATAGGGCAAGACGGTATTTTCCATCAGGTATTCCATTTCACGCGGGACGCCGGGTAAGCTGATCACTACACGGCCATTCTGTTCCACCAGAAAGGCAGGCGCAGTTCCGACCGGGTTTTCAATCGCCAGGGCGCCTTCAGGGATATAGGCCTGGCGGCGGTTGTTTTCGGTTGCCTTGCGGTTAAAGCGTGAAAAACGCTGTAAAATCTGTTGCCAGAGTTCTTCTTTAAATACAGCCTGACGATTGAGCGCGGCTGCCACGGCGGTGCGGGTGGGGTCGTCTACGGTGGGGCCTAACCCGCCGGTGGTGATGACGATATCAGCGCGTTGCAGCGCTTCGCGGATGCTGGCAGCAATGCGATTTTCGTTGTCACCGATCATTGTGGCGCGAAAAAGATCAATCCCCAAACCGCGCAGTGCGCGAGCGATAAAGCTGGTGTTGGTATCCAGTGTTTCACCCAAGAGCAGTTCAGTGCCGATAGCGATAATTTCTGCGGATGGCATAAGTCTCCTATGTGGTAGATGGTTCCACCGGTTTTAGGTTGCAAATGTAAGCCAGTATTGTGTCAAACATAAAAAATATCGTTTGTGAGAAGCAGTTTTTTGAAGGCAGCCGCTTCACACAAACCATTGGAGAAGGTTTAACACAGCACTAGTTTAGCATGAAATAAAACAAAATTCAAAAATGATGGTATAATTCTCGTCGCACGGGCGGATAGCTCAGTTGGTTAGAGCACATCGTTTACACCGATGGGGTCGCAGG
>CAZQLE010000214.1:0-6107 GCA_964593905.1 uncultured Anaerolineaceae bacterium | reverse complement strand
CTCTCGGGGGTGAGGGTGGCCGAGGGGATGGGAAAGGTCCAGTCTTCGATCAGCGGGGCGGTCGAGCCGGGCCAAGTCTGGGCCATCAGCACGGCGGCCGGGGTTTTTTCGATCAACAGCGCGGCCAGGGGGTCGGGCGCGTCGCTATAAGCCGCGTAGGGCGGCAGCAGACCGCGCGCCGCGAGCGCGCCGTAGAGCAGGGCCATGCGCCCGTGCAGGTCGGCCTGCTGCAATTCTTCCAGCGTGCCCAGCGGGGTGCAGGGCAGGGTAAGTTCACAGGCGGGCGAATAGGGGTTGGCGGCAAAGGTCAGCGGGGTGCCGTCCAACAGCAAGGCGGCCTGGTCCAGCGTCCAGTCAGGGCAGGCATAGGGCTGCATTTCCACTTCCAGCCCGGCCGCTTCAAGCTGGCGGCGCAGATAGGCGGCCGCCCGCCGGTTGGCGGTTGAGCCAACCGGGCGCGGGCCGATGGTTTCAGACAGGGTGCGGACGGTGTGATAGAGCGCGGAGTCGATGGCCTGCTGCGCCACGATTAAAGCCGTTTCACAAACCGGTCGATATGCTCCAGCGCTTTTTCGAGCTTGTTGTAGGCGGTGGCATACGAGCAGCGCACAAAGCCTTCTCCGCCTTTGCCAAAAGCGCTGCCGGGCACCAGGGCCACGTGTTCTTCCTGCAGCAGGCGGTTGGCAAAGGTGTTGTCATCTAACCCGGTGACAGACACCTTGGGGAAGGCGTAAAACGCGCCGCGCGGTTCAAAAGTGGGCAGACCGATCTGGTTCAACCCGTCTACAATCAGGCGGCGGCGGCGGTTGTATTCTTCGCGCATTTCAAAAACATCTTCTTCACACTTCAACAGCCCTTCGAGCGCGGCCCACTGGGCGGTGGTGGAGGCGCACATGATGGTGTACTGGTGCACTTTGTAGAAGCCGTTGGAGAGGTTGACCGGGGCGGCCACATAGCCGATGCGCCAGCCGGTCATGGCGTAATCTTTTGAGAAGCCGCCCATCAACACGGTGCGGTTGAACGCGCCGGGCAGCGAAGGCAGGCAGACATGCTCCTGCCCGTAGACCAGGCGGTCGTAAATTTCATCTGAAAGGAGTACCAGGTCGTGTTCTTCGGCCAGGTTCACCAGCGCCTGAAGCTTTTCGCGGCTGGCCACTGCGCCGGTGGGGTTGCACGGGTAACCGGCCAGAATGGCGCGTGTGCGCGGGGTGATGGCAGCGCGCACGGCTTCCAGATCGAGCTGGAAGTCATCTTCCATGCGGCTGGGCACTTCCACCGGCACGCCCCCGGCCAGCTCCACCCCGGCCTGGTAGGCCACAAAGCAGGGGGTGAGCACAATCACCTCATCACCGGGGTCAATCAGCGAGGTAAAAGCCAGATAGAGCGCCTCAGAGCCGCCGATGGTGACGATGATCTCGGTGGCCGGGTCGTAACGTACCCCGTAGAGCTTTTCCAGGTTGGCGGCGATGGCGCGGCGCAGTTCGATGAGCCCGGCATTGGAGGTGTAATGGGTTTCACCGCGCCGCAGCGAGGCGACGCCAGCCTCAACGATGGCCTGCGGGGTGTCAAAATCGGGTTCGCCGATCCCCAGCGAAATGACATCTTTCATCGTCGCAGCAATGTCAAAGAACTTCCGAATTCCTGAGGGCTTCAGATTGGCAACGCGGTTGGAGAGATAGGATTCGCGCATCCAGGGTACTCCTTTAACCAGAAGAGATGGGTTTTAATCCGGCGGTTAACTGACCGTCCAGGAGTTGTCGCCCAGGTTCAGCCGGGCGCTTTGTCCGCGCAGCGTCACATTTTGACCGATGAGTGAATCCTCCAATACCATGTGCTGGATGGTGGTTTCTTCGGAGATGATGGCGTTGCGAATGATCGATTCGCTGATATCGCAGCCCTCGCCGATGGAGACGTGGGGGCCGACAACGGCATGAGAAATTTTTGCGGAAGGGTGAATATAGACCGGCGGGATGATGCAGGCATCTGAATAGGCTGCGGCGGCTTTGGCTGAGTTGTCGTGACCGTGTTCGAGCAGGTACTGGTTGGTTTGCAGCACGGTCTCGGGCACGCCTGCATCCAGCCAGACGGATACCGGTTCGGTGCGGAACTTTTTACCCTGGGCGAGCATGATGTTGACGGCGTCGGCCAGGAAAAATTCATTTTTCAGCAGCATCTGACGCTGCATTTGCTCTTCGATGGCGGCGATCAGGTCTTCGCCGTGGCGGAAGTAGTAGAACCCCACCACCACCAGGTTGTTGTCCATATCCTGCGGTTTTTCGATCAGGCGTGCGATGTAGCCCTGGTCGTTCACCTCGGCCACACCAAAACGGCGCGGGTCGGGCACGGGTTTCACCCAGGCCACACCTTCGCATTCTTCATCGGCCAAAAACGATAAATCGGTGTCGATCAGGGTATCTGAAAAGGTCATCAGCACCGGCCCGGTCAGGTGTTCGCGTGCCAGATACAGCGCATCTGACTGCCCGCGCATTTCGGCCTGCACCACATAATGGCAGGTATACTGCGGGTAGTTTTCTTCCATAAAGGTTTTCACCTGCCAGCCCTGCGGCCCGATGATAAAGACAAATTCGACATTCTGCGGATCGGGCAGGGTCTTAAACTGGTCGAGCACGTAGTCGAGCACGGTTTTTCCGGCCATGGCGATCAGCGGTTTGGGTTTGCTCCAGGTGAGCGGGCGCATGCGCGTACCCAGACCGGCCATCGGAACGGCGATCTTTAAAGTTTCAGACATGTGGTTCTCTCCCCGGCATGGATAATGTGTAAATTTACCCCTACATGGTGGTCATTCTGGCGGCTGGGGCCGTACAGATAGTTACATTCTATCATTGTAGAGCGATTCAGCGTTAAATCCCAGCGCCAGGAATCACTGTTTGGTGGTTAAGGAAGTCCTGTTTTGCGGGTGGGGGCGGGCGGCCGCACACCCCGATAAAACAGCCGCGGGCACGGCCCGCGGCTGTAAAAAACAGTCTCAGCGCTGCGCTCAGGCGGCGGCGGTCTCCAACTGTTCGATGCGGGCTTCAATCTTTTCGACGGCGGCGGCCAGGGTGGCGCGGTCAAAGGCCAGGCGGGCCCCGGCGGCGCGGAACAGCTCGGGCAGGGGGCGGGTGCCGCCCAGGGCCAGCGCTTTGCGATAGTCGGCCAGTGCGCCGGCCGGGTCGGTGAGCGAATTGCTCCACACCTGGGCTGCGCCAAGCTGGGCCAGACCGTATTCAACATAGTAAAACGGCAGTTGGAAGATATGCAGCTTGTTGTGCCAGCCGGTGGCGCGCACATCTTCCAGCCCGCGGTAATCGATGCCGGGCATAAAGCGCTGCCACAACTGGGTCCAGGTTTCATCGCAGTGTTCGGGCCGGGCGCCTTCAACGGGGTGGGTGTAGGCCCAGTGCTGGAAGGAGTCGACCACCGACATATACGGCCAGAACAGGATCATCCCTTCGAGATGTTCGATCTGGGCGCGGGCGGCGTCTTGCGGGGTGTAAAACCCGCCGTTGGATTTTTCGAGATAGGGTGCGGCCAGCAGTTCCATGCCCATTGAGGCGACCTCGGCAAATTCATTGGTCACCTGGGTCTGCGGGTAATAGGGCAGCCGCGATGATTCAAAGGTATGGAAGCAGTGCCCGCCCTCGTGCAGCAGGGTTTGCACATCATCATGCAGGCCCACCGCATTGGTGAAGATGAACGGCAGCCGCGAATAGGGGAACTCGGTGCAATATCCGCCGGGGGCCTTGCCTTTGCGGTTATCCAGATCGAGCAGGTTCTCATCGATCATGGTCTTGAAATAACCGCCCAACACGGGGTCCACCCGGTTAAAAATGGCGGCCGTGCCCGCGGTGAGCTGATCGGGGGTCTCAAACGGCGCCAGCGGCGCGCGGTTAAGCGGGTCGGCGTCCAGGTCCCAGGGGCGCAGGGTTTCATAGCCAAACTGCCTGCGGCGGTGTTCGTAGATGCGCGTGGCGGCCGGGACGACCGCGGCCTCGATGGCCTCGTGGAAGGATAGACAGTCTTGCGGGGTGTAGTCGCTGCGGTGAAGCTGCTGCCAGCGGTAGTCGCGGAAGTTATCCAGCCCGGCATTGTGCGCGATCTCGCGGCGCAGGGTATAGAGGCTGACCCACAGCTCGTTCAATGCCTCACGGTCTTCGAGACGGCGTTTGTTCATGCGCCGCCAGGCCAGCTCGCGGTGCATACGAATGGGCTTGAGCAGGTAGGGCGCCATCTGCGACAGGGTGCGTTCTTCATCATCCCAGATGATGGATTGTTCGCTGAGTTTGCGCGCGTAGGCATTGGAGAGCTTCTGTTCTTGCGTGATCAGCGGCAGGTTCTGCTCGCGGAAGAGTGCGGCCTCGCGGCGCATGTGTTCGACGGCCAGCTCCAACCCGGCTGGAACAGGCAGGGCCGAGGCCAGCAGTTTTTCTTTTAATGCCTGCGCCGCCGCCTGAATTTTGGGCTGGGTATCTTCGATGAACTGGTTAAAACGTGCGTCGCTGGCCGCGTCACCGGTATCTTGCGTGATGGCAACATACAGGCGGTTTTCAAGCTCCACCGCCGCCTCGTCCAGGTGTGACCAATCGTGCAGCCAGGTTTCCAGGTTTTCAGCGGTCAGCGCGGTCTGGTTAAGCGCAGCGTAGAGCGGCTCAAACTGCGTCCAGGTCCAGGTGAGCAGTTCTTGCGGGTTTTCAGGAAGATGCATGGTTCCTCCAAAATTAGAGTGTTGAGACAAAAAACCGCGGGCGTACCGGGTTTGTTTTTCGGTCTGCTCGCGGTCTGATCACTGGGTTGAAAAATTAAAGCGCCGGCTTGCGGGTGTGCCAGTCGGTGGCCTGCTGATAGGCATGGGCGGCGCGGAAGAGCACTTCTTCGCGGTAATGGGGACCCATCAACTGCATCCCAATCGGCAGCCCGCGGCTGTCAAACCCCACCGGGAAGGTCAGCCCCGGCACCCCGGCCAGATTGGCGGGCAGGGTGAACACGTCTTCCAGATACATCGCCAGGGGGTCATCGGTGTGTTCGCCCAGGCGGAAGGCGGTGGTGGGGGCGACCGGTGCGGCGATCACATCCACGCTTTCAAAGGCGGTTTCAAAGTCGCGTTTGATCAGCGTGCGCACCTTTTGGGCCTGGCCGTAGTAGGCATCGTAGTAACCGGCCGAAAGAGCATAGGTGCCGAGCATGATGCGGCGCTTGACCTCGGGGCCAAACCCGGCCCCGCGGCTCTTGCGGTACATTTCGAGCATCTGCTCTTCGGGCAGGCGCAGGCCAAAACGAATGCCGTCGTAACGCGCCAGGTTGGCCGAAGCCTCGGCCGGGGCGATTAAGTAATAGACCGGCAGGGCATATTCGGTGTGGGGCAGTGAAACCGGCCGCACCTGCGCGCCCAGCGCTTCGAGCCGGGCGATGGCGGCGCGCACGGCGGCCTCCACCTCGGGCTGAATGCCGGCGATGAAATATTCCTGCGGCACACCCACGCGCAGCCCGGCCAGATCGGTGCAGCCATCCAGACAGATCTCGGGGACGGGCAGGTCGATGGTGGTGGCATCGCGGGGGTCGTGCCCGGCCATCTGGCTAAAAAGCAGGGCCACGTCTTCGGCGCTGTGCCCAAACGCGCCCACGGTGTCGAGCGATGAGCCGTAAGCCACCAGCCCGTAGCGTGAGACGCGCCCGTAGGTGGGCTTTAACCCGGTGACGCCGCAGAAAGAGGCCGGCTGGCGCACCGAGCCGCCGGTGTCGGTGCCCATTGCGGCCGGGATGAGATAGCCCCCCACGGCCGCGGCGCTACCGCCGCTCGAACCGCCGGGCACATGCGCGGGGTTCCAGGGGTTGTGGGTGGGGCCGTAGGCCGAATTTTCGGTGGAGGAGCCCATCGCAAATTCATCGGTGTTGGTCTTGCCAACCGTCACCACACCGGCGGCCAGCAGTCGTTCGACCGTGGTGGCGGTGTAGGGCGGGTAGAAGTTTTCGAGGATTTTTGAGCCGCAGGTGCAGCGCACATTGGCCTGCGCCAGCAGGTCTTTGACCGCAATGGGCAGACCCGTCAGCGCGGGCAGCGCCTGGGCGGGGTTCTTGCGCCAGTTTTGCAGCGCCTGGTCGGCGGCTTT
>CAZQLE010000213.1:0-6118 GCA_964593905.1 uncultured Anaerolineaceae bacterium | reverse complement strand
GGGTAATGGTCGGGGTGGGGGTCGGCACCTGAATATTCAGGCGTATTTTGCGTTCGGCAAATTTGCCATCTTCGCTGCTTTCCAGGTAAATACGCAGCGTCACCGTACCGGCCGGAACCTTTTCCAGATCCCAGGTATGGATTTTTTCGGGGGTGCGATACTGGTTGGTCAAATTATCGACCAGGGTCTTCCAGTCGCCGGGGTCATCCCCTCGCCCCCATTCCAGCCGGAAGCGTTTAAATTTATCGGTGGCGTTTACCACGGCATAAATATCCAGCGGGCTGGCGTTGATGGTCTGGCCGTTCTGCAAATTGGCAAACAGAATCGTCGGCCGGGGGTCGTCGCCGCGGCACTCACGTTCGGGGGCCAGAAACAAATTATCGCCAAACCCGTTGCCCTGCGCCCAGTTACGGCCGTCATCGGTCTCGCGCAGCCATTTAATCGCCCACTCATCTTTTACGTTCAGGGCAAATTCTTCTTTGGTGTAATCGCTGGTGCACACCGCCGATTCTTTCAGCCCGGTCCAGGTATCGATACGCAGCTTTTGCCACAGATCGTCTTTCTTTTCCAGAGGCGGCTGGTCATAAGCAAATATCTCAGAGCGCTGCTGCGAGCACCATTCCGAAGGCTCAGCGCCCGAAACCGCGCAAATCACCTTATCCATAATTCCCGGCGGGCGGTTGAACGAGCTGTAATTGCCGCCGGTCAGTCGCGTGTTCGCTTCGGTCATAAATTGCGACCAAATCGGCGCAGCGCCGCTCAGGCCGGTCGTGTTCACCATCGGCGTATAATCGGCGTTGCCCACCCAGGTCCCCACTGCCAGATCCGGGGTGTAGCCCATCGTCCAGTTATCGCGAAAGTCATTGGTCGTGCCGGTCTTGGCCGCCACCGGAAACGGCAGGTTAAGCACCGAATTGGCGCCAAACATCGGGGTGCGGGCCTCGTTATCCGACAAAATTGAAGAAATCAGGAAGGCGTGCTCGGTGCGCACCACCTGTTCGCCGGCCGGGAACTGATAGTCATAAACCACTTCACCCTTATAGTCAGTGATTTTGGTGATCGCCACCGGCGGCATTCGTTTACCGCCATTGGCATACACCGAGAAGGCCCCGGTCAATTCCAGTAGGGTAACATCCCCGCCCCCCAGGGTAACTGCCAGGCCAAAATCATCCCGGGTAAGGGTGGTGATGCCCAACCGTTCGGCAAATTTAATGAACCCATCCGGGTTCGGGGTGTTCGGATCGTCATAAACACCCACAAAATTCAGCGTTTTCACCGCCGGCACATTATAAGAGTTCGCCAGCGCCGTCCGCACAGTCACCGGGCCGTGGAACCGGCCGTCATAATTCTCGGGGATATACCTGGGCGAATAATCATCGGGGGTGCCGGAGGGTGAAAACTCACTGGGCACATCCCAGATCAGTGTGGCGGGGGTCCAGCCTTTTTCAAATGCGGCTGTATAAGTGAGCGGTTTAATCGAAGAACCGGGCTGCCGCGGAGCAGTTGCCATATTGACCTGCCCGGAAATGGCCTCGTTTGAAAAATCGGCCGAGCCAACCATCGCCAGAACCTCACCGGTCGAAGGGCGAATGGCGACCAGCGCGCCGTTGGTGGCATTACGGTCCGCCAGGGTGAATACCTGTTCGCTCACAATCCGCTGCGCCAGGTCCTGCAAATCCGGGTCCAGCGTGGTATAAACGGTGAACCCCGAACGGTAGATGGTTTGAGAATCATACTGTGTTTCCAGAAGCGCGCGGATGTAATTAACCCAGTGGGGGTAGCGCATTTCTTGATCGCGGCGTTGAAAAGAATAATTCTCTACCTCATTCACCGCCTGTGTGGCAGCCACGGCGTCTACACACACTTTTTCTTCGCTGTTGCTGACATAAATGCAGCTATTTTTGCGGCTCAAATCGTAGGTTAAGATCACCACTTGCTTGTGACGGCGCAAAGTCTCATCGCGGTTGGTGAAAATATCATAAACACCGGGGGCCTGGGGCAGCCCAGCCAGAAAAGTGGCCTGTGAAAAGTTCAAGTTTTCTGCCGAGGTGTTAAAGTAGGTCTCGGCGGCAGCCTGAATGCCATAAGCCATGTTGCTGTAATAATTCTCGTTCAAATACAGCTCAAGAATTTCGTCCTTGCTATAGCGGCGGGTGATCTCTGCCGCCAGCACAATTTCACGCGCTTTGCGTTCAACCGTTTGCTCGGTCGGGTTATCCAGCAAAAGGGTTCGCGCCAACTGCTGGGTAATGGTCGACGCACCCGAAACAACCTCGCCGGCAGTGTAATTTTGCCAGAGCGCGCGCAAAATTGCGATCGGGTCAAAACCGGGGTGCTCGTAAAACTCCTGGTCTTCGGTGGCAATGGTGGCTGCCACCAGCGCCGGAGAGATTTTATCCAGCGGAACATAGGTCCGCCGCCCGGCCTGTGGATCCAGAATCTCATACAACACATTGCCATTCCGGTCCAGAATGCGAGTGGTCTCAAACTGCGAGGCGCGCTGCTGCAAATCAGAAATATCGGGCAGGGTACGGGCAATTGCAAAATACCGAAACACAACAAACGAGGCCACCAAAACAACACCAACCACCCCGATAAACGCCATGCCAATCAACACCCGCAAAATGCACCCCCCCGCTTTTTTCAACGGGTCATCTTTTTTCGGGGTGGCCGAGACACGGCGGGTTCCAACAGAACGACCGCGGGTCTGGGCTGAAGGGCCGCTGCGCGTGGCGCCGGTTTGCACCGGCGGCGGGTAGACTGCGGTTGTCGGCGGCAGCGGGGGCTGCGCCGGCTGTTGGGGCCGCACCGCAGCGCCGTAGGCCGCCGGGGTGACCTGGGTGGCATTTGGGTCATTCACCGGCACCTGCCTGGGCAAATCGGTGCTGCTTGAGGGCCGTGTAGCGCTATGGGCGGGGTTGACGCGCGTTTGTTCCAGCGGTGAGACCGGCGGCACAGAGCGGGTTTGTTCATTTGCGGCATGGGCCGGAGGCTGAGCGGGAATGGCGCGGGTCTTTTCGCTTGAATCGCCCGTTAAACGCTCTTCGGGGTCTCCAACCCAATCGCCGGCCGGGGCAGCTTTTTCAGGCGGTTCAGGGTCATGCGGCAAAGAGGAATACCACCCGGCCGTGGTCTGGCCGGTGCTTGGCCGGTAATCCATACCCGGTTCCGAGGGTTCCATCTCTTCACCCGCCTCCAGGAATTTTCGCAGCTTATTGCGCGGCTGGGTAGGCGGCTCTTGTGAAGCCGGACGAGGAACGTTTTTTTCCTCTCCGGGTTTGGGTTCTTCAGGATTTTTGGGGTCAGTTTGCATTTTTGATTACCAGAATAAAAGATTCCTTCTTCAAAATTCTAGCATAAATCAGGGCTCTTTGCGAAAACCCCATTCATGCCTGTTATAACCCGGATTTAAAAAATTGGTGTTCAATTTCATTGACCATGAGCGTTGCAAACCTTACAATCATCATTATGAAATCCTGGATACCGGCGAAAAATCAGCCATATCGTTTTCCTATTGCAGCAGACGTCCGGATGGGGGATTTTGATCCCAACAATGATCAAATCTGGGAGTGGTCTTCAGGAACAGGTGAACCACCTGCGGCTGCATTGCAAACCACCTATGGCCTTCGCGCCCGGGGGATGCGCCTTTTCCCACGCCTGGTTCAAAAAAACATTGTCTTAACCGACCCCAATCATTTTCACCGCAGACCAGTGGTCACACACTGGTATCCAAATTACCTGGCGTTCACCGCGCTGCCCATCGCCGGCATCCATCTGACCGGTGAATACTGGGTGCAGACATCCAACATCATTTCCGGGCGGCTGACGATCACGAACCAGAGCGTTGCCAGCCAGACGCTGCGGCTGGAATGGGCGGCCGTGCTGAACCCGTTGAGCAACGGCGAAAGTATGACCGCGGTCACAGATTCACGCGGACTTTTTCTGGAAGGAAAAAGCGGCGGGCTTGTCCCGGTCTGCCTGCTCACCGGCGCCCCCACCACCGCCGGAAACGGCCCGTTTGCTTCCATTGCAGCAGACCTTGACCTTGCACCGGGGGCAAAACAAACCCTTGTCTGGGCCCTGGCCTCTTGCACTACGCTGGAAGAATCTTTGGAGCAGGCGCGCAGTGCGCTGACCCGGTGTGACGACAGCCATCTGGCGCGCATCGAATTGCTCAATCAGGGACAGTTGCTTGAGATTGAGACGGGCAACCCCGATTGGGATCAGGCGCTGGCTGCCAGTCAGAGATCGGCCTACAGCCTGTTCCATCCCGGCCGGCCGGGGTTTCAACACCCCACTTTTGTCTTGAACCGCCAACCCGATGCCGGTTATTCAACCCGTGGAGATGGAAGCGATTTTCCTCCCGGCTGGAGCGGCCAGACCGCGCTGGACGCCTATTTTCTAAACAGCCTGATCCTGCCCGGCGGGATCGATTTGGCCGCCGGAGTTTTTGAGAACTTTCTTTCTGCCAGCGAAGTGCAGGGGAAGCCTGACTTCCAACCCGGCCCCGCAGGACAGCGCAGCCGCCGCCTTTCGCAACCGCTGCTGGCAACCACAGCATTGCAGTTGGCCCCCTATCTCGAAGATCAGGGCGCATTGCAGCGCTGGTTCCCCGCTCTGTTGACCGGCGCCGAACACTGGTTTGCGGAAGAAAATGACCGCGATCAGGATGGCATCCCCGAATGGGAGCACCCCCTGCAAACCGGTCTCGAAGATCTGCCACTCTTTAGCCGTTGGGATGCAGATGAGACCAACCTGGGGGTAAACATCGCCAGTCTGGAAAGCCCCGCGCTGACGGCAATGCTCTATCGCGAATACGACAGCCTTGAAAAGATGGCTGAAAAGCTCGACGATAAAACTGCGCTGGCTGTGATCGCGCGGCGGAAAAAACGTTTAAAAGCCGGTTTGTCTGAAATGTGGGATACCAAGACACACCGTTACCAGTATCGTGATTTTCAAACCCACACCAGCCCGGCCGGCGCCGCAGTGGTCAGCTTTAAGTCCGACGGGTTGTTTACCTCCCGCCGGGTTTTTAAACTTCCGCAGCGCCTGCAACTGCGTTTAATTTGCCCCGAAGGCGTGACCCGCAGTGTGCAAATTGTGATCGAGGGCCAGACCGCCGCAGGGGATGTGCGGGAAGAATTTGCGCCCTGGATCTTTGCCTGGGCCGGCGGCCGCGGATATGCAACCAGCAGCTTTACCTATGTGCGCATTCAAAAAATTGAGGTGCGCGGTCTGAGCAAAGGAGACCGCGGCCAGATTTTAGCCATCGACTACACAAAAGACGATATCACCCATCTTTTGCCACTGTGGTCCGGCGCATCTGACAAACTTCTCCAACCCGGAATCATGAAAAGAATGATCATAGGCCAGTTTATCAAAGCCTACGGCATACCGGTCAGCCCGGGGGTGCAGCACGCAGCCGGGGTTGATATGCCCTGGAATCATTTGATTGGCGAAGGCCTGCTCCGCAGCGGTGCATTTCCCGCAGCGACCACACTCCTGACCAATTTGCTGAATGCAGCGGCCGCCAGCTACAAGCAGCATGGCGGGTTCTTCCATCATTACCATGCCGAAAAAGGCACCCCGCTGGGCGAAAGAGGCTACCTGCAAGGTTTTGCCCCGCTGGGTTTGTTTCTGCAAACCCTGGGTGTACAAATATTGAATACAAAATGTGTTATTTTAAAAGGTGCCCATCCTTTTCCGTGGCCTGTTACGGTAAAATATAAAGGAATCATGATTACACGCCGGTCGACGGAAACACTGGTCAAATTCCCCAATGGGAAAACGATCTCTGTCCTCGGCCAGGAGCCAAGACGCATCACACTCCCCTGACCGGTAACAGTCTAAAAGGAGGAAGAAGCCATGAACGAAACAGACTCAACATTGCTCATCGCTGTCATTCAGGCGCAAGACACCGACAGCGCAGAACACGCGCTTCAACAGATGAAAATCATCCCCGAGAGACTGCCCAGCGTGGGCGGGTTTCTTGGCCGTCGCAACACAACCCTGTTGATCACCGTGCAGCTTTCCAAACGGCAGGCTGTGATGGATGCACTTCACAAAAGCTGCCGCCAGCGAATTGAATATATTGCCGTGCCGCTGGAAAGCGCACCCC
>CAZQLE010000212.1:0-6138 GCA_964593905.1 uncultured Anaerolineaceae bacterium | reverse complement strand
GTTGTTGACCGATCTTCAGCCCGGCCAGCAAGAGAAGATGACCCTTGTGGTTGCCGCCGATCACGACTTTCCACCTTACCAGTATATCGATTCGGCCGGAAACCCGGCCGGTTTTGACATCGATATTCTCAAATCGGTGGCCGAGATCAGCAATCTGAATCTGCAATTTAAAATGGTCTCGTGGGAAGATGCCCGAAAACTGGTCGAAAGCGGTGAGGCAGACCTGCTGGCTGGGGCTACCATCACCCCCAACCTGCGCGAGGTCTATGATTTTTCGGCCCCTTTCGCAGAAGTCTCTTTTGATTTATATGTGCCCGAAAAATCCGACATCCACAACCTGGATGACATCGCCGGCAAACGAATTCTGGTTCATTCCGGTGACGCCATGCAAGATTACCTGGGGCAGAAGGATGCCCCCCTGGATCTGATACCGGTCAGTGATGCGCCCGATGCGCTGCGGCTGATGGCGGTTAAATATCAGCAGTATGACGGTGCATTGTTGAACCGTCTTCAGGCTGACGCTTTTCTCAATCACTACCAGATTCCAGATATTCGCTCGGCCAACCTGGACCTGATTACCCTGCAGCACGGATTTGCGGTAAAAAAAGGCAATTTCGAGCTGTTGAACCAGCTTAATCACGGGCTAAGCCTGATTCAAAAGTCAAATGAATATTCAGCCATCTATCAACGCCATTTTGGCAACTTCAATCATTTTATAATCTCAGAACAACTGCGCGGATTATTAATTGGCCTGGGGGTGATTGCTTTTCTTCTGCTAATCTCTACAGGTTGGATCTACGCCCTGCGAATTCAGGTCGAACAGAAGACCATTGATCTGGCTGCCAGTGAAGCCAAACTGCGCGCAATTTATAACGCCGCCGAAAATGTGGCCCTGGTCGTAACCGACACTTCTCCAACGCCAAACATTCTGGATATCAACCCCGGCGGGGAGAAGATTTTCGGCTTCGCGCGCGATGAATTGATCGGCAAACCGGTGTCTGTGCTCCATACCCAGAAAGAAATCGATCTGATCCCCGCGATGATCGAAGCCATCTTGAACGGTCAATCGGGTTATCAGGGTGAAAGCATCCTGGTTCGCAAAAACGGCGAACAGTTCCCCGGCATCTTTCATACCTACCCGCTGTTTGATGCCCATAACCGGGTTATCGGCGCGCTCGGCGTTACCGTGGATATCTCCGGCCAGAAAAAGATGGAAGAGGCCATTCGCGGGTCAGAAAACAAATTCTCCAGCGCATTTCACACCACCCCCGACGCAATCTGTCTGAATCGTTTTCCAGACATGGCTTATGTGGAAGTGAACGAAGGCTTCTTGAAACTTTCGGGCTTCATCCAAGAAGAGGTCATCGGCAAAAGACCCTGGGAAGTTCACGCAGTAGAAAGCAAGGAACAAATTGCCTTTCTGGAAGAGGCGCTGAAAATGGGCGGCACGATCAACAACCTGGAGATTCAGCTTCTTAAAAAAGATCAGAGCCCGATCACTTGCCTGTTATCGGCCTCCACCTTTTTCTCGGGCGACGAACAATTCTTGTTGACCGTGTCGCGCGACATCACCGATCGCAAACAAATTCAGGCGCGGGTTGAAAAACAACTGCTTTACCTGGCAGCCCTGCGTTCGGTCGACATGGCCATCACCGCCAATTTAGACCTGGGCACGACACTGCGGATTCTGCTGGACCAGATTCTGGCCCATTTGCATGTGAATGCTGCCGATATTCTGCTTCTGGATAAAAATTCAAATACGCTGCAAACATTCTCTGCGCTCGGGTTCAAAACACCCGCGCATCTGCATCGCAAAATACGCCCCGGCGAAGGGTTGGCCGGAAAAGTAGCCAGTGAAAGGACCTTGATCCAATCGGATCATCTGGAGGTGGATGCGACCGATTGCGACGCCGGTTTTTGGGTAGAGGAGGGTTTTAAATCCTATTCAGCCTTGCCACTGGTGGCCAAAGAAACCGTGCTGGGTGTTTTAGAGGTCTTCTGCTGCCAGGTTAACGAACGAGACGGCGACTGGATCAATTTCTTCCAATCCATGGCCGGACAGGCTGCAATTGCAATTGACAATGCCCATCTATTTGAAGACCTTGTCCAGGCCAACAACGAGCTTACCCAGGCTTATAACGCCACCATTGAAGGCTGGGCGCGCACCCTGGAATTGCGCGATATGGAAACCAAGGGCCATTCGGTGCGGGTGATGGAGCTGACCGTGACACTGGCACAGATGATGGGTATTGAGGGGAAGAATCTGATGGATATTCGCCGCGGAGCGCTGCTGCACGATATCGGCAAGATGGGCATTCCAGATGGCATCCTGCTCAAACAATCTGCGCTCACAGAGGATGAATGGACCATTATGCGCAAACACCCGGTCTATGCTTACGATCTGCTTTCCGGGATCAGTTTTCTGCGCACTGCACTTGAAATTCCTTTCTTCCACCACGAACGCTGGGATGGCAGCGGGTATCCCTTTGGCTTAAAAGGGGAGGAAATTCCCATCTCAGCGCGAATTTTTGCCATCGTGGATGTCTGGGACGCCCTGCGGCACAACCGCCCATACCGTGAAGCCTGGGACCTGCAAAGAATATGCGACCATATCCGCGAGCAAACCGGCCGTCATTTTGATGCCCGGGTGGTGAATGTGTTTTTCAACTGGCTGGCATCTCAAGAGAATATGGGAGAAGAAGGCGTCGTGCTCGATGCAATGCTATGAGCAGCGCTGATACCCGTCGAATCCAACACGATCTCTGGCTGATCCGCGGTTATTACTTTACCTGGATGGGCGGTCTGGGGTTGATCTGGCCGTTTATGAACCTGTTTTATATTCGCCAGGGGTTAAGCGGTGCCCAGGTCGGCTGGGTGTTGGGTATTTTTGCCGTGCTCAATCTGGTCGCTACGCCCATCTGGACCCGGATGATCCAACGCAGCACACAGCCGCAGCGGTTTATGCAGATCAGCATGGCGCTCAACGCCCTGGGTTATGTGGCGCTGGGATTTCAATACACCTTTTTGGGCATCATCCTGCTGGGCGGCTATCGGACGCTGGTGGCGGCAGGGATTGCGCCAGTGAGCGATGCGCTGGCAGTTGCAATCAGCGGCGGCACAAAATCGGGCTATGGCAGCGTGCGATTATGGGGGTCTTTAGGATGGGCTATTCTCACCCTGCTCACCGGAGTATTAATCGAAAGATACGGCTTCCTGGCCGGGTTTATCGGTTGTGCAATTACCCAGGTGATCAGCCTGATCCTGCTGCATCACATTCATCCGCGACACTTTTCAGTTCCCAAACCGGCACAGCCAGAAACAGGCAGTTCAGCAGGCAGTTCAACCATCATTCTTAAAAACCCGGCGCTCATCGGGGTGGCGCTGATGCTGTTGATTACCGGTTTGATGAATTCGGGTGTTTTGCAATTTGAGACCGTCTATCTGGCAGATCTGGGCGCGCGCGCCGGTCTGCTGGGCATCGCCAGCATGGTCAGCGCCGCAATCGAGATACCGGCCATGTTATGGACCGATAAAATCATCTTTCGACGCGGCGCACGCTGGGTGATGTTAACCGCCCTGGCGCTCACCGGGGCAACCCGTCTGCTGGTATTGTTGTTTCCTTCCATCACCGCCATATTTTTCGAGCGCGCCATTGGCGGAATTGCATTCAGTTTTTACACGGTCTCACTGGTTAAGTTGATCTGTCAGCACACCCCCGAAGGTCAGATCCGCCCGGTGCTGGCCATCTTCACCGTGGCACTGGCCAACTTTACCAACATCATCAGCACACCCATCGCTGGCAGCCTGTATGATCTATTTGGCGGCCGCTGGCTTTTTCTTTTTGCCGTGGCCGGCTACGCCCTGGGCTGGATGGCGATCAAGTTCTTTCGGCCCAAACAGACAAAAGCGGGTCTGACGATTTCACCCGCGGCCCCTGCTGCGGAAACTGCGCCATAGACCGGCCGCCGCAAAACCGGCCGTCAACGCCGCAGCAGCCAGAGCCGCGTTGCTCACCAGCGGCGCGCCAGCCTGTTTTTGAGCAATCCCAACCAGGGCCCAGACAAATACCAGCAAAAAGGCCGTATCCCGGCGCGTCAACATCACACGTGCTGCCAGCAAAACCACCACCGCAAACACAATCACCGTCCAGATCTCAGCAGAAATTCCAAAACCATTCCAACCCAGATCATACAAAAGGATGGTGGCGTTTGCAATGGTGGCCACCGTTACCCAGCCCAGATAAACCGAGAAAGGCAGTTGCACCAGCCACCGTTCCGCTGTTGAAACGCTTGTTTTTCCAAACCCCAACCGCCGGTAGATAATGATCAGCGTCGCCAGCAAAATCAAGATCTCCAACAGGGCAAAACCGAGCAAATTCTCGTGCCAGGCTACAATCCACGCCGAATTTGCCAGACTGCTCAACACAAACATCCATCCAACCGCTTGCAGCCGCGGGTTATCGCGCTGGGCTGGCAAAGCCTGAAAGATCACATAGGCGCCCAACAGCAGGTAAATTAGGCCCCAGATCGAAAACACATATCCGGCCGGCGTAAACAACACCGGGTAACGATCCGAAATTTCACCGGTGGTTTGACCATTGAACGGCACAATATTGGCCAGTGCATTCAGGGCCACGGTTCCAACCAGCGCCAGTACCACGGCAATCTGACGTACAAAATGATTTGATTTCATCTTTCCTCCCCGATACCAGTTATGGATGTACTGCGCTTTACCGGCACATTGCCCGGCTCAAATGCTTCATCTTATTGATGATACCCACTTAATGACCCTTTTTGGCATTTACGTATAAGGTTTGTACATATCGAGGTTTTAAAACCAAAGGCGCAGCAGGCCCGCGCGTGAAGAAAGCCGCTTTATGGGGTTTGCCCGGCAGTTTTTAGAGCGCCGAATTCATTCGCGCGCTGCGCATCAAACCGCATTGCACCAGACAAAAATCTATTGCACCGGCACCACCGGCGGGTAGGGAATGCCGTTGTAAAACTCCATCGAATTGGAATAGGCGCCACAATTCAAAAAGTACAACCGGTCGCCCAGGGTTAAATCTTCGGGCAAGAGCGCATGCTCGGCCACCACATCGGCGCTGTCGCAGGTTGGGCCGCTGAGTACAAATGGGCGCAGCGGCGCTTCCTGCCGCTCTGCGATCACCGGATATTCAAAACCGAAATATTCCAACCCTTCGATCAGCCCGTGATAGACCCCCGCGTCAATATACAACCACGCCTGCCCGTTACGGCTGGCCCGATTAATCACCTGGCTGACCATGACCCCCGTATCTCCCACCAGGCCGCGCCCCGGCTCGGCAAAGAACCGGATCTCGGCATCAAACAACGTTTCTGCCAGACCCTGTGCCCTGCAACTGATTTCGTCCACACCGGGCACCGCGCGGTCATATTCCACCGGAAAACCGCCCCCCAGGTTAATCACCGGCAGACGGATCCCCATTGAACACAGCGACTGCCACACCCCCGAGACCTGTTGCAGTGCCTTTTCCCAGGCAGAGGCATCGCTGTTTTGAGAGCCCACATGAAACGTTAACCCCAGCGGCGTCAGCCCCAGGTCACGCGCATAGGGGATGAACTCCAACGCCTGCGCAGAAGTCATGCCAAATTTTTTTTCCAACGGCCACTGGCTGCCCTCGTTTTTCACCGCCATGCGCGCCATCAGGTGTGAACCCGGCGCCAGCCGGGCCAGTTTTTCCACTTCCAGCCGCGTGTCAAAGGCAAACGTGCGCACCCCAAAATGATAAGCCGCCTCAATTTCGCGCGGAATCTTGGTCGGCGCACCAAACATCATCCGCTCAGGAGGCACCCCAATTTCAGCCAGCAGTTGAATTTCTCCCCACGAGGCAACGTCAAAATTCAAACCCTCTGCATACACCGTTTGCAAGACCTGCGGGTGGTTATTCGATTTCATCGCAAAAAAGACCTGTCCCCCCGGCACGGCCGCGCGAAAACGGCGGCAGTTCTCTTTTAAGCGGGAAAAATCAATCAGCAAGAAGGGGGTCTCTTGCACTGGCACTTCGGCCAAAAAACGATGAATATCAGCGCGGCTATAAACTGGCATCGGTCCTCGAGCGGTTTTAAAAATTCGGGTAAATGAAAGTACGTTATTATACCC
>CAZQLE010000211.1:0-6146 GCA_964593905.1 uncultured Anaerolineaceae bacterium | reverse complement strand
CCTCTCCCCCGCCGTAGCTGTCAATTACCATCAGCGGCCGATTTGCGCCCGAGGGTGGGGTGGCGGTGGGTGGCACCGCCCGCGCCGTTAATGAGGCCGATTCTGCCGAGCCGCTGCCCGTAAAAGACACCGTTACGGTGGCCGAATCGCCTGTATCGGCATCTGCGGGAATTGAAAGATAGACCGTCAACGTGGCCGAAGCGCCCACCGCCAGGCTCAGGCTGTTCACACTGGTCCAGGTATTCCAGGAGCTGGACGCCGAAACACCGATGGTATCGGCATCGCCGGTATTGGTCACCGTCACCGGAAAGGTGATGATGCTTCCCGGCTGCCCCCAGCGTTCATTGCTGGTTGGAGAAATGGTAAAGCCATATACCGGGGCCGGGGTCTCGGTGGCCGTTGGCGGCGGCGTGGTGGTCGTCGCTGTGGGGGTATCGGTATCGACCTGTGCCAATACCGGTTGGAGCGGTTTGAGAACCAGAGCCCCGGTTAAAACCGCCAGGGCAGAAATGACAGAAAAAAGTTGTCGGGAAATTTTTATCACGATGGGTTTTCCTCCAGTCCCGAAGAATTAACCAGTTCACTGGCACGCTGATATTCACTTTCACTGACAGCCATACCATCCAGCAAATAGATCACATGGCTGGCAAAATGCAACATACGCGGGTCGTGCGTCACGACAACAATCGTTCGTCCGTCACGGTGCAGCTCTGACAGAAGGTGCATGATGCTCATACCGCTGCTGGTATCCAGATTGCCGGTGGGTTCATCGGCAAGGATCAGCGGCGGATCGTTCACCAGCGCACGGGCAATCGCCACGCGCTGCTGCTGACCACCGGATAACTCGGTGGGTTTATGGCTCAGACGTTTCTCAAGACCCACCTGTTTCAACAATTGCACAGCGCGAATGCGGCGCTGCGAGGTGGAAATACCCGAAAACCGCATGGGAAAAGCGACGTTTTCAAGGGCATTCAGACTGGAAATGAGATTAAACGACTGAAAGATGAAACCGACCTTACGCCGTCGGTATACAGCCAGGTCATTTTCATCCAGACGGTCGATGGTTAGACCATCCACGGTCAACGAGCCAGAAGTCGGCCGGTCCAGCCCGCCCATCTGATACAGCAGCGTGCTCTTGCCCGAGCCAGATGGCCCCATGATGACGGTAAATGTACCCTGGGCAATTTCAAGGTCCAATCCTGCCAGGGCAACCACCGTCTGCCTTCCCATCTGGAAGGTTTTATTGAGGTTTTGCGCTTGAATAAATGATTGAGCGTTCATAGCCTAAAAAAACATATTGCCGCCCGAGGTCAGGCTGCCCAACACGCTGCCCAAAAACCCCGGCAGGGCAAATAAAACCAGCACCAGCAGCACCACCACACCAGCCGCCGCCAGGCTTTTTTTGCGCAGAAAACCATCCATCAAAACCACCCCCACCCCTATCAGTGCAACCTGCCAGAACAGATACAGGTCAACCCGCGCCAGCAGGGCATGAAAGAAAGCAGCACTGCGCCCCAGATCGGCAGCGACAAAACCAGAAAGCCCCGCAGCCGCAATTTGCCGCCCCGAAATTAATATCGCCGCCGTTTGCACAATCATCCGCAAACCCAACGGCAGCGAGGCCCAGGCCGCCAGGTTTAGGGCCGTGCGGTTTGAAGAACGGCCGCCGGTCAGGGTCAGCCCCAGGTGCAACAACCCGCCCATTAACAACCAGCCCAGCCAGATTGAGGCCAACATCGAGAGCAGCGGAAAACCATAGATAAACAGCGGCCCGGTGCTGACCGAAAGACCTGACTGCATCTGTTCAAGCTGTTCAGGAGAAAGATACTGCTGCATTTCAGGGTTGGGCTGCACCATATTTTGAACCGCCGACTGGCTGCGCACCGGCCCGGTAACCAGCACCGCAAGAATACCCAGCACAGTCAAGATCAACAACGGTGTTAACCAAACCGCGGTATCCTGGCGGATGATTTCTGCCAGGGTGCGGCGCGGCCGCAAAAAAATACCCGATGTCCAGTCAAAACGAAGTTTTTTAGAGGGAAGAGCTTCCTCACTCAATTCAAGGTCCATCTCAGGTTTCATTTGCACAGCTCCAATGGTTTAGACTACTTCCCGATTGTAACAAGGATTCAGGACAATCGAGGAAGAAAGCAAGAGAATGGTCTGGCTGCCGCAGAAAAAAGTTTTTTTTCGAGACAGCCCGAACCGGTATGCAGCAAAATCACACCCGCAAAACAGGCTATCTGGCTAATGACGATTGAAACCGGCAATTGGTTCCCGAATAAAAAATCTCACCCGGCTGGGTGAGATTAAGATAGATGAATATGGAACAGCTTTGCCCTGCGGCAAACCGCTCTAAAACGCCAGCAAATAAATAAACGCCCGCTGTTCAGCGTCGCTGTGAGGCATACTGTTTATTCGTTCTCCAGCCCCGAAACACTCATCGCGGCGAAAACCAGCGTTACCAATGCTACAACAACATACATTCCGCTTGCCATGCTGCACCTCCGTGTAAATTACCCTCTCTGTCAATTTTGCAGCGATCCTTTTCGTTCCAGTACCAGATTATCGGGTTTCTGATAATGTTTATAACCCCGGTCAATCGTTTTCGATACCGCCAAAATACCAGACTCAACTTATGTCTTTTGGCCAAATACCGGGGCCCGTGCGAATTCGCTTTCTACATTATGTATACGGAATAAACCCCCAAAAAGTTCCATACGGTTGCTTAACAGATTCTCTTGATCTGATTTATACACCATCTTGTAAATCGGACAATTTTGGTATAAAATAAGATAGTGCTGTTTTTCACAATCTTCCGCCTGCGGGCGTCTTATTGTTTGGAGGATAAAATGAGTCAAAACAATCAGAATCCACACCTTATCATTATCGGGGCCGGTTTTGGCGGACTGCGCGCTGCGCGCAAACTGGCGAAAGCCCCGGTCAACATTACGCTGATCGACCGCAACAATTACCATCTGTTTCAACCACTGCTCTATCAGGTAGCGACCGCCGGCCTCTCGCCGGAAGATATTGCCTACCCGGTGCGCTCCATCTTGCACCGCCAGAAAAACGTGGTTTTTCAGATGGCCGAAGTGACACACATTGATCTGCAAAACCGCGCAGTGCATACCAGCAGCGCCGTTTTGCATTATGACTATCTGATCTTTGCGGCCGGAGGGCAGACCAACTTCTTTGGTCGGCACAAACTGGCACAGCACAGCCTGCGCCTGAAATCACTGCCCGACGCCGAAAAGATCCGCAGCCATCTGCTCAACTGCTTTGAACAGGCCGCCCGTGAACCCAACCCCGAAAAACGGGCAGCGCTGCTCACGCTGGTGGTGGTGGGCGGCGGCCCCTCGGGGGTTGAATCGGCCGGAGCGGTCATTGAACTGATCCGCGCCGGCCTGCGCGAAGATTTTCCTCAGATCCATATCGACGAGGTCAAAGTGCTGCTGCTGGAAGCCGGTCAGCGCCTGCTGCCGGCCATGCCGCCCGGGCTGAGTGAATATACCGGCCGGTCACTGGCCCAAAAAGGGGTCGAAGTCCGTTTGAACGCCGAAGTGCGTGAATTCGACGGCCGCACCATCCGGCTTGCCGATTCCGGCAGCATCCCGGCGCATACGATGATCTGGACAGCGGGCATTCAGGCCAGCCCGCTGGTCGGCCAGTTTAATACGCCGCTGGGCAGCTTAAGCCGGGTAAAGGTGGGACCCACCCTGCAGCTCCCCGCACACCCCGAGGTATTCATCATTGGTGATGCGGCCTGTGTTGAGCAAAACGGTGCGCCGCTGCCCATGATCGCCCCGGTCGCCATGCAGCAGGCCGATATTGCTGCCCGGAACATCTCTGCGCTGACGGCCGGCCAACCCTTAAAAAAATTCATCTACCGTGATCTGGGTCTGATGGCAACCATCGGGCGCAGCGCCGCCGTAGCCCGCCTGGGCCGGCTGCAATTCACCGGCTTTACAGCCTGGCTGATCTGGCTGGGCGTGCATCTGATCCAGTTGATGGGTTTTCGCAACCGTCTCATTGTGCTGGTTAACTGGGCCTCGCAGTATCTATTCGCTAACCCGGCCGTGCGCCTGATTCGCAGCCAGCCGATCGCAAATGAAGAGCCCCCGGCCAGTCAGCACCCCGCTCCGCTAAAACCCTGACCCCCCGACAGGTTTTGTGGAGCGCCGCGCGGCGCTCCACAAAACATCCACATAGAATAAAGAACCGGCGGGTTGCTGTGTATAATGGAAATATCACATGGAGAGGAGACAGGCAATATGGATGCATATCGAGTGAAACCCGGCCAGAAGATTGATTTGGATCAGTGGGATCCCGATGACAGGCGCTATTTTGAGGGCAACAAAGACGACGGAGAAAAAGCCGTCGAAAAAATGAGCCTGGCGCTTGAGCCGCTGCAAGAGCTGCTGTATGCCGAGCATAAGCGCCGCATCCTGGTGGTCTTGCAAGGAATGGACACCAGCGGCAAAGACGGCGTTATCCGGCATGTCTTTTCCAATGCCAATCCGCAGGGGGTGCGGGTGGCCTCCTTCAAAGTTCCCACCCCCATTGAGCTGGACCATGATTATCTGTGGCGCATCCACCAGCAAACCCCCGGCCGCGGAGAGATTGTCATCTTTAACCGCAGCCATTACGAAGATGTGCTGGTCGTGCGCGTGCACAACCTGGTATCTGAACAGGTGTGGCAAAAACGCTATGAGCAAATCAACGCTTTTGAGCGAACCCTGGCCGAAGAAGGCACGCTGATCTTTAAGTTCTTCCTGCATATCAGCAAAAAGGAACAAAAAGAGCGCCTGATCGAACGCATTGAAGTGCCCGAAAAGAACTGGAAATTCAACCCCGGCGATCTGGAAGAGCGCAAGCTGTGGAAGGATTATGACCATGCCTACGAAGATGTGCTCAGCCGCACCAGCACACCCCAGGCCCCCTGGTATATCGTTCCATCCGACCGCAAGTGGTACCGAAACCTGGTCATTTCAACGGTCTTGATCGACGCGTTGAAAAGCCTTGAAATGAAGTTCCCGGCGCCCGTTGAAAACATTCAGCAATACCACACCCAACTGATGGCCGAGAAAGATTAATCGATGCTGCCCGGACCCAATGAGATCTTGAACGCCCTGCGCAAGGTCAACGACCCCGAACTGCACCGCAGCCTGGTGGATCTGAACATGATCCGCGAGCTAAAAATCTCACCTGCCGGCCAGGTCCATTTCACCCTGGCGCTCACCATCCCATCCTGCCCGATGCGCAGCCAGATGGCCGCCGAGGCCCGTGAGGCCGTCAGTGCCCTGCCCGGTGTGAGCGGGGTCGAGATCACCTTTGGGGTCATGACTGCCGAAGAACGCCGCGCCCTGCTGGGGCGGGCCGAACCGGCCCTGCCCAAACTGACCCAGTTCAACCGCATCGATCAGGTGATCGCAGTGATGAGCGGCAAAGGCGGGGTCGGAAAATCTTCGGTCACTGCCCTGCTGGCCTGCGCCCTGGCGCGCCAGGGCCGCAAAGTGGGCATTCTGGATGCCGATATCACCGGCCCCAGCGTTCCGCGCCTGTTTGGCCTGCCTACCGGCGGGCTGCGCGGCAGCGAACAGGGTATGCTCCCCGCAGTTGCAAAGAGCGGGGTGCGCGTGGTCTCGGCCAATCTCATGCTTCAGGCTGAAGATACCGCGGTCATCTGGCGCGGGCCGATGATCTCTGGGCTGATCAAGCAATTCTGGACGGACGTGATCTGGGGCCGGCTGGATACCCTGCTGGTTGACCTGCCCCCCGGCACATCAGACCCGGCGCTGACCGTGACCCATCATCTGCCCTTGACCGGCGCAGTGTTGATCACCACCCCGCAAGATCTGGCCGCCATGGTGGTGCGCAAAGCAGTGCACATGCTGGAACAGGTTAACGTACCGATCCTGGCCGTGGTGGAAAACATGAGCTTTTTCCGCTGCCCCGACTGCGGCAGCGCCCACCAAATTTTTGGTCCCGGCCACCTGGAAGAATTAAAAACAATGGCCAACGCGCCGCTGAGCACGCGTCTGCCAATCGATCCCGAAATTACACGTCAGGCCGACGCGGGTCAGATCGAAGCTGCGCGGCTGGATGAAATTGAGCAGTTGGCCGCCGAACTGGCCGCCCGGCCG
>CAZQLE010000210.1:0-6191 GCA_964593905.1 uncultured Anaerolineaceae bacterium | reverse complement strand
ATTATCATGCGGTGGAGATCAACGGCGAATTTCGCATGACCTTTCGTTTTCTAAACACCGGCAGCACGGTGTGGAATGAAGAATATCGCCTGGTGTTTGACAATGGCACTGTGGTCAGCGGGCGCTGGTTTGTGCGCTGCCCGCGGGTTTTGCCCGGCGAGACGGCTGAGGTCAGCGTGTGGTCCAAAGCGCCGCATCTGCCCGAGACCTACACCACCACCTGGAAATTGGTGAACCCCGCCGGAGATGTTCTCGCCTATGCCCGTCATCGCTTTCGGGCGGTGCTGCCTTGATCTCTTGTCAAATAGCCCACTTATGGTGATAATCCATCTTTAATGGTTTAATGGATGGTTGTATAACGGCTCGCCCTCCAGCGATAGAGACCCCAATTCTCTGCCCTGGAAACTCCTGTCAACATGGGGCTTGTTTGCCTTCCAGACCGGGAAAATATTAAACATCAAAGGTCACAGGGATTATGGAATCACAACCAAATTTTGAAAAAACTTCATGGTTAGAAAAACCGCTCAGCGCCATTTTGCCGCGTTGGAACCTGGAAAACGCGCTGGCGCTTGCAATTCTGCTGGTGGCAATAATCAGCCGGTTTGCAATGCTCGATGTGCGTGTGATGAGCCATGATGAGGTGAATCATGTCGTTCCATCCTGGGATCTTTATCAGGGGAGCGGATACCGGCACGACCCGGTGACGCATGGGCCCATGCAGTTTCATCTGGTGGCGCTTTCTTATTTTCTGCTGGGTGATAATGATTTTAGCGCCCGTGTGCCGGCGGCCTTGTTTAGCACGGCGGCGGTTGCGTTTGTCTTGTTCGGGTTCAGGCGCTATCTGGGCCGCAGCGGGGCGCTGCTGGCCGGTTTGTTGTTTACCATTTCGCCCTATTTATTATTCTATGGCCGTTATGTGCGCAACGAAGGCTTTATCGAACTGTTTGGTGTGCTGCTCTTGTTTGGCATGATGCGTTATCTTGAAAAAGGCGACCGTTTTTCGCTGTTCCTGGTAACCATCATTACGGCGCTGCATTTTGCCACCAAAGAAACATCCTTTATTTATACGGCGCAGTATCTGCTATTTGTGGGGGTGCTGTTTCTGGAGGGTGTCGTTCGGATCCCGTGGACGAACGGTGATACCAAAAAACGCTTTACGCTGCTGGTGATCATTGCGCTGGCCTTGCTGGGGGTGGCGCTGGGGCTGGCGGTCTGGAATGCGGAGAACGTTGTTGCGACCGCCCCGGAGAGCGCAGCCAATTTGCCTGCGCAAACCAGCCCAACGGCTGCTGAAGCCACCGGGATTCAGTGGACGCCGCAGTTATACGGCGAAGCAGTGGCTGTTTTGGCAGCCCTGGTGCTGGGGGTGCTTGCGGTTGTGCTGCTGGTGCGCAACCTGGGCTGGCTTAATATTCGCAAACTGCGGGCTTTTGATCTGCTGATCGTGGTCGGCACGTTAATTTTGCCCCAGTTGACCGCCTTCCCGATAAAAATGGCGGGTTTTGACCCGTTGGATTATTCCACCTCGGGGATGGTGGTTACGGGGATCTTTTTGGCCGTGATGGCTGCCATTTCGGTGGCGATTGGTCTGTGGTGGAACGCTAAATTGTGGCTAAAATGCGCGGCAGTTTTTTACACCATCTTCACGGTGCTGTATACAACCTTCTTCACCAACCCGCAGGGTTTCTTTACCGGCATCATCGGTTCGCTGGGTTACTGGCTTTCACAGCAAGGGGTTAACCGCGGCAGCCAGCCGTGGTACTACTACGGTATGATTCAGGTGCCCCTGTATGAATATCTGGCGCTGCTCGGGCTGCTGGTGGGGGTGTTTTTTGCCGTGCGCCATGCGCGCTTTTCTTCGGTCCCCGGTCTGCTTCCTCCATCTGCCGCTGAAGATGAAGCGGCCGGCGAAGAAGCCGGTGCCGACCCAGAAAAGGCCCTGCCGCGCATCCCTGTATTTGGAATGCTGGTTTACTGGTCGCTGACCGCCCTGGTGGCTTACAGCCTGGCCGGAGAAAAAATGCCCTGGCTGACGGTGCATATTGCTTTGCCGTTGGCGCTGGCCGGCGGGTGGGGGCTGGGCTATCTGGTTGATACAACTGCATGGAAGAAAATTGCCAATTTGCGTGGTTTGCTGGTGGGGCTGTTGATCCCGGTCTTTTTAACGGCTCTGGCGGCTGCGCTGGGTTCGGTGCTGGGTGACCAGCCGCCTTTCCGTGGCAGCACACTGGATCAATTGCAGGCGACCAATCAATTTCTGCTTTCGCTGATTATGACCGGCGTCAGCGCCGGACTGCTGGTCTGGCTGCTCCGCGAGTGGTCGTTAAAAGAGGCCGTGCGATTACTTTCAGTCTTTGCCTTTGGTCTGCTGGCCGTGTTGACCGCCCGTACCGCTTATTATGCCTCTTTCATCCGTTATGACTACGCAGAAGAGTTTCTGGTGTATGCCCATGCTGCGCCGGGTCCGAAGGAAGTCTTGAAGCAAATTGAAGAAATCTCACGCCGCACCACGGGCGGGTTGGATCTGAAGGTCGCGTATGATAATGACGGCCTGTATCCATACTGGTGGTATCTGCGCGATTATCCCAACAAATATTTCTTTGGCGATAAGCCGAGCCGCAGTTTGCAGGAATACCCTGTGATCATTGCGGCCGACACCATGACCGGCAAGATGGAACCCATCGTGCGCGAAGATTACTATAAGTTTGATACCACCCGCCTGTGGTGGCCGATGCAGGATTATTTTGATCTGTCGTGGGAACGGGTGGGCAAGGCCATTGTTGACCCCAAGATGCGCGCGGCGATCTTTGATATCTGGTTGAACCGTGATTACACCCAATATGCCGAATTGACCGGTTCTACCACCCTGCGCCCCGAAACCTGGCAGCCGGCCAGCCGGATGCGGGTTTATATCCGCAAGGATGTGGCTTCACAGGTCTGGAACTATGGCACCGTCCCGGCGGCTGCGCCGCTGGTGGAAGCTGAGCCCGACCCGTTTGAGCAGAAGGTGGTCAACCTGAGTCCCGATGTGGTGGTGGGCACAGCCGGCCCCGGACAGGGACAGTTCCAATCGCCGCGGGGTGTGGCGGCTGCGCCGGATGGCACAATTTATGTGGCCGATTCCAACAATCACCGTATTCAGCATTTCACTGCTGAGGGTGTTTTCTTGAACACTTGGGGAACCTTTGCTGATGCAGCCAAGGGCGATGCGCCGGGCGGCACCTTCAATGAGCCGTGGGGAATTACGGTTGGCAAAGACGGCACGGTGTATGTGGCCGATACCTGGAACCACCGCATTCAGAGTTTTTCTGCCGATGGAAAATTCCTGAAAATGTGGGGGTATTTCGGTCAGGCAGAAGCCCCCGATGCGTTCTGGGGGCCGCGTTCGGTGGTGGTGGATGACCAGAACCGGGTGTATGTGACCGATACCGGCAACAAGCGGATTGCGGTTTTTACCAACGCGGGCGAGTTTGTGACCCAGTTTGGAACGACCGGCGTCGAAGCCGGGCAGTTTGACGAACCGGTGGGCCTGGCAATTGACGGCGCGGGTAATTTGTATGTGGCCGATACCTGGAACCAGCGTGTGCAGATCTTTAGCCCGGATAACAACGGGAACTATGTGGTGACCAAAGAGTGGAAGGTATACGGGTGGTTTGGTCAATCACTGGATAACAAGCCTTATCTGGCGGTGGGTGAGCAGGGTCAGGTGTATATTACCGACCCGGAGAGCTACCGCATTATGGAATACAGCAATGACGGCGAAGCGCTGCGCACCTGGAATGGCATGGGGCAAAGCGTGGATAACTTCAGTATGCCGGTGGGGATCACGGTGGATTCTCAGGGCCGCATCTGGACGGTGGATTCAGGTAATAACTATTTGATCCGTTTCCCGAAGCCCTGATGTGATTCGGGTATAAAAAAACAAAGAGAGCGGAGGCTGCTTTTGGGCAGCCTCCGCTCTCTTTGTTGGGGCAGGGGGAAATGGTTAGCGGTGGCTCGACGAGCGGTCTTTATCGCCGAAAAACAGACTTAATGCCCAGCTAACAATGGATACGATGATCGAACCAAGCAGAGCAGGCATAAACCCATCCACCGTAAACCCTACGCCAAAGTTTGTGCCGATTGCACCGGCCAGCCAGAAGAGCAGGGTGTTGATCAGCAGCAGGCCAAACCCGAGGGTGAGCACGATCACCGGGCAGCCCAGCACGGTCAGAATGGGTTTAAGAATGGCGTTAACCAGGCCAAAGATTAGCGCCAGCCAGAGCAGCGCCAGCCAGTTGTCACTTTGCGGTGTAATGCCGCGTCCATTCAGCAATGCAATCGCGACATACAGTGCAACCGCATTGACAATTAAGTTAATGATGAATCTTTTCATTTTTTTCTCCGAAATACCAGAAGGTGATGGGTCTAAAATCGGTTTATTTTATCGCGTTCAAAGGGCATTTCCATCCAGATTAATGTATTGTGCTCCTCAAAACCTGCCTCCCAAAAGGGAACTTCGTTCATGCCGGCGGGAAAATTGAGCAGCAGCGGGCGGCGGCCAAAAAAGTTGCGGCGAACATGGCTGAGCAGCGCGGTGACCGCTCCGGCGGGGGCGTTCTTGTCGAGCGCAAGCCAGAGATTATCTGCATAATGCCGGCTGGGCTGCCAGGTGATGACCCCTTGCAAGCGGCCCTGCTGATCTTCGGCCGACCAGTGGCGGTATTCCTGATTGTTGAGGAAGTTCCAGGCCTGACGCAGAAAAGTGGGTTTGTAGGCGCCCGGTTCGATGGGCAGGTTCCAGGCGACCTCCGCCGGGTAAGCGTGCAAAAGCCATTCATTCTGCTGCGGCCAGTCGCGGGCGCTTCGGTTGCGAATGATGATTTCTGAATGGGATGCGGCGGGCGGCGGCGCGGCAATGCTTTGCCAGGTGGTGCGGCGGGCACGCTCCACCATCCCCAGCGAGCGATAAAGATTAACCGCGGTCGGGTTGTCGTCGCGCACCTGAAGCCAGGCGTTGGAGGCGCCGTGTTCGCGAATATGATCCAGCGCGCGCAGGGTGAGCGCGCGGCCGATTCCGCGGCGGCGAAAATCGGGGTGAACGGCCACGTTTGCGATCAGGTAATACCATGACCAGCCCACCATGAAAGGAATCAGGGTTAAATTGCCGACAATTCGGCGCCCCTCCACCCAGACATACCCGTGCAAGGGCAGTGAGACACGTTCGTGCGCACCGCGCACCCAGCGCAGATAACCGCTATCTCGTGCGGCGCGGCGCAGATGACGGATGTATTCCCGGCCGTCCGGATCCATTTGCTCACCAAAACAGACTTCAATCAGGTCAGCAATCTGATCCAAATCGGCATGGACATTTACCGGTCGCAAATTGGGGTGTGAGGTGGCAAATGTGATTGCCGTCATATGTTTATTGTAGCGCGTAACCTGAAAAATGGGGATTTAAATTTTCGAGCAGCCCCCCCACAGCGCGCGGTTTTCGCCGCCGGGGGGTACCCCAAACCCCAGGAAAATGCAAACTACTTTGCGAAATGCCGTATTCGATAGGGAGAAAGCATTTGTGTTGGACAGAGGAAAACACCCGCTGTAAAAACGCCCGGCGGGTGAATGTACTATAATTAAAGAAAAGTTCTTATGCAGTTCTAATACGAACCGCTTATTTTGTAAATCATGCGAGTTATAATCCCTGCAACGGCTCGCATTTGGACCGGATAAAGGATGGTACGACATGATGCGTTTTGATCGTTTTACCGAGCGTGCCCAGGAAGCAGCACAACGTGCAGCTGAAATTATTCAGCGCTACGGGCACAATCAAATTGATACCGAGCATATTTTGTTGGCGTTAATCGAGCAGCCGCAGGGTGTGATTCCGCAGATTTTGGAACTGTTAAAAGTGGACCCCAATGCGATTTCCGAGCGGCTGGATTATATTCTGCGTACCAGCCCCAAAGCCAGCATCTTTGGGGGCGGCGCAGGGCAAATTTTTATCACCCCGCGCGTGAAACGAATTATTGATCTGGCCAATGAAGAAGCCAGCCGTCTGAAAGATGAGTATATTTCCACCGAGCATCTGTTTCTGGCGATCTTGAGCGAACGCAACACCCCGGCGGCGCGCCTGTTGGAAGGGGCCGGTTTAACCCGCGACCGGGTTTATGAAGCCGTAATGCAAATGCGCGGCGGGCAGCGTGTTACAGACC
>CAZQLE010000209.1:0-6335 GCA_964593905.1 uncultured Anaerolineaceae bacterium | reverse complement strand
GCCGCCCATCCAGGGGCGCAGCACCTCGGGCACCACAATCGAACCATCGGGCTGCTGGTAGTTTTCCAGCACGGCGATCAGGGTGCGCGGCAGCCCCAGCCCCGAGCCATTCAGGGTATGCACCAGGTAAGGTTTGCCGCCTTTAACCCGCGCGCGCACCGCTGCCCGGCGGGCCTGAAAATCGCCCACGTTCGAAACCGATGAGACCTCCAACCATTCGCCGCAGCCGGGCGCCCACACTTCCAGGTCGTAGGTTACCCGCGCGCCAAAGCCGAGGTCGCCGGTGCACAGCCGCACCACGCGGTAGGTCAACCCCAGGTCGCGGCAGGTCTGCTCGGCATCTGCCAGCATCTTCACCAGTTCGGCTTCCGAATCTTCCGGCTTGCAGAAGATATACATCTCCACCTTATCAAACTGGTGACCGCGCTTAATGCCGCGCACATCGCGCCCGGCGCTCATCTTCTCGCGGCGAAAACAGGGCGTATAGGCCGTGTAGCGCAGCGGAAGTTTTTCTTCATCCAGAATTTCATCGGCGTGCAGGCTGGTCAACGGCACTTCGGCGGTCGGCACCATCCACAGGTCTTCTTCAGCGTCGTGATACAGATTATCCACAAACTTGGGCAGTTGGCCCGAAGCATATAACGTCTGGGCCTTGACCATGAAGGGCGTATATTTCTCGGTATATCCCTGGCGGGCATGCAGATCGAGCATCCAGGCGATCAGCGCACGCTGCAAACGCGCACCCGCACCGCTGAGCACATAAAACCGCGAGCCGGTCAGTTTTACACCCTGCTCAAAGTTGATGATGCCCAGTCTGGGGCCCAGGTCCCAGTGGGGCTGCGGGGTGAAAGCGAAGGTTTTTGGGTCACCCACCGTCTTCACCACCAAATTATCGTGCTCGTCTTTTCCCTGTGGGGTGGTTGGGTCGGGCAAATTGGGAATGCCCGCCACAAGCTGGGTAAGCTGATCATCGACTGTTTTCACCTGCTCATCCAGCGCTGCAATGGCATCGCCGACTTCGCGCATGGCATCGATTTTGGCCTGCCGCTCCTGAGGATCTTTCATTTTAGAAATTTCCTTCGAAGCCGCGTTGCGTTCAGCCTTCAATGTCTCAGCCTGTGTCAAAAGCGTGCGCCGTTTCTGATCCAACTCCACGGCCTGGTCCACCACGCTGGTATCCATATTTCGGCTGCGCAGTGCATCGCGCAGCACATCGGGGGTTTCACGAACCAGTGCAATGTCTATCATGGCTTCCTCCTCAAAATAATAGAAAACGCCCCATTCGCCGAAGCAGGACGAAGGGGCGCTCGTGGTGCCACCTGCATTCACCAGGGTTTTGAATACCTGGCCTCAAAAGGGGTAACGGTCCCAACCGGTCTTCTTACGGCAAAAGCCCCTGCGAAGACAGCCTGTCCGTTTGAAACGGACAACCGGGATGGATTTCACCGATTAGCCTGCCAGCTTGCACCGTCCGCTGGCTCTCTGAAAGGCATTCCGGATACTGGTTCCCGGGTAAGCAGTTATTTCATTTGTAAATTGGATTATACCCAGCCCGAATATTGCTTGTCAAGCCGGGCAAATGCACAGGTTAAGACTCAACATCCAGCCGGTAGCCCACCCCGCGCACGGTCTTAATAAAGCGCGGGTGACGGGGGTCTTCTTCAAGCGCCTGACGCAGCCACGAGATATGCACATCCAGCGTGCGGGTATCGCCGGTATAGCCGGTCTCCCACACCATGCGGAACAATTCTTCGCGGTCGATCACCTCACCCGGCCGGTCCATCAGAGCTTTAAGCAGCGTTACCAGCCGCGGGGTCAGGCTGACCTGTTTGTTTTGAAACCGCACCCAGCGCTGCTCGACATCCAGCTTTAGCGGGCCGGCCTGCTGAAGGTCTTTTTCTTCAGAGGGCAGCAAATGGCGCAGCCGATTGAGTAATTTTTGCAAGGTAAAGGGATGCGCCAGAACCACATCTGCGTCATTTTTATCCACATCGTTCTGGTTCTGGTCCACAATTAAAACCACCGGGGTATGGGGCGATTTCCGGCGCAGCGACTGGCAAATTCGCTTGCCGCTGGTGCGCATGGAGGCGGCATCCACCAGGATGGTGTCAGGGTGTTTGCCCTCCAGGGCATCCAGCCCCGCGCTGCCGCTGGAGACCACTTCCACATCAAAACCTTTCCGGGTTAAACCAACAAAGAATGACGGACGCTCTGCCCGTTTACCTTCAATAAGAAGTATGGTGGCCTTTCCGTCAATCACTCGATTTCCGTATCCTTTCTTACCATAGACGCACAATCATGACTTCCGATTAAAAACCGGAGCCGCACAATTTTTCTTATCGCGGAGCCTTTCGGGTCGATGTTGGCCGTGATCGGATAACGTAATGGCTACCCCTCGACGCTTCCGATAAATACACGCCGGATTTATTGCAGCGTGTGGTTATTATACACGAATCTTAAGAAAAGAAAAGCGAATCTTAACAAACAACTTCCTTACAGCAACACAACGCCAGACCAACGCTGGTGTCAAAAAAAATGTACTGGAGAAATTAAACAACCGCCCAGGGCAACAGAAAGCCCCCGCGGCGCGGTTTTCGCCGCGGTTTTAGCCGCCGGGAGGGCCGGGGGTTCCGCCGGACTTTGCGAAAGCCCTGCTGATGCCCGTTACACTCAGTTGCATCGCTGATACCGCCGTGTTAGAATAAAGCCATACTGGGTCACCAATCCAAGAAGCGAGGTTTTGTTATGTCCAGAATGGTTGAAGTAGTGATAGACAGTGTGCGGGTCAGCCTGACAAATCAACAGCGCATTGTCGTGCTGCGCGAGGTTGATGCTGAACGCTATCTGCCCATCTGGATCGGCCCATATGAAGCAGAAGCCATCACCATCGCCCTGCAAGAAATTGAGGTTGCCCGCCCCCAGACGCATGATCTGGTCAAAAACATACTCAACACCCTGAATGCCCGCCTGATTCGGGTGGAGGTGCTCTCTTTGCGGGAAGATGTATTCTATGGCAATCTGGTTTTATCGGTTGATGGAAATACCCTCAATATCGATTCGCGTCCTTCCGACGCCCTGGCGCTGGCCGTTCGGGCGCATGTGCCGATCTTGATTGCCGAAGAGGTATTGGATACCGCCGGGATCATCCCCGAACGCGACATGGGTTCACAGGAAAAACCGGGCCCGCTGTCCAATATCCCCGCTGAAGAACCGGATAGCGAAGGCCGGCTTTCGGTATTTGAAGATTTTCTTTCAAACCTGGATCTGGACGATTTATCGGGGTCTTCGAAGAAAAACGAAGGCGACGAACCCGACCCCGACACGAAACCAGGCAAGTAACAGGCAGAAAATCGCCGGGGCAGAACCATCCGCCCCGGTTTTTTAATCGGATGTAATCTTCTTAACCACCCGCCCTTTCATCCTTATTCGATCCAGGCAGCTCAGATGACGGACCAGATTCCTTACGAAGAAATCAATACCTCGCCTTCTTTGCAGGGGCAGCCTCACAGCCGTCAGGCTGAAGAAGCCGTGCTTGGCGCTGTTTTGATCAACCCCGAAACCTATTATGATGTCGCCCAATTCTTAAATGCGGATGATTTTTACATTCACCGCAACCGCTTTATCTGGGAGACATTTACCCGGCTGCATGAAACCCGCACCCCGATCGATTTTCTGACCGTGGTCGAAGCGCTGGATAAACGCGGCCAACTCGATGAGGTGGGCGGCGAGTCGTATATCACTTCGCTGATCAGCCAGACCCCCACCTCACTGCACGCCGAGGCGTACGGCCGCTCCATTCAAGATACCTCCATCCGCCGCCGTATGCTGGCGGCCGCCAACGATCTGGCCAAACTGGCCTATGATGAAAAACAATCCATTGATACCGTGCTGGGCGAGGCCGAAAAATCGATTTTTGGCATCAGCGAACGGCGCGCCAAAAAAGATGTCCAACCCATTCAGGAAGTGCTCAGTGATGTGTACGATCGGGTGGACCAGCTCTCGCGGCGCACCGATGAAATCTACGGTGTTCCAACCGGGTTGATCGACCTGGACAAACTGCTGGGCGGGCTGCAAAAATCAGACCTGCTGATTGTCGCCGGGCGCCCAGGCATGGGTAAGACCGGCTTTATGCTTTCGGTTTTAAAAAACGCGGCGCAAAAGCATAAGAAGCACGTCGCCATGTTTTCGCTGGAAATGTCCAACGAACAACTGGTGCAACGTTTGATTGCGCAAGAAACCGGCATCGACACCCAGCGCCTGCGCACCGGCAAACTGAACGATGACGAATGGCCGCTATTCACCCACGCCATCGAAGTGCTGGGCGACTGCCACATCTATCTGGATGACACCCCTGCCATCACCCCCATGGCGCTGCGCACCAAGTGCCGCCGGCTGCACCTCGAGCAGCACCTTGACCTGGTCATTGTAGACTATCTGCAGCTCATGAGCAGCGACACGCGCAACGACAACCGCGTGCAAGAGGTCTCGTTTATCTCGCGCAACCTGAAGGTGCTGGCCCGTGAGCTGAACGTACCGGTGCTCACGGCTGCCCAGCTTTCGCGCGCCGTAGAGCAACGTCAGGATAAACGCCCGGTGCTTTCCGATCTGCGCGAATCCGGCTCCATTGAACAGGATGCCGATATCGTCATGTTCATCCACCGCCCCGATGCCAATGAGAAAGAAAGCCCCAACCGCGACCTGGCCGAACTGATTGTGGCCAAACACCGCAATGGCCCGGTGGGGTCGGTGGAACTGGTCTTCTTAAATAAACTGGCGCGGTTTGATAACGCCGCCACCGCCAGCATGATGCCGCGCTAAGGTAAAAAAATTACAATGAGCGCATTCACCGGTTTTCCGGCAGGCAAGTCAACCTCGGTTCCTCTACCCACATCCTTTTTTAGCGATCTATTGCCACTCATCGATGATCTGGGAGAGTTAAAGCTGACCCTGTATGCCATCTGGCATCTGAACCAGCAGCAGGGTGATGTGCGCTACCTGACCCACCCCGAACTGTTGAATGACGAAACCCTGTTGCGCGCCCTGAAAACCCCCCTGTTGCAGGGTGAAGCCGCCCTGAATGACGCCCTCGAAAGAGCCGTCTTGCGGGGCACGCTGCTTAAAGCCCTCGCGCGCCGCGCCGGGGTGGAAGAAGCGCTATTTTTCTTAAATTCGGCCCGCGGCCGGGCTGCATTTCAGGCCGCCCAGACAGGCGCCTGGTCGCCAGACACGGCCAACCATTTTCCGGCCGGTTTGCAGGCCGAACAGCCCAATATCTTCCGCCTGTATGAAGAAAACATCGGGCCGCTCTCGCCGCTGATTGCAGATATGCTGCGCGACGCCGAGCAAACCTACCCGGCGGGATGGATTGAAAAAGCGATGAAGATCGCTGTGCAAAATAATGTGCGCCGCTGGCGCTATGTGGAAGGGATCTTAAAATCCTGGCAGGAGAACGGTCCAGATGGAACCAATCGACGAGACTCTGAAAAAGATCGGCGCAAATACTTCGAAGACGAATTCTCAGACTTTATCGAGCGCTGAGAACCGCACCAACAGCGGCTACCCCGGTGACCCCAACTGTCCCATCTGTCATGGGATCGGTTTCGTGCGCCGCGACCTGCCGCTGGGCGACCCGGATTTTGGCAAGGCGCAGGTTTGCACCTGCCGCCAGAAAGAGGTGACCCAGGCCACCCATCGCGCCATTCTGCGCATGAGCAACCTGGATGCCTTTGCCGATATGACTTTTGATCGTTTTGCGGTCGCAGGCCGCGGCGGATTAAGCTCCGAACAAAACAACACCCTGGTCACCGCCCGCGACCTGGCGCTGCAATATGCGCAGGGCTTGCAAGGCTGGCTGCTCTTAATGGGTGGTTACGGGTGCGGCAAAACCCACCTGGCGGCAGCCATTGCCAATTTTGTCGTGGGGCTCAGTGTGCCCACCCTCTTCCTCACCGTGCCCGACCTGCTCGACTGGCTGCGCTATTCGTATGACAGCCCCGAAGCTACCTTTGAAGAGCGCTTTGAAGAAATCCGCAATATCCGCCTGCTGGTGTTGGATGATCTGGGCACCCAGAACACCACCGCCTGGGCTGGCGAAAAACTATTTCAGATCATCAATTATCGCTACGTCAACCGCCTGCCCACCGTCATCACCACCAATCTCGATCTGAAAGATCTGGATGGGCGGGTCAGCTCGCGGCTGCAAGACCCCGACCTGGTCTCCAAGGTTAAAATTCAGGCCCCCGATTACCGCCGCCCCACCGAAGACCACAGCCACCCGCTGCTTTCAAGCCTGCATTTGCATGAAGGGCGGACCTTTGGCAATTTCAGTCTGCGTG
>CAZQLE010000208.1:0-6429 GCA_964593905.1 uncultured Anaerolineaceae bacterium | reverse complement strand
CATCACCGGTGATCCCACCCAGCCGGGCAGCGGCAAAGCGCTGAAAAAGAATGACAGCAAGGGCGGCCATGCCCAGCGCGGCCCAGCCCGAAACGCCCGCCCAGCAGGCAATCGCCAGCACCGGAACGGCCGCCGCCGGGAGCATCCAGGGGCGAAACCCGAGCGCAAAATCGGCCCCCATGCCGCCGGGGCGCGCCTGCGGGTGGAACCCGGCCATCAACAACAGCCAGCGCCCCGCGCCGGCGGCCAGCGGAATCAGCCAGACCGGCGTCGGGCCGGTTGAAAAAGCCAGCAGAACGGCATATTTTCCGAGCAGCAACAAAACCAGACCTGCGCCGCCAAACGTGCCCAGGCGCGGGTCTTTCATGATCTCCAGCCGGCGTTCGGCCGAAGAAGCATTCAGCAGGCCGTCGCAGCAATCGGCCAGACCGTCGAGGTGCAGCCCGCCGCTCAACCCCACCCAGGCAAGCAGCCCCAGAAAGGCGCTGACCGGGGCAGAAAAAACATGGGCCGCGGCCCACCAGATCCCAGAGGCCGCCAGGCCCGCCACGAGGCCAACCGTTGAATACCATCCGGCTGCCCGTCCCAAATCGCCGGGCTGATATTCAGCCCGGCTGCGAATGGGTAAGACCGTTAGAAAGCCAAAAGCCATTCCAAGATATTTCATTCCCGGGTGCTGACTCCTGCACTGGCAAAAGTTGCCATCTCGTTCAAAATGGCCGCGGCGGCATCGATCAGATGAAAAGCCAGTGCCGCGCCGGTCCCTTCGCCCAACCGCAGATTCAGGTTCAATAATGGGCGTAGCTGAAGTAATTTTAACAAGGTCTGGTGACCGATCTCAACCGATTGATGGGCGCCGATCATATAAGGCTGCACGCCGGGCACCAGACGGGCGGCGATTAAGGCCGCCGCAGTGGAGATGAAACCATCAACGACAACCGGAACGTGGTTGGCGGCGGCGCCGATGATCACCCCGGCAATGCCGGCGATCTCAAGACCGCCGATCTTGCATAACACATCCATTGCATCTTCCGGGTCCGGGTTGTGCAGCGCCAGTGCGCTTTCGATGGCCTGAATTTTTCGCACCAGACCGGCATCATCCACACCGGTGCCCCGGCCGACCACATCCTTAACCGGCAGACCGCTGTACAGGGCGGTGATGGCAGACGAAGGTGTGGTGTTGCCAATGCCCATATCGCCGGTTGCGATCAGGTTAATGCCCTGGTGGACCTGATCGGTGACGACCTCGATCCCGACGTTAATGGCCGCCTCGGCCTCGGCGCGGGTCATGGCCGGTTCGGTGAGCATGTTGCGGGTGCCGTAGGCCACCTTGCGCAGTACCAAGCCAGGCAATGCGGGTAAATCGACTGCCACGCCCACATCCACCACCGTCACGCGGGCATTTGCCAGGCGCGCCAGCACGTTAATGGCTGCGCCGCCATTGAGAATATTATGCACCATTTGCGGGGTCACTTCAACGGGATACGCGCTGACCCCGCTGCGTGCCACGCCGTGATCGCCGGCCATGACAATCACGGCCTTGTGGTCCGGTCTGGGGTGGTCAACGCCATAAATTCCGGCCAGTTGGATCGAAAGGGCTTCCAGTTCTCCCAGACTTCCGGCGGGTTTGGTAAGCTGCGCCTGGTGTGCGGCGGCGCGGGCAGCGCTATCTGCATTGAGCGGGGCGATGGTGGGGAAGTTCATGTGTCCTCGTTGGGTGATTAAGTTTTTAAGCTGGGTTACTGCCGTGGATCAGGCAGGGGTAATCATCGGGAAGCCGCCGGCCCCAACTGCATGGACTTGCAGCGGCACCTGGTAAACCCGGCTTAACAAACCGGGCGTCAGCACTTCACGTGGGCTGCCTTCTGCCATTAAGCGGCCATCCACCAGCATGGCTACTTTATCGGCATAGCGTGAGGCCAGGTTCAGGTCATGCAAAATAATCAGCACGGCCAGTTTTTCTTCGCGGGCCAGGCAGCGGATCAGTTCGAGTAAATTGATCTGAAATTGCAAGTCGAGGTGGGCGGTGGGTTCGTCGAGCATCAAAATGGGGGCCGATTGTGCCAGTGCCCGCGCCAGCATGACCCGCTGCTGCTCTCCGCCAGAGAGTTCGCCGACCGGGCGATGGGCAAGCTCAAAAGTTTGCGTGCGCTGCATGGCCTGTTCGACCGCGGTCAGATCGCGCTGGCTAGCGCTGCCAAACCAGTTCAGGTGCGGGGTTCGCCCGAGCAGAACGGTTTCAAACGCTGTAAAGGCAGGGGGTAAATTGATGGCCTGGGGAACCACTGCAATGGAGCGCGCCCGTTCGGTCGCAGACAGGCGGGTCAGTTCACGGTTTTGCACCCAGATATGCCCGGCTTGCAGTGGCAGCACCCCCGATAAGACACGCAGCAGGGTTGATTTTCCGCTGCCGTTGGGCCCAATGACGCTCAAAATCTTGCCGGGTGTCAGGTGTAAATTGATTCCATTTAAGACTGGTTTGTCACCATAAGCGGTATGAATATTTTCTGCTCGCAGCATATGAACCTGCTTTCTTACCAGAGATATTGCCGGTGTGAACGGCGCATTACCCATAAAAAGAAAGGGGCGCCGGTTAACGCCGTGATAATTCCAACGGGTAGTTCTTGCGGCGCGGCCGCCACACGGGCGATGACATCTGCGATTAAAAGAAAGGCCGCACCGCCAATGGCCGAAAGCGGCAGCAGCCGGCGGTAATCGCTGCCCCACACAAACCGCAGGATGTGCGGAACGATTAAACCCACAAAACCGATGATGCCTGCAAAGGCAATGGCGGTGGCAGTGGTTAATGTGGCAGCGATCAAGACCACCCGGCGCACGGTTTCGGTGGGAATGCCAAGCTGACGGGCCTGTTCGTCGCCGAACTGGAGCACATTCAGGGTGTGTCCCATAAAAAACAGCGCTGTTAAACCGATGAGCGTGTAAGGCAGCATGGCCAGAACAGGCTGCCAGCCGCTGAGCGCTGCCCCGCCCAGCAACCACACCAGCGCGCGGCGGATCTCATCGTTGCCGCGCAGCATGATTAAAGAGGTGACGGAGGAAGTAAAGGAACTGACTGCCACCCCGGCCAGGATCAGGTTGGTGGTGGGCAGCGACTTGTTTACCCGCCCAAGTTGATAGACCACCCAGACGGTGATCAGACCCGCCAGAAAAGCAGCCAGCGGAATGGCGTAGATCCCCAGCGGGCTTTGCGCCCAGCCAAAAGACATGGCTGCAATTGCGCCCAGCCCGGCCCCCGAAGCCACGCCAATCAGATAAGGATCCGCCAGCGGGTTGCGGAACATTCCCTGAAAGGCGGTGCCGCTGCCTGCCAGGCCGGCGCCAGATAAGATCATCAAGGCTGTGCGCGGCAGGCGCAGCGAAAACACAATTTTGTCAAAGGGCAGCCATTCTGGCGGCAATAGCTGGCCGGTGAGGCGGGCTTTGACGATGCCGCCCAGAATGGTGGGAGAGATGAAGACACTGCCCACCGCAATGCTTAAAATAACGGCCAGAAAAAGCACAATGCCGGTCAGTACCAGAGGGTGGGCAGTGATTTTGCGCAACGGTAATCCTTATTTATACAGCTCGGGGTGGATCGTTTTTGCCAGCGCTTCCAGTCCATCTACCATGCGCGGGCCGGGGCGGCTGACCAGATCGTCATTAAAGGTAAATACCTGGTTTTGTTGAACGGCTTTGATCGAATCCCAACCGGGGCGGGCAGCCACCTGTTCGGGGGTGACCCCACCGTACAGGTTATCTCCCAGCAGAATGAAGTCGGGGTTTTGTACAATCAATTCCTCCTGGCTAAGCTGGCCCCAGGGGCTGTCCATTCCGGCGGCAGCATTTACGCCGCCCGCCTGATTGATCAACAGATCCATGAACGTGCCGGGGCCGGTTGTCCAGGGTTTGGCCGGTTCGGTGGCATCCAGTTCATAGAAAACCACCGGGGTGGCTTCGGCCGTGGATACGGCATCGGTGACCGCTTTTACGCGCGCGGCCAGTTCGCCGGCCAGTTTTTCGGCGGCGGCATCTTGCCCGGTGGCTTTGCCGACCAGTTTAATGTTTTCATACAGGCCGTTCCACTCGATCGGGTTTTTTAACACCACCACCTTCAACCCCAGATCGTCCAGAGCTTTGATCTGGTCGGGGGTGTTGATCTCGGCTGCCAGCACCAGGTCGGGTTGCAGGCTGGTGATTTTTTCCAGATTCAGTTTGCCATCCAACCCGCCAATGGAGGGAATGTCTTTGACACCTTCCTCAGGGAAGTTGGAGTAGTCTTCTCGCCCGACCAGCCGGTCACCGGCGCCGATGGCAAAGAGAATTTCGGTGTTCGACGGGGCAAGCGAGACAATTTTTGTCGCCGGGGCGGTCAGATTAACTTCTTTTCCGGCGCCGTCAGTGAAAATGATCGGGCCGGCAGGTGCGGTTGTGGGCGCTGCCGGGGCGCAAGCGCCAAGCAGCAGAATGACGAGCAGCAAAGAGAACAGACGTTTCACTGATTTTTCCTTAATTCATTAAATGGATGAGGGTTTCAATTGAGCAGCAAAAACACAGCTTCTCTTCCGATAAAAATGAAACGCTCCCTGTCGGAAGAGTCAGGGAGCGGGTGCAGTCAAAGGGACAACTTGCAGGTCCTCACCTCCTTGCCTCGAGGGTGTGGAGAACGCTGGCAGAATGTTCGACCTGGCTTCGCTGAATGGATCAGCGTTACAGTTGCGGGTCAGCACCGGACTTGCACCGGTTTCGTCTTTAAGCCCTCCCTTCCGGGGGTAGGGGCGTTCTGCAAGCATTTATTGAATTGTGATTTGATTGTACGTTTGGGAAGGCCTTCCGTCAAGGTGTTAAAGCGGTTTCACACGGTTTTTACAAAATTGAAGACCCCGGCGCAGGGTGGCTTAAAACCCAGCCCCGGCCGCTGCTGACGCCCTTTTTAAGAGTTCAATGCGCCGAAACCCAAGTGATGCTGTATTCCACCGGCAAATCGCTGCTGATAAGCCGGGGGTTCTGGTTTACCCAGCGCCCGCTTAACCCGGCTGCGTTTGCGGCCAGCTCAAAATGACACATGGCAATGCCCAGATCGACCCGCTGGAGATCGGGCAGGCGTAACAGCCTGAACGACAGCGAGCCTTTGCCATAACCGGGCCTGCGCTGCAAATAAAAATGAAAACAATTGTCTTTTTGAAGGACACGCCAGGGCTGCCTGTTTGAAGCTGAAGGCCCCAGCCGCACCATCTCCAGCGGCTGCGCATAAGCTCCGGCGTCCGATTCGGAAAGCGGTTGATCAAAGTGTTCTTTAAAGAACAGGTTCTTCCAGGGCAGGCGGAAATCGCCATTGCTGGCTTTGCGCATCAGGTCGTGCGCGCGGCTTTCTTCCAGCGGGTAACCGGTGGCGATGACCGCTGCCAGGTTTTCTTCTGCGCCGGGTTTAATTTTTTGGGCAAAGGCGCTTTTGGCAAAGAAACCGCCCAGCCAGCAGGTGCCCAGCCCCAGCCCGGTGGCCTGCAAAACCAGGCTTTCCATCCCGTAGCCAAAATCTTCCAGGTTCTTTTCACCCGGCCCGACCACACCTAGAATGAACCCCGCAGGGTTTTTGATGGTTCCATACGTTCCCAGACCGCGCAGCGCCCCGACGTCTTGCGCACCCGCGGCGACCAGCATAAAGCGCAGTGGGGCGCCCAGGGGGCCGGTTTGCACCCCCCGGAGGGCAGCCTCCAGGCGGGCAATGGCTTCGGGTGCAATGGGTTCATGGCGATACATGCGGCACGAAAACCGCTGCTGCATCGTTTCGATGACAGGATGGGTAAGAGGGGTCATATTCATTCCAAACGAACGGTCGTTTAGCCCGCTGAGGTTTTTATCCTCAGCGGTTGGGCGGTCCGGGTTTTATTTTCCGACCGGTTTTCGGCCCTTGCGCGTTTTTTCGGTCGGCATGGCGTTGACAAGATACGAAGGCACGTCCATTCCCAGAATTCGGCACAGGCGGCGGTCCAACATGCGGCTGCGGATGCGCGGGTCGATCTCGCTCAGGCTGTCGGCCGTGGTGATTACGGTGGGCAGTTCGGCGTTATAGCGGTAATTGAAGATCTGGTACAGTTTTTCGCGTGCCCAGGGGGTGGCGCTTTGCACACCCAGGTCGTCGAGAATTAACAGCTTGGCCGAACGGATCTGGTCGAACAGATTGTCGTAGGACATGGCGCTGGTGGGGCTGAAGGTGGCGCGCAGATAATCGAGCAGATCGGGCACAACCACAAACAGCGGTGAATCGTCCAGCGAATGGCGGTAATTGCCGATGGAGGCGGCTAGATGGGTCTTGCCCACCCCGTAACCGCCGATCAACACCAGCCAGCCGCGCGGTTCCTCGGCAAACTCGTGGGCGGCGCGGAAGGCGGCTTCGAGGCTTTGCTGGTTATCGGGCGAGAGCTTTTCGCG
>CAZQLE010000207.1:0-6459 GCA_964593905.1 uncultured Anaerolineaceae bacterium | reverse complement strand
CTGGTCACAATCTCAACGCTGGCCGCAGTGCTGGTCGGAATTCCGCTGGGCGTCATCTCTGCCCGCCGAAAAGATCAAATGGTCGATCACCTCAGCCGGTTATTCTCGGTGGGGGTGGTCTCGCTGCCCACCTTTTGGATCGGGTTAATTTTGCAGCTTGTGTTTTTCCGCATTCTTGGAATCCTTCCCATGGGCGGCCAGCTCAGCACCGAAATTAAACTGACCATGGATATCCCCAGCATCACCGGTTTCATTACCCTCGATTCTCTATTAACCGGCAATTTACGCATCTTCTGGGATGCGCTCTGGCACCTGGTTTTGCCCGGTTTCACCATAGCCATGTATCCCATTGGTCTGGTGGCGCGCATGACCCGCTCGGCACTGCTTGAAATTTTGGGCGAAGATTACATCACCGCCGCCCGTTCTTACGGGCTGCCAGAACGAACAGTGGTCTGGTCGTATGGGTTAAAGAACTCTCTTGGGCCCACCTCCACCGTTGTGGCGCTTTCGGTCGGTTACACCCTGGTAAATACCTTTTTGACCGAGTCGATTTTTGCCTGGCCCGGCATCGGAAGCTATATCGCCACGGCGGTAATCGGGCTGGACTACCCCGCGATCATGGGCGTAACCATTTTTTCTACTGTGGCTTACGTGTTTCTCAACATGATCGCCGATATCATTGTCGCCCTGGACCCACGGGTCAGGGTATGAGGAGGCTATCATGAAAAGAATTCAAGACTTCCTCAAATCGCTTCAGCCGCAAATCAAAGAGCTTCGCCAGTCGCTCTATCTGTTCAACCGCAACGGGCTGCAGTTTGTCTCACTGCTCATTGTGCTGTTGCTAGTGCTGGTGGCAATTTTTGCCCCGCTAATCGCCCCTTACCCCGAGCATATCTCCCGTGAAACCAACCCGATAGATAAACTCCAACCCCCTTCAGCCAAATATCTGTTTGGCACCGATGAACTGGGGCGCGATTTATTCTCGCGCGTTTTATACGGCACGCGCATCTCGATGCAAACCGCGGTGATCGCCGTGGCCGTATCGCTGCTGATCGGTGTGCCACTCGGCGCCATCGCCGGAACCCTGGGCGGGGTGGTGGATGAAGTCATCATGCGCATCACCGATGTATTTCTCTCCTTCCCGCCGCTGCTGCTGGCCATTGCCATCTCGGCCTTTCTGGGTCCCAATCTGCGCAATGCAATCATCGCCATCGCAATTTCGTGGTGGCCCTGGTACACCCGTCTCATTCGCGGGCAGGCAGTCTCAATTCGCGAACGCCAGTTTGTGCGCGCTGCGCTGGCCATTGGCACATCACGCTCACAGGTCATCTTCAAGCACATTCTGCCCAATACGCTCGCGCCGGTGATTGTGCAAGCCTCAATGGATCTGGGCGGTGTGATTCTGACCATTGCATCCTTAAGTTTCCTCGGGCTGGGCGCTCAACCTCCCATCCCCGAATGGGGGCTGCTCATCTCCACCAGCCGCACTTATTTTCTTAACGCCTGGTGGTACAGCACCTTCCCCGGCATGGCGATTTTTATCACCGTGCTGGTATTCAACCTGATCGGTGATGGCGTCCGCGAAGTTTTGGACCCCCGGACCAGAAAGTTTTAAGGAGCAGGGGCCCCATGAAACCATTTTTTGAAGTGAATCATCTAAATGTAGCCTTCAGGACATTTGAAGGAGAAAAAACCGCCCTCAACATCGAACACCTGGCCATTGACCGCGGTGAGACCTTTGGTCTGGTGGGTGAAAGCGGCGCCGGAAAAACCGTGCTGGCTCTGACCATACTCAACTTGCTGCCGGCCCCGCAGGCCATAATCCGCAGCGGTGAGATCTGGTTTGACGGCATTAATTTGCTTGAAAAAAGCCAGAAAGAGATGCGCGAACACTATCGCGGCAAGCGCATTTCGATGATTTTCCAAGACCCAATGTCCACCTTAAACCCGGTATTCACCGTGGGGCAGCAGATCGGCCGGGTCTTGCAACGCCATCAAGCGGTAAGCGGCAAAGAGCTGGAGAAGAAATCCATCCAGGCGCTCGAAATGGTCAAATTGCCCGATGCCGCCAGCACGCTGCAAAAGTACCCCCATGAATTAAGCGGCGGTCAGCGCCAGCGCGTCATCATCGCGATAGCGCTCTCCTGCGGGGCAGAATTTCTCATTGCCGATGAACCCACCCGCAATTTGGATGTGACGATTCAGGCCGGAATTTTGAAGCTGATGGATGAGCTTCAACGAGATCTTAACATCAGTGTTCTGTTCATTGCCAATAATATGGGCCTGGTCAACGTCATCTGTAAAAATATCGGCATTCTCTATCGCGGGAAGGTTGTTGAAATGGGCCCGGGCGCAGAGATCATCGGTCACAACCGCCACCCCTACACACATGCGCTGATCTCGGCGATTCCGCGCGATAAATCAGAAAAGCTAAAGTTCGCGGCTACGTTAATTCGTCCTGAAGCGCCCAAAGGCTGCCTGTACTATGCCCGCTGCCCGATCGCCATCGACCGCTGCGCGCAGGAAGAACCGGCCCTCTCGCCGGCAGAAGGACATCAGACCGCCTGTTTTGTGGCCCAAGGAGGCGAACAGTGAGCACACCCCTGGTCAAAATTAAAGGTTTAAAGAAATATTACCCTGTTCGCTCTGATGCATTTGCGCGCGTTAAAAAATGGGTCAAAGCTGTAGACGGCGTGGACCTGGAAATTTACCCCGGTGAAACAATCGGGCTGGTGGGCGAATCGGGCTGTGGAAAAACCACGCTGGTCAATGTTCTGCTGCGGCTCGAAGACCCGACCGATGGCACAATCACTTTTGACGGGCTGGATATCACCCACCTTTCTCAGCAGACCCTGCGGAAAATGCGGCGCAATATTCAAATTGTCTTTCAAGACCCCTTCTGGTCGCTTAACCCGCGTATGCTGGTACGCGATGTGGTGGGCGAGCCGCTGGTGGTGCACCAGAAGATCTCTGCGGCAGAGCTTGTTTCACGCGTGGAAGACCTTTTGGAAATGGTTGGTCTGCCCCGTGACGGACTCTACAAATATCCGCACGAGTTTTCTGGCGGGCAGCGCCAGCGGGTGGCCATTGCCCGCGCCCTGGCGGTTGAGCCGCGCATGGTCGTGCTGGACGAGCCGACCTCTTCAATTGATATTCTTTCACAGGCCCAGATTCTGGATTTGCTGCTTCAGCTAAAGAAAAAGTTCCAGCTTACCTATATCCTCATCTCGCATGATCTGAGCGTGGTCAATTACATGTCGGACCGCATTATCGTCATGTATCTGGGCAAGGTGGTCGAAGAAGGCCCCGCGGCGGTTGTCTTTAACCAGCCGCAGCATCCTTATACCCGCGCCTTGTTCAATGCCATTCCCGATATCTCCAAGTCGAGCCTGGCTGATCTTCAAACGCTGGAAGGCAACGTACCCAGCGCCATCAACCCGCCCTCTGGCTGCCGTTTTCACACCCGCTGCCCGCAGGTTATGGAGATTTGCCGCACGGTAGAGCCGGGCACGGTTAACCTGGGAGAGAATCACCGCGCAGCCTGTCATCTTTTGCAATCTGCCAATTCCGAATCAAATGAGGTGCTCTCTTGATGAAAACATTCGAGTATGAACTTGTTAAAGCCGCCAAAATTCTGGCAGAAGATATGTTTGCCTTTCAAACCGGTGAAACGGTGATTATCACGGCCGACACACAAACAGATATGCGCGTGGTCCACGCGGTGGCTGCCGCAGCCCACGCCGCCGGCGCCAAACCGATGGTCATTACGCTGGCCGCCCCGCTGGGGGTGGGCAAAGCCGCCGACCCGATGCTGCCGGTGGAAGCGCTGACCGCTGCGCTCAGCCACGCCGATGTGTGGATTGAATTTAACGAACAGTGGCTGCTGTATTCCACCCCCTATGAGCGGGCCATGGCAACCAATAAAAAGCTGCGCTATATGTGTCTGGTGGGCATGACGGTCGATATGATGGTGCGGCTGATCGGGCGCATTGACGCGGCGCTGCTCTCACAATTTATGAAGCAAATAACCGCAATGACCCAGAACGCGCATGAAATTCGCATCACCACCCCGGCCGGGAACGATCTGACCTTTAACATGGTGGCCTCGCGTCTGGTCTGCTGTGATGACGGGCTGGCCCAGACCCCCGGGGCGCATTTCCTCGGCGGACAGATCAGCTTCTTCCCCGAATTTGAATCGATCAACGGCCGGCTGGTTTTTGATGGCACCATTGCCCCGCCGTGCGGGTTTCTGACCGAACCGGTGGTATTGGAAGTGGAACGCGGCCGGGTTGTGGGCATCAGCGGCGGACGCAAGGCCGATGAATTTCGCTCCTGGTTGGAGTCTTTCAACGACCCCAATATGTTCCGGGTGGCGCACGGCTGTTATGGCTTTAACCCCGGCGCGCGCCTGACCGGGAATGTCCTCGAAGATGAGCGCATCTGGGGCTGCACCGAGTGGGGGCTGGGGTATCTCAGCCCGGTGGATGCCCCGCCGGATGGCATTCAGGCCAGTTCGCATTGCGATGGCATTTGCCTGAATTCTTCGGTGTGGTTGGATGGCGTCCAGGTAATGGACTGCGGGAAAGTGATCCATCCCGATCTTAAGCCTCTGGCCGAACGCCTGCTTGGGGCATAGACAGCCGCACATCATTTTGCTGCGGGGTGGGCAAAACAGCCGACCGCAAAATTGCAAACGCACTTGTTTAATAACGCCTCGTGACAAGTGGGCCGGGGTGGGAACACAAAGGGAGGAACAACTGTGAGAATTCTGAACCAACAGAACCTGTATGATATTCTTTACGGTGCAACGATCCTTGGAACCGGCGGCGGCGGTTCGCTAAGCAAGGGGTTGCAACTGATTGATAAAGCTCTTTCGCTGGGAAAAGAGTTTCGGCTCGTCGATCTGGAAGAAGTGCCCGACGAAGCCTGGATCGCCGTGCCCTATATGTGTGGCAGCGTTTCTCCCACCACCCCTGAACTGGAAGCTCGCTACGCCAGTTTACCCCAGTTAAGTGAACCGCAGCCCTATCTGGCCTATAAAGCGCTGGAAGAGTATTTCGGAGAAGAACTCTATGGCGTTATTTCCACCGAACTGGGCGGCGGCAACACTGCCGAGGCGCTCTATGTGGCGGCCCTGCTTGGAAAAAACATCATCGATGCCGACCCTGCCGGGCGCTCCGTTCCAGAGTTGATCCACTCCACGTTTTACATTTTTAATCTGCCCATTTATCCGCTGGCCGTTGCCAACCAGTTTGGCGATGTGGCGATCTTCCCCCGCGTTGTCAACGACGAACGGGCCGAAGCCCTGGTGCGTTCTCTGGCAGTGGCCAGCAAAAACGCCATCGGCGTGGTAGATCATCCGGCGCAGGCACAGGTGATGCGCAATTCGGTCATCAAGGGCGCAATTTCGTACGCCGAAAAAGTCGGCAAAGCTTATCGCACCGCGGTGGAGCAGAATCAACCCGCTGCCCAGGCGGTTGTGCGCGAATGCAATGGCTTCTTCCTCTTTAAGGGCGTGGTTTCGCAGTTTGAATATGATACCGTGGATGGCTTTACCATTGGTGAACTGAAAATTGACGGCGAGAACGAATTTGCCGGTCAAACCTACCGCATCTGGTTCAAAAACGAGAATATCATTTCGTGGCGCAATGGTGAGGTAGATGTTACCGTGCCCGACCTTATTTGCCTGTTTGACAGCCAGAAAAACACACCGGTACTCAACCCCTTTATTCAGGTGGGCCAAAAATTATCGGCCATCGGTCTGGCATCGCCGGCAGAATGGCGTCTGCCCCGTGGCCTGGAGCTGTTTGGCCCCCGGCATTTTAACTTTGACCATGATTACATGCCCATCGAAAAGAAACACCGGCGATCTTGAAGGAGCGCTATGCAGGCCATTCACCCCGACGAACTTAAATTAGCCGTCCGGAATATGCTGGACACCAACATGAACCTGAAACCCCGCGAGCGCGTCCTGGTGGTCAGCGATGCGCCGCGCCCTGAAGACTGGCTGGCCGCTTCCTACGCGCGGTTGGAAGAACTGGTCCGCCATGCGCTGCTGGCCCGTCAGATGGCCGATCAGGCCCGCATCGCTTTTCCTGAATGCCCGGTGGATTTTCTCAGCTTTCCTACCACCGGTCAACATGGCGCCGAACCACCAGACTGGGTGGCCGAAAAGATGCGTGGCTACGATGTTGTGCTGATTCCCACCACCTACTCACTCTCGCATACCAATGCGCGCACCGCTGCCTGTGAACACGGGGCGCGCGTGGCCAGCATGCCCGGCATCGAAGCCGATATGTTTTCCAGCGGGCGCCCCATGCAGGCCGATTACACCGCGGTCAGCCGCGAATGTGAACAGTGGGCCGCCCGGCTTACAGCGGGCAGCCAGGTGCGGGTGGTGACTGCGCTGGGCACCGACATTACCTTTTCAATCGCCGGCCGCACCGGCCGGGTGGATAA
>CAZQLE010000206.1:0-6520 GCA_964593905.1 uncultured Anaerolineaceae bacterium | reverse complement strand
TCCTTTCTACGGCTGAGGTGCTGTTTGATTTTGATTATCCCCATGCCGCTCGTCTGCCAGAACTGGCCCCGCAGGTGAAATGGATTCAGGCGACTAGTGCCGGGATCGGGCAGTTTGTGCGCCGCCGCCAGTATGCCGAACGGATGCCGGGCTGTGTGTTCACCACGGCCAGCGGGGTACATGCCATTCCGCTGGCTGAACATGTCTTGATGACCCTGTTGATCCATTACAATAACTTTTTGCTGGCCCAGAACCAGCAGCGCGCCCATCTGTGGCAGCGTTACGCCGCTACAGATCTGCAGGGCCGTACGCTGGGGGTGGTGGGGCTGGGACGCATCGGGTCGCTGGTGGCAAAATATGCCCGCACGCTGGGGATGACCGTTTTGGGGCTGGATGTCTCGGCCCGTGAGGATGTGGTGGATGAATATTTTGCCCCCGGCCAACTGCACGAGATGCTGCCGCGTTGTGAGGCGGTGGTGTTGACTGTGCCGCATACCCCCGAAACCGAGGGCATGATTGGCGCGGCCGAACTGGCGCTGCTGCCCAGGGGCGCCTTCTTGATCAACATTGCCCGCGGGGCGGTGATTGAGGAGCCGGCGTTGATTGCGGCGCTGCAAGCGGGGCATCTGGGCGGTGCGGCGTTGGATGTGGCCGCCGAAGAACCGCTGCCGGCCGACAGCCCGTTGTGGGATCTGCCCAATGTGATCGTTACCCCTCATTCGGCCAGCACCAGCGACCGCGAAAACCAGCGGTTGACCGATCTGTTTGTGGATAATTTGCGCCGCTATCTGGACGGCAATCCGCTGCGCAATGTTTTGAATGTTGAGCTGATGTATTAATGAGAAGGGTTGGGACAACCATGAATGATCTATCCGGGATTTATCCTCCGATTGCCATACCTTTTCATGAAGATGAATCGATTGATTTTGACGGCTTGCAGTTGAACCTGGAGCAATGGGCGGCGCTGCCGCTGGATGGAATTGTGGTGCCGGGTTCAAACAGCGAGGCTGCCTATATGACCTTTGAGGAACGCATTGAAGTTATGCGGCTGTGTGCGCGGGTTATTGGTGCAGCGGGGAAGCGGCTTATCGCCGGAACGGGGATGGAGACGACCGGTGAAACCATTCGCATGACGCAGGCGGCAGCCGAGTTGGGCGCCGATGCAGTCTTGATTCTGCCGCCCTATTTTTACAAGCCGGCCATGTCTCATGCCGTGCTGGCGGCCCATTTTACCGCGGTGGCCGACCAATCGCCGGTTCCAATTCTGGTTTACAATGTGCCCCAGTTTACCGGGGTGGCTTTTACCAACCAGCTTTTAATTCAACTGGCTGCGCATCCGCGCATTGTGGGGGTGAAAGACAGCTCGACCAACATCACCCAGATGGCTTCGCTAAAGGCTTCGTGCCCCGATTTTCAGATCTTTTCGGGCACGGGCAGCGCACTGCTGCCGTTTTTGAGCATTGGCGCTTCGGGAGGGGTGATGGCTCTGGCTAATTTTGCCGCCCGGCAGTTACGTGCCGTGTGGGATGCATTTTATGCCGGCCAGATGGCCGAGGCGACCCGTTTGCAGCTTTCGCTGGCGAATATTAATGCGGCCGTCACCTCAACCTATGGGGTGCCCGGCCTGAAATATGCCATGGATCGCAGCGGGTATCGCGGAGGGTGGCCGCGCCGGCCGCTGCTGCCGCTGGGCGTTGAGGGCCGCGCTGCAATTGACGAACTATTGGCGCTGCTTTAGCCGCACAGAAGTTTTTGTCCCCCGCAATGGCGCCCTGAATGGCCCGCCTTTATGATTAAAAAACAACAGCGCGCCGGACCCGGCGCGCTGTTGTTTTCTGTTTAAAAAATCTGTTTAGAACCCTTCCAGCTGGCTAAAATCGGCCACACCGTCTGTCAGGGCGGCAATGCGCTGTAACATACCCAGGCGGTTGGCACGCACCTGCGGCTCTTCGGCCATGACCAGCACGGCCTCAAAGAAGCGGTTGATCACCGGGATCAAGGGCAGGAAGGCGGCGAAGAAATCTTCGGCCGAGCCGGGTTTGCGGGCGGCGCTTTCGGCTGTTTGCAGCGCTGTGTATAAATCGTTCTCTGCCGGGTCGACAAATGCGGCAGGAATAACCTCGAAACGGGTTTTCTGGTCGCGGGTGATGCGCACACAGCGCCCGTAAGCGGGCAGCGTGGTGGCCCATTCGGGGCGGGCAATTTCGGCGCTTAAGGTCTGAATGGCGCGCAGCGCACCGGCCGGGTTGTGAGCCTGCACGGCCAGCACGGCATCAACCACGTCATAGCGGTAGCCCGAGTCGATTAACTGACTGCGCAGCCGCCCGACGATAAAGTCAAAGCATTCCTTCAAGTTCTTTTCAGAAGCGGCCAGCGGCAGGGCTGCCGCAGCGGCGGCCAACCCCTCGCGCAGGTCAAAATCGAGCCCGCGGGTCATTAACACTTGCACCAGCCCCAACGCAGCCCGGCGCTGGGCAAAGGGGTCTTTGGTTCCGGTGGGGGCCAGCCCGGCGGCAAACAACCCGGTCAGTGAATCCAACCGGTCGGCCAGACCCACCACCAGGCCGGGCATCCCGCTCGGCAGGGTGTCGCCGGCATAACGCGGCAGATAATGTTCGAGTATGGCTTCGGCGGTCTCAGCGGTTTCGCCATCGCGATGGGCATAGAAGCGGCCCATCAGGCCTTGCAGCGAAGTCATCTCGACCACCATATGCGAAACCAGGTCGGCTTTGCACAGGTGCGCGGCGCGCCGTGCGGCGGCGGCATCGCGCTCGTTGAGGCCAAAGCGGGTGATCAGGGTTTCAACCACTTTCTCGATGCGCTGTGATTTATCGAGCATGGAGCCCAGTTTAAACTGGAAGGTCAGGGTGCCCAGCCGCGGCAGCATGTCTTCGAGCCGCAGACTTTCGTCTTCGCGGATAAAGAAGGTTGCATCGGCAAAGCGGGCGCGGATGACCTGTTCATTGCCATCGGCGACCACATCCAGATGCCGGTCATCACCGTTGCGCACGGCCACAAAATAGGGCAGCAGGTTGCCCTGCTCATCCCAGATGGGGAAGTAACGCTGGTGTTTCTTCATCACCGAGACCAGTACCTCGGCGGGTAATTTCAAATAGGTTTCTTCAAATTTCCCGAGGAAGGCGGTTGGGGCCTCTACCAGTGCGTTCACCTCGTCCAGCAGTCCTTCATCCATCTTTGGCGCGCCGCCCTGGGCGGTCATAATGGCTTTGACCTGGGCGGCAACCACCTCGCGGCGCTGCTGCGGATCGAGCAGAATGCCGTGTTGTGCCAGTGTGGCAAAATAGGCCGCCGGGTCGCTCACCTGGGTCTCTTCGGGCTGATAAAAGCGCAGCCCGCGCGTCACCCGTCCGGCGGTCAGGCCGGCATAGCGGAAGGGTACCACATCTTTGCCCAGCAAGGCCAACAGCCAGCGCAGCGGGCGCGAATAGGCAATGTTGGATGCGTTCCAACGCATGGTTTTGTCAAATTTAATCCCGGCGATCAGGTCGGGCAGCGCTTCGGCCAACACTGCGGCGGCCGGCCGGCCGGCCTCGTGCACCAGCGCCACGGCATAGCGCCCGCCATCCATCTCGCGCACTTGCAGGTCGCTTACCGAAAGGCCCTTGCCGCGCGCAAACCCTTCGGCGGCCTTGGTGGCCTGACCGGCGGCGTCAAAAGCGCGGTCGGCCGGGGGGCCTTTGAAGAGGGTCTCGCGGTCGGGCTGACGCGGGGCCAGACCCTTCACCAACACCACCTGGCGGCGCGGGGTGCCAAACACCTGCACAGCTTCATACTCCAGGCGTAAATCGGCCAGCAGCGCAGGAACACTGGCTTTCAACTGTTCCACAGCGCTGTGCAAATCGGCGGCGGGCAGTTCTTCTGAGCCAATTTCCAACAAAAAGTCGGCCGCGGCCGCCGCGGGGGCGGGAATGGCCGGCAAAGTCGGGGCAGATTCGATGGATGCTTGCCCGCCTGTGAAGGGGAATTCCATGTTTTGCCGTTGGGCCAGATAAGCCTCGGCCACCCGGCGGGATAGATCACGCATACGGCCAAACAGGGCCTGACGTTCGGTTACGCCGACCGCGCCGCGCGTGTCAAGAATGTTGAAGGTGTGTGAACATTTCAATACATAATCATGCGCCGGCAGCACCAGACCATTAGACAGGGCGGTTTCTGCCTCGGCCTCAAAGAGCTGATACATCTGGCGCACGTTGTCGACATTGGCGGTTTCAAAGTAATACGTGCTGTGTTCTTTTTCGCCCTGCAGGTTCACTTCGCCGTAGGCGCGCGCGTCGTTCCAGCGGATATCGCGGAAGCTGCGCACCTTTTGCAGCGCAATGGCGATCCGTTCCAGACCGTAGGTAATTTCCACCGAGACGGGGTCAAGCGTCATGCCGCCGGCCTGCTGGAAGTAAGTGAACTGGGTGATCTCTTGACCATCCAGCCAGACTTCCCAACCCAGGCCCCAGGCGCCCAGCGCCGGAGATTCCCAGTTGTCTTCTACAAAGCGGATGTCGTGCTGGCGGGGGTCGATGCCCAGGGCTTCCAACGATTTCAGATACAGTTCCTGCGGGTTACCCGGATCGGGTTTGAGAATGACCTGAAACTGGTAATGTTGTTGGAGGCGGTTGGGGTTTTCACCATAACGACCATCATCCGGGCGCACCGACGGCTCGACATAGGCCACATTCCAGGGTTCCGGGCCCAGCACGCGCAGAATCGTAGCCGGGTTATTGGTTCCGGCGCCGACCTGGGTGTAATATGGCTGCCAGATCAGACAGCCCTGATCGCTCCAATAGCGCTGCAGGGTCATGATAATCGATTGAAAATTCAACGGTTGGGTCATACCTACTCCAGAATTGTATCGAAATGTTTCGAGATTATACCATCTTCCCTTTCAGAATCGTTTAGTCTGCACGTGTCGGCCTAATCTATAATTATTGAAGGGTCTTTCATATAAAGGCCAACACTCTTCCCAATATTTGGGCTGTGCAAGGATATTTTTTTGAAGCTCTATACATCGCGCCTGTGGGTTGTTTTTCTGAGTGCCGCAATTCTTGCGGCATTTTTAGGCGCGCCTGTGTTTGCCGAACCGCTGGAGACCCGCAGCGGCGTTTTTGTTGTCTTGCAGGGCGATCAGCCCGGCAACGCAGTTACGCGTTATTCGTTGGTGTTGGAGGGCGGCGAGACCCTGACCCTGCAGATGGCAGCGGATCTTCAAATGACTGCGCTGGAATGGATCAAACTGAACGGGCAGAGCGTGGAGGTTGGCGGCGAAACTCTGCCCCCTGTGGAAGAAGAGGGGCGGGTCACTTTTCTGGTCAGCAGCATTGCGCTGTTGTATGATGTGGCTGCTCAAGACGGCCCCTATGGATCGCAGCCTTTTATCTCCATCTTATGCCGCTTTAGCGATGGGACGGCCGCGGCGAGCCTGTGGCCGGCGGCACGGTTTCAACAGCAGTATGACAATATTTATCCCCGCCTGGATGCATACTGGCGGGAGGTTTCTTACAACAACATTGATCTGACCGGCAGCACTGTGCGCGGCTGGTATACCCTGCCCAACCCGCGGTCTTATTACGTCTATAACAGCGATTCGAACGACCCCGGCGACGAGCTGGACTTTGACCGCGCCGCCCGAGACTGCACCGCGCTGGCAGACCCCACCACCGACTTTCGTAATTTCTCGGGCATTAACCTGATGTTTAGCAATGACCTGGACGATTACGCCTGGGGCGGGATGCACTATCTGACCCTGGACGGGGTTTCAAAGGTCTGGTCGATGACTTGGGAACCGCCTTGGGGGTACCAAAACCTGGCCCCGCTGGCCCATGAAATGGGCCACGCCTTTGGTTTTCCCCATTCGGCTTTCGACCGTAACGCGGTGTATGACAACCCTTATGATGTGATGAGCGATGCCTGGTACCCGGCCAATTATCTGGGACATTATGACGCCACTTTTGGCGCCCTGCCGCAAAGCCCGATTGCGTTGAATCTTTTCTGGGCCGGCTGGGTTCCCACTGGCCGCCAGATTGAAATTCTTCATCAAGACCCCGAGCAGGTCATCACGCTCGAACGATTGAACAGCCCCGGCGCCAGCGGTGCGCTGATCGCCATTGTACCCATTGGCGCCGGCACATCGTTTTACACCCTTGAATACCGGCAGGTCAGCGGGTTCGACCGGGTGCCCAGAGCCGGGTTGGTGATTCACCGCATCGATAATTCCGGGCTGCAAGATATTCCTGCTCAACTGGTTGTGCCGGGCGGGTCTGCTGTTAACACCGCCGCATTGACCCCCGGCCAGGTTTATGAAGATGCAGCGGCCAACATCCGTTTTACGGTGCTGGCGGCTGTCGGAACCAGCCTGACAGTTCGTGTGGCGAATAACCCGCCGGCATTTACCCTCACCCCGACCCATACCTCACTGCCGCCGACGGTGACGAATACCGCGCTGCCGCCCACGGCCACGCGCACGAATACTTCACTGCCACCGACCGCGACGAACACCGCGCTGCCACCC
>CAZQLE010000205.1:0-6579 GCA_964593905.1 uncultured Anaerolineaceae bacterium | reverse complement strand
GTCTATGTGGTGCATGGAATTCCTGGGTTGGATGTTTCTTCAGAGTTAGACCCAAAGCTGCCGGTTGATGTTTCAGTAAACGGCGCGTGCGTGCTTAAGGGTTTCAAGTTTGGCGATGTGGTCGGGCCGCTTGCCCTCCCTGCCGGCGTTTATGAGATCAATATTGGTCTGGCCGATAAAATGAACCCCTGTGCCGCAGAGGCTGTAATTTCGGCTAAAGTGGAATTGATGGGTGGACAGGCTTATGTGATTGCTGCCTACCTTACTGAGGGAGGATCTCCGACAGCTGGTCTTTTCCCGGTTGATCTCTCCAAACAGATGTTCCCTCGCGTCTATGCCTTCCACCTGGCAAATGCGCCCACAGTTGATATTACCCTTGACCGTCAATCCAAGAAAAATCCTCTGCACTTTGAGCTGTTGAATGTTTCCAATGGTCAATATGCGATGGTTGATCCTGCTCCGCTTTCGGGCTACTATCTTGGCGGAATTTATGCTGCGGGTACCATTTCATCGGGCGAGCCGGTGTTTGGTCCGGCAAAATTGACCTTCCGTACCTATAAGACCTATTTGATGTTTGCCGTTGGCTCACTTGAAAAAGGAACATTTACTGTCCTACAGAAAGTGATCAAATTCAATATGAAGCCAACTGCGATGATGAAGTAATTTTTGCCAGGTTTCGGTCCTCGACCGAAAAGAAGATATCAAAGGGTTCAGTCGATGACTGAACCCTTTGATCTTAAAGTGTTCCCTTATAAGATCCGCCATCGACCGGCAGCATGACGCCGGTTAAATAGGAAGCAGCCGGCGAAACAAGAAAAACTGCCACAGCGGCAAATTCTTCGGGGGATGCCATGCGACCAAGCGGACTGTCTTTTGCCTGTTTTTGAAGTTCTTCTTCGATGGTGGTGTGGTTCATTTTCGCGCGGTTTGACATTAATTCAACCACCCGCTCGGTTTCAGTCCAGCCGGGCAATATGGAATTAAACCGAATTCCCTGACCGCCCAGTTCGAGAGCAAGGGTTTTTGTTAACCCAACTGTGGCCGCACGGATGCTGTTGGAAAGGACCAGGTTGGGAATGGGCTGCTTGACCGAATAGGAGGTGAGTGTAAGCACGCTGGCGTGTTTGGATTGCCGTAAATAGGGCAGTGCAGCGCGGATGAGGCGCACATGCGCCATCAGTGATAAATCGACTGCTCTCAGCCAAGTTGCGTCATCAAAACTTTCAAATGCCCCGGCTGGCGGGCCGCCAGCGTTGGTGATGAGAATATCCAATCCTCCGCACAGGGCGGCTGCCTGATCTACAATTGCCGCCGGGGCGGCCGGATCAGCAACATCACCGGCAACCGACGCAGTCCAAGAGCCTGTGAGCTGGTGAATTTTATCTGCTGCGTTCCGGGCGTTCTCAGCCGACCTCGAATTTATCACCACCCGCGCACCCTCTGCTGCCAGCGCCAACGCCGTAGCATACCCCAACCCGCGGCTTGAGCCGGTAATCAGAACATTGAGATCTTTTAGTTTTAGATCCATGTCAGCTCCCTTCAGAACGATTCAATGGTGTGATCTATTAATTCGATATCCAGAAACCTGCGATTCATTTCTTGCAGCGCGGCTTCGAACACGGCGTGGTTATGGTGGGTGTCATTGGAAATTACAGCGCAACCGATGACAGCCTCTTTCCAGTGGTCCTGTGCATTAATTTCTGCCACCGATAGATTGAAATTGCGATGGAGGTTGTTAAGTAATGGCTTAAGTCTTCCGCGTTTTTCTTTTAATGATGAACAACCGGGAAGGCCAAGGACAATCGTTAGCACACTGACAGCAGCCATATTTGAATATCTTTTGGGGTTACGCCGGTCTCTGTAGGTATGCGAGGGGGTTTTTTGCGGGACAGCGGAGTGGGCACAACCTGTCTCGATTTAATCTATTGTTGTAATGGATTATAACGCGAACCACTTGCCCCCGGGCAGTCTGAAAGTTAAAAACGGCAAACTGTTGCAGGCTATCGGGCAAACCGGTATAATTCATGCGATGGATTCGAAATTAACGCATATTGATCTGCAAGGTAACGCCCACATGGTTAATGTCGGCGAAAAACCCGAAACCACGCGCATTGCCACAGCGCGCGGCGAGGTGCTTTTGCGCGCTGAGACCGTGCAGCTGATTCGCGCCGGGCTGATGAAAAAAGGGGATGTGCTGGGTGTGGCGCAAATTGCGGGCATTATGGCCGCCAAAAAGACCTCAGAGCTTATTCCGCTTTGTCATCCCATTCCCATCCATCAGGTATCGGTGGAATGTGTGTTGGATGAGGCGCTGCCGGGGGTTAAGATTTCATCCAGGGTGCAGACTTTTGGAAAGACCGGTGTTGAGATGGAAGCTTTGACCGCTGTATCGGTGGCGGCTTTGACTGTTTATGACATGATCAAGGCGGTTGAAAAAACTGCGCATATTCAAAATATTCGTCTGGTTGAAAAGCATGGCGGACAGTCTGGCGATGTGGTGAATGAGTAGCGTATGAAGCTAACGGTTTTGTTCTTTGCGACCCTAAAAGATATTGCTCGAACGAATCGAGTTGAGCTGATTGTTCCCGGTGATGTCGTCACGGTTCAGCAGGTGTGTTTGTTGCTGGGTGAGCAGTTCCCCGGGCTGATGGAATTATTGGCGCGGGCGCTGGTGGCAGTAAACGGCGTATATGCAACAGTTGAAGAGTCCATCCCAGATGGGGCCGAGGTCGCATTTTTCCCACCGGTCAGCGGCGGGAGCGCAGAGCGAGTGGTTTTCGCCCAGATTACTTTCGACCCGCTGGATCTGGATGCGCTGGTTGAAAAGATCACCTTTCCGACCACTGGCGCAGTGTGCATGTTCACCGGTGTTGTGCGCGCCGATACCCGCCGGGGTGATGCGCATATCACAAGCGCGCTGGAATATGAAGCGTATATCCCAATGGCAGAGGCCAAGATGAAACAGGTGGCCGATGAGATTTTTGCCCGTTGGGATGCCGTGGAAGGGATTGTGGTTGTGCAGCGGATTGGCCGCCTGGAAACGGGTACGCCGACCGTGTTTATTGCCTGTTCTGCCGGTCATCGTGATACGGGTGCTTTTGAAGCAGCACGCTATGGCATTGACCGGTTGAAAGAGATTGTGCCGATTTGGAAAAAGGAGATTGGACCCGGTGGAGAAACCTGGGTCGAAGGGAACTATATTCCCAGGCAAGGCGATTAATTCGCAATCAATTGAATTCATCCACAATTAAGAGAACTGATGGATCTCGAGTTACTTCATCCAAGAAGTGATTGGCGCTCCCTGAGTTCTCGGGAGGAAAAATTGGAAAACACATCAACGACCACCGGGTTGGAAACACCCACGCAGTTGGCTGAGCGAATCGGTTTGAAATTTAACGATCTTCTGCTCTTAAGCCGGGCGCTTACGCACCGTTCTTATATTAACGAACATACCGAAGCACTGGAAGATAATGAACGCCTGGAATTTTTGGGCGATGCCGTGCTGGATTTTGTGGTTGGAGCCTGGCTTTATAACCATTTTCCTGAAATGGCTGAGGGCGATCTAACCCGAATGCGGTCGGCTCTGGTTCACACCGAGCAGTTGGCCGAGTTTGCCCGGGAAATTCAACTGGGAGGGGCTTTGCGGCTGGGCCGGGGAGAAATTCAGGGGGGAGGCAGATATCGATCGGCTTTATTGTGCGACACATTTGAGGCGGTGATCGGTGCGATCTACCTGGATCAGGGGATCGATGCTGTGCGGGAGTTTATTTCTCCGTTTTTGATTGCTGCCTCGGATGACATTCTGGTCAATCACAAAAACGAGGATCCAAAATCCAGTTTTCAAGAATGGGCGCAAGCGCAGGGGTATTCCACCCCGCAATATGTAACCAAGAGTGCAACAGGCCCGGATCATTCGAAAATTTTTGAGGTGGACGCCCTGGTTAACGGAGTTTTATATGGTTCGGGGACCGGACACAGTAAACAGAGCGCGGCCAAGGCCGCGGCGCAAAATGCACTGCGACAACTGGGTTTGAGTGACTAATGGTTGTCGGACGAATCAAACCATCTTACCAATTTCATAGAGAAGGCGAATGGCTCCTCGATTAAAATCGCTGGAATTACAGGGGTATAAAACTTTTGCGAGCCGCGTGTTACTCGAATTTCCCGCCGATATCACTGCGGTAGTCGGTCCGAATGGCGCGGGTAAATCAAATGTAGCTGATGCGATCCGCTGGGTGCTGGGCGAACAGAGTTACAGCCTGTTGCGCGGCCGAAAAACCGAAGATATGATCTTTGCCGGTTCAGAACAACGGCCAAGAGCCAGCATGGCTTCGGTAACAATTACGTTTGATAACACAGATGGCTGGCTGCCGATTGATTATTCGGAAGTTGCGATTACCCGTCGGGCCTACCGTGACGGGCAGAATGAATATCTGCTCAATGGTCAAAAAGTGCGCCTGAAAGAAATCGGTGAACTGCTGGCGCAGTCGGGCCTGGCTGAGCGTACCTATACCATGATTGGCCAGGGCCTGGTTGACTCGGCGTTATCGCTTAAGCCCGATGAGCGCCGGCGCTTCTTTGAAGAAGCCGCCGGGATCGGCCTTTATCGCAGCCGGCGCGAAGAAGCAATTAATCGGCTGGATTCTACCCAGCGCAACCTGGAACGCATTAAAGATATTCTTAGCGAATTGGAGCCGCGGCTGAGCAGCCTGGAGCGGCAGGCCAAACGTGCTCAAGAATACGAACGGATTAAAGCGGATTTGCAGGTGTTGCTGCGCGATTGGTATGGTTATCACTGGCATCGTTCACAGCGTGAACTGGCGCATACCCGCGAAGTTCACCGCATACAGGAACAGCGCGTAGAGCAGACCCGCGTGCGACTTGAGAGCGCTGAAAAAGAGCTGGAAGGCACGCGCGGTAAGCTGCATCTTTTGCGGGCCGAGTTGAACCGCTGGCATACGGAATCTTCAGATAACCATCGTCAGCGCGAACAGATCAGCCGCCGTCTGGCGGTTTTGGATGAACGCCAACGGGCAGTGGTAGACCAGCAAAGCACGCTGCAAACAGATGTGCGGCGCCTGGAAGAAGAGTATCAGGCGGGCGAAGAGAAGCTGGCTGCGCTGGTGGCCGAGCAAAACCGGCTGCAGGCTGATTTGAAAGAGGCGCAGACACAATCTCAGCAGGCACAAAAGGCATTAAGTCAACGTCAGATTGAGCGCGAACAGGCCGACCGGCTGCTTCGTGAAGGACGCAAGATTCTGGTCAATAATGAAACCCGCCAGGTTACGCTGAAGGCTCACCAGGATGAACTGCGCAACCGTCTTGAAAATCTGGATTCATCGGTAAAGACTGTGCAAACCACCCTGGAGCAGGACGCCAAAGCGGTGGCCGAGCTGGAGGCAAAAGTGCGTCATGCCGGGCGGCTGCGTGAACAGGCCGAGCTGGATGAGGCGGATGCCGGAGAAGAGATTCAGACCCTGCGCACCAGGATCGATGATCTTGAACGCCAACGAAAGCAGATGTTGGATACCCGCGGCCGGTTGGAGACCCAGGCGGCAAAATTGCGGGCGCAGATTGATGTTTTGGAACAGGCAGAACGCAGCTTTAGCGGGTTGAATCAGGGTGCGAAATTTGTCTTGCAGAGCGCAAAACAGGGGCAATTGAAAGGCACTTTTCAACCCTTAAGCAGTTTGCTGGATGTTCCGGCCGAAATTGAAGCTGCGATTGCCGCGGTGCTGGGTGAATATGTGGACGGGGTGGTTATTCACCCCGATGCTGACCCTGAAACCGCGCTGGTCTTGCTTGAAAAAGGGGAGAAAGGGCGGGCGGTGTTGTTCCCGGCTTCACTGGCGCGGCCGGTTGAACAGGTGACCTGCTCGGGCAGGGCTGATGTGCTGGGGAATGCCGCGACGCTGGTTGGCGGGCCTGAAATGGTTCAACCAATTGTGCAGATGCTGCTGGGTCAGGTGATTATCGTTCGCGACCGGCAAGCCGCCCGGCTGGTGTTGCAGGAACTCCCTTCTTTTGCACGGGTTGTCACCCTGCGCGGAGAGGTGTTTGGCGGGAACGGGGTTGTGATTGCCGGAACGGATGGACGCGCCGGAATGATTGCACGGCCGCGCCAAAAGCGCGAGCTGCAAGATGCTTTGTTGGAATTTGAAGACCAGTTTGAACAAACCGATCGTCTGCTTTCGCAGGTGGAAGAGCAGGTGAATCGTCAGCGCGGCGATGAGCAACGCCGCGGCAAAGAGCAGCAGCAATTGCGGCAGCGGTTATCTGAAGCCACAAAAACTTTTCAGCAGGCCCGGCTTGAGCTGGATCAGGCAAAACAGCGGGGTGAATTTCAAAAAAAGCAACTGGCAGATCTGGAGTCTCGATCAAAACGGACGCAGGAAGAAATTGAGCGCGACAGCCAGCTTTTGCAGGAAGTTATCAAAGGAATTCAAGAAGCAAATGAGCTTGTGCGTCAGCGCAGCCGTGCCCTGGCCGAGTGTTCGCTGGATGAAATTCAGACCCAGGTGACACACTGGAATACCAATGCGGCAGTGGCAGCCCGGGCTGCCAAAGATGCTGAGAGCC
>CAZQLE010000204.1:0-6620 GCA_964593905.1 uncultured Anaerolineaceae bacterium | reverse complement strand
GCCTGTTTATTCGGCCTGCCGCTCCTGGGGAATTTATCGCGGTGCATTACGCGAAGCGATCCACAGCCTCAAATTTCGGCAAAACCTGGCCCTGGGCGATGCACTGGCCGTCCACCTGATCGAAGTATACAGACGAGAAAACTGGGATACCAATTTGATAATTCCCATCCCAATGGATTTGAAAAAATTGCAAGAACGTGGTTATAATCATACAAACCTGCTTGCACGGCCACTCGCACTGGCTGTGAACGTGCCGTTGAAAACGAAAGCGCTGCGTCGAAACCGGATAACACGCTCTCAGGTGGGGCTAAACGCAGCCCAGCGAGCAGAGAATGTGCGTGGAGCATTTATTGCAGACCGACAGCAGGTCGAGGGGAAGTGTGTGGTAGTGGTGGACGATGTAACAACAACCGGCTCCACCATGACCGCAGCCGCTGAAGCCCTGGTTTGTGCAGGGGCCGCCAGCGTATATTGCTTAACCCTCGCCGTGACTGTCCTGCAGTCAGATGATATGGGCAAATCTGAGCTGCTTCAATACTGAATGCCCAGCCAAGTCATTTAATGAATTGAGGAGGAAATACCATGGATCTCAAGGTAGAAATCTTCGCAAGGAATATGGAAGTCACGGAGCGGGTTACCGATTACGTGAACAAAAAGCTTGCCAAGGTAGATCGTTTCCTCAGTAACGTAGAAGAAACACGGGTTGATCTTGCCTTCATTAAGTCTGCGCGCAGCGCAGCAGATCGCAACGTGGCGCAAATCACAATCCGGGGCCGCGGCTATATTTTGCGCACTGAAGAGCGCGCCGATGACCTCTTCACCGCAATCGATGCCGCACAGGAAAAACTGATGCGCCAGGTGGAACGACTTAAAGGCAAACGCTCACGCGTTCGCGGTGACGGCACGCCTGCTTCTGAGGTCGCTCCGGTTGAACAACCCGAAACCGAAGTGGAAAATATCCCTGTAATCGTCCGGCGCAAACAATTTACACTGGTGCCAATGGATGAGCAAGAAGCAATTGAGCAGATGAAGCTCCTCGGGCACGAGAATTTCTTCATCTTCTTCAATGTAAATACCAATGCCATCAATGTGCTTTACACCCGACGGGATGGCACATTCGGTATGATTGAACCCAAGATCGGCTAAACACCACCCCAGATATGAACGGCGGCTGGCGGGTCGAAATCGATCCGCCAGCTTTTTATCCCAAAATAAAACAGGCCCCGTCACCAAACAAATAACCCCGTGAACACCAGACACAACAGAGGGTTTAAGCCGCTCTTTGATGAGCAAGTGCAAAGAATCCAATCTTGTCACAAAATTTACACTGGGCTATAATCGGTAACGATGAATCTCAAAATAGTATAAAGGCTTAAACTCTCATGATTGATGTAAATGAACTTCGCAAGGGCGTAACTTTTGAATTAGACGGGCAGCTTTACAAAGTTTCAGATTACGAACACAACAAATCCGGCCGCGGTAACGCGTCCATCCGCATTAAAGCCCGTAATCTGCGCACTGGCTCCAACATCGAACGAACTTTTAACTCTGGCAACCGTGTTCAAGACGTGCGCCTCGATTACCAGAATGTGCAATTCCTGTACATTGATGGCGAATTCTATTATTTTATGAACACCGAAACCTTTGAGCAGCCGGCCGTGCGCTCAGATCTGGTTGGCAACGCAGCAAAGTTCCTCAAAGAAGGCACCGATGTCAAACTCACCTTCTATCGCGATGAAATCATCGATGTCGAACTGCCCATGACCGTCGATCTTAAAGTGACCTCTGCTTCGGTTGCTGTCAAAGGCGATACAGCTACGGGTGTAACCAAAAAAGTTGTAGTTGAAACTGGCGCCACCATTGATGTTCCCTATTTCGTAAACGAAGGTGATGTAATCCGCGTTAACACCGAAAGCGGCGATTACGTTACCCGCGTGCAATAAATAGTGCAGTAAAATTAAATTAACTCATCAAAATCTATTAAAGCTGTCCCCTTTCAGGGGATTTGCTTTTGAAGGGCAGAATATGCGAACCCCTGCCGGCTTTGAATGCTCATTCTTCTATGGAAACTACTTTCGTGGCCGAAAGGATGAAGAATGTCGCCTGATCGGTCAAGCAGCCCCGCCCCATCACTGGACCTCTGACCTTTGTAAAACTTGCCCTGTGCCGGCGATCTTGCGGGCAAACGCCTGCTCCGAGATGGAACTGCAAGGTAAAGTGGAACGAACTTTTTTGGGGCTGCGGAAACAGGTTAAAGTAACCGCCTATTGCCGGCGAAGCAAACAATCGGTCACTGAGCCGCATATAGGCTGCGGTCAATGTCATCCCTTTCCTCCAGAATTCAAGGATATCTCCTGATGCCATTAACAATACTTTTTGACCTCGATGACACGCTGTTAGGAAATAACATTAACCAGTTTCTTCCTAACTACTTTAAAGCCTTATGCGAAACCATCAGTGATGCTCCTCTTCAAAAATTCATCAATACGCTCATGGCTGCCACAGGGAAAATGATCACCAACGAAGATCCTTCCCGTCCGCTGGAAGCAATTTTTGATGAAAACTTCTACCCGGTTCTGGGTGTGACCAAACCCGATTGGCAGAAGAAAATTGATCATTTCTATCGCGATGTCTTTCCAACTTTGAAAGAACATACCCACCCACGGCCAGACATGGTGCGGGTGGTAGAATATGCCTTTTCACGCGGGTGGCAGGTTGTGGTGGCAACCAACCCATTGTTTCCGCGCACTGCAATTTACCAGCGTCTGGCATGGGCCGGCTTGCCGGTTGAAAAATATCCTTTTGCACTCGTCACCTCTTATGAAACCAGCCATTTTGCAAAACCAAACCCGGCTTACTTTGCAGAGATCCTTGCCCGATTAGGCTGGCAAAACCAGCCCGCGGTGATGGTTGGCAATGATTTTCAAGAGGATATTCAACCTGCCGTCCAACTGGGGCTGCCGGCCTACTGGTTGAATGAAGGTGAATATACGGTCCCGATCCGCTTGCCCGAATATTGTTCCACCGGCCGCGTCAAAGATCTGACCGCCTGGTTGGATCGGTGTGAGGCCCAACCGGTGATGCCCGGCTGGGATACACCGGCGGCAATTCTGGCGCAGTTGCGTTCAACCCCGGCTGCACTCAACTCACTGGTTTTAAACCAACCCCTCCCCGCCTGGCAGCACCGGCCAACTCTCAAAGATTGGAATCTTGTTCAGATCTTATGTCATATGCGGGATGTGGATCGTGAAATTAACCTGCCGCGGGTTAAAGAAATTTGCGAATCAGACAACCCATTCCTGCCGGGCATCGACAGCGACCGCTGGGCAGAAGAACGACAGTATGAGCGCCAGAATGGCGAAGAAGCCCTGCTCGATTTTATTGAAACCCGCAAAGAGATGATTCAACATCTTGAGAATCTTCAAGCCAAAGGCTGGGATTGCCCGGCCCGGCACGCAATTTTTGGTCCGACCAAGATCGGTGAACTGGTCGGGTTTATGGCCAGCCATGACCGTAACCACATCAACCAGATTTACGAAAATATGACCCATTTTCTGCGCGGCACCCGTCGCACTGGTCCTCTGGTCTGGCAAAATCAGTAATCAGAACAAAAAAAGAGGTGTGTTGAGTTTTTTCTCAGCACACCTCTTTTTATTAATCGGGCCATGCAGACTTATTCTTTTTTCTCGTTGACCTGAAACACATCCAAAATTCGCTGCACAATCTGATAAACAACATTCTGTTTAAAACCAGCAATCCAGGCCAGAACATAAATGATCATCGCCGATTGGATCGGCTGCAAACCATCTGTGCCCGATGTCATCGAGAAGAACCCGGCCTGTATCACCAAAAAGACAAATGCACCCAGCACCACCCCCAAAATCGGGTTGGTCACATACCAGAGTGTATACTGGCTATCAAAATCCTGCAGATCAGAAACATGCTTCCAGAGCGCATAAATTCCGCCAACCACAGCACCCAGGGCGCCCCAGGCCAGGCTGCTTAAGAATTGATAAACCGAAACCACCCCGATAATCATCAAATCGCCCAAATTGGCCAACACGCCATAATTCATGGCCCACACAAAATATCCAATTAGCACCAACCAGAACAACTGATACCCAAACAATGCTGGCGCACGTTCACGGGTTTGCTGTGCAACCCGGCGGTTGAACACCAGACGATGCTCCACCTCTGCCAGCGAACGCGCAGCTTCTTCATAGTTCCCTTCACCCGCCAGCAAATAATTACGCGCATTTTGAATTCGCACCAATAGTGCATTCGCAAGTTTAAGATTGTGCACTTCATCTGTCACCCGGGTCTGAAGCTTTTCTGCCTGCTTCCAAAGATGCTCCAAAGCTTCTTTACGAATGAACAAGCGCAACATTTTTTCATTCGGCTCCAGATTGACCAGATCAGGAATATCCGAACCAATCGGTTCACCAACAATCTCCAACGATTCACCCTCACGCACTGCAGGTTGGAAAGCCAGCATGGGCCGATCCTGTGGAATGGGGGGCGAACTTGAAGGCAGTGTTTCAGAAATTTCGTTCACGGTAACAACAGCCTCCTCCCGGGGGATGTCCATTGCGCGCCGTTCGACACCCGGCTCAATGACTTCCTCCGGTAGAAGCGCTGTTTTGGTCAAAGTATCTTTAAGCACGTTTTCAACATATTCTGGTTTGCTATCCATCGCAGGGGTTACCCAGCCGGCAACAGGCAGCTTTGCCAGAGGCGCGGCCGTCTCTTCGATCTGTGCAGGAGGCGTTGCATCCAGATTCGGATCTGCACCCATTGGGTATCGCTCAATAATTTCATTTACCCCTAAACGTTCGGCCTTCGTTTCGTCAAGACGCTGTTTTTTCACCGCTCTTGCCATGCTCTCCCTCCAGTTCCTGGTTCCACACCCCCAATTGTAGATTTCCACAATCATCATTTAGTATAGAAGAAGGATTATGGCCTGTCAACCAAATGAAAGAAACGCTCTTAAATGCCCAAACAGAATACAAAAAGAACGCAGGCTTCCAAAACAGGTATTATTTGTAAGAGTTTTATTAAAATGATGTACAGACTTGCTACAGAACTGGCTTATCGAATTTTCAGTTGGTATAATGATTATCAAGGTCCTTAAGATGCTTTGAACATTTTATTGATGGGATCTGGGAGGAATGTGTGAATTCGCGAAACCAATCGTATGTTATTTACCTCTTACTCTTTGTGGCCATTATCGCCATGCTGGTTTATAACTTTAGCGCCCAGAGCGGCGGCCAGGAAACCGTGACGATTAACCAGGTAGCCGAAGAGATAAAGAAAGGGAATATCACCAAAATTGTTGGTGATGAAGACCGACTGACAATCACTTATAAAGATGGCACGCAGAGCCGCTCCAATAAAGAAAACAGCGCGACCCTGATTGAACAATTGATCCAGCTGGGTGTAAAACCCGAACAGCTAAACCCGGAGCAAATCAAGGTGGAAATTAAGCCGCCTTCGGCCTGGCTGGGTGTGTTGACAGCGCTGGGGTATGTGCTGCCATTCTTAATCCTCGGCGGTGCATTCTTCTTTATCTTCCGCCAGGCACAGGGCAGCAATAACGCAGCCATGTCATTTGGCAAATCACGGGCAAGAATGTTCACCGGTGATCAGCCCACGGTTACCTTTGCCGATGTGGCCGGTGTGGAAGAATCCAAAGAAGAACTTCAGGAAGTGGTGGAGTTTTTGCGTGAACCGCAAAAATTTGTTGCCCTTGGCGCCCGCATTCCGAAAGGCGTCTTGCTGGTTGGCCCTCCGGGCACCGGCAAAACCCTGTTGGCCAAGGCAGTTTCCGGTGAAGCCGGTGTGCCTTTCTTCTCCATCAGCGGTTCGGAATTTGTGGAAATGTTTGTCGGCGTAGGCGCCAGCCGCGTACGCGATCTGTTTGACCAGGCCAAACGCCATTCACCCTGCATCATCTTTGTGGACGAAATTGATGCCGTTGGCCGTCAGCGGGGTGCGGGTCTGGGCGGCAGCCACGACGAACGAGAACAAACCCTCAATCAGATGCTGGTTGAAATGGATGGCTTTGATACGGATACCAATATCATCATCATGGCCGCCACCAACCGCCCCGATATTCTTGACCCCGCGCTGCTGCGCCCCGGTCGCTTTGACCGCCGGGTGGTGTTGGATCGTCCGGATGTGCGTGGCCGCGAAGCCATTCTTAAAGTTCACATCAAGGGCAAACCTCTCGCCCCCGACGTTGATCTATCGCTTGTTGCACGTGGCACGCCCGGTTTTGTCGGCGCCGACCTGGAAAACCTGGTCAACGAAGCTGCCATTCTGGCCGCCCGCCGCAATAAACAGACCATCGGCCGTTCGGAATTTGAAGAAGCCGTTGAACGCGTCATCGCCGGTCCCGAGCGGAAGAGCCGCCTGATCAGCGAAGAAGAAAAACGCATCATTGCCTACCACGAGGCCGGACATGCCGTGGTGATGAACGCCATCCCCGAAGCAGATCCTGTCCAAAAAGTGACCATTGTGGCCCGCGGTATGGCCGGTGGTTATACCATGTCGCTGCCGACAGAAGACCGCACCTTACACTCTCGTCGCAAATTGTTTGGCGACATGGTGGGGTTGTTGGG
>CAZQLE010000203.1:0-6644 GCA_964593905.1 uncultured Anaerolineaceae bacterium | reverse complement strand
AGAAGAATGACCCGCTTACCACCCCGACCCTCCCCGCCGAGACACCAAAACAGGAGGCCAGTTAAACCGCCTCCTGTTTTTTTGTTTTAACGTTTACCTGTCCGGTTTATTTACTGGCAGCTGCCGATCCGCCACCGGCCTGAATGGCCTTAATCTGCGCCTGGCGCGCCAGATCGGTCGCACTGGCTAAAATCCGCAGCGCCTCTTCAGGGTTATGAAAGCCCATGCTGTTTTCGGCTGCAATAAAATCCCAGCGCAGTTGGGCATTGCGGTGCAGGGCTTGCGCTTCTTCGATCAGCGTTTTATCTGCATTCGGGTTTTCGCTTGCCGCTTTGATGGCTTCAATGGCAGCGATGATCGCATCTTCCGTCGCCAGCATGGTCTGGTTGACCTGCTGCTGTATCTCGGTCACCCGGCCGGTAACGTAATCCACCTCGGTATGGCAGGCGCCGCAGGCCACATCGGCATTCAACAACGGGCTTTTCACATCATGCGACGAGAACTTCACGGCGCCATCCCGGGTATAAGGCATGTGGCAGTCTGCGCAGGCAACGCCCGCCTTAAAGTGGGTGCTGTTGGCCGAAAAGAGCTCATAGTCAGGATGCTGCATCTTGATCATTTTGGTCTGGCTGTCAGGGTGCGTCCAGTCTACAAATCCATTCGCGGTGTAATATTCTTCAATATTTTCAATCCGGGTGCCTTTTTCCCACGGCAGCGTCAGATACTTCCCTTCACCGGCAAAGTAATACTCAACATGGCAGTTCGCACAAACCACCGAGCGCATTTCCTGGCGGGTAAAGGTCTGCCACTCTTTTCCCTGCGCCACCAGGGCTTCTTCCAGGGCCGGGTTGGTAACAATCAAACGCATTGTCCCGGCTTCATGACAATTGGCACACCCAATGGGATGCTCAATCTGGGCGCCCAATTCAGCAAACGGCATTTTGTCATAGGCGGTCATGCCCATCTCTGCCCACAATTTGGGGTTATCCGAGCTTTTGCAAGAGTAACAGGTGCCGGGCGTTTTATCGTTAATGCGTGGAGAATTTCGCACATCCTCCACGGCATTCATATGGCCGCGGTCTTCACCATATCCTTTACTAAAGGGCATCCCGGCGAACAGGGTGCGCAGCCGTGGGTCAACATCGAGCTTCTCATACGGCTCCGAACCGCCAAAAGCCGTGCGGATGTTATTCTCTCCGGTTTTAAGCAGGGTGGAGTACTGATTTGGAAAGTTGATCCCCCACTGCGCACTATCGGCTTCCATCTGGGCAATTTCAACCAGCGGGGCCACGCCACGCACCGGGGTCTTCTGGTTGCTGATGAAGATCAACAGCGCAATCACCAGACCGGCCAGAACCACGATGATGGCAGTAATTACAATCGGAACGATCTTCGTCTTCATGCTTTACTTCTCCTTGTAGATGGCGTCAGGATCGTAAATTCCTTTGTCCTGGTACGGTAAAATTGAAATTCCACGCTCGCCGTGGGCAACCGAACGATGACACTCAAAACAATAGCGGTCAGAATCGGCCTGGCCGTCGGCCACCATCGAAACCGTTTCAGAATGGCAGCGCAGGCAGTTCTCTTGAATCATCTCACGGGTCGATTCTTTGGCACGCAGCGGCGAAGGAATGTGCCCCAGTGTAAACATGGTGACATGGTTCATCCCCGATTTTGCCTTGATAAAATATTTTGGGATCAGGGCATGAGGTGTATGACAATCGTTGCAGGCCGCCCACTGCTGATGGCTGCTGTGATACCAGCCCTCATAAACTGCATCCATCACATGGCAGTTATTGCAGGCGGTCGGATCATTCCCCAGATACACGGTAAAATCCGATTCATATAACAGCATACCCACCGCGGCGAGCAGCGCCACCACGCCGATGATGATCGGTATTTTCATTGTTTTCCAGGTCATCCATCCTCCGGGTGTTCTCAGATAATTTTAATATTATCATGCCCAAAGCGCAGACGAAAGTGACTTAAGTTACAGTTTTACCCGGATCGGCCAAGGCAAATTGCCGCCCTGCCCTATTGGGCGGCCGCACGGCAATTTAGCGCTTTTTGCGGGCCCAATTTTGGCGGGCGAGAAAATAGGCAATTTCATCCCAGAACGGGTCAAATTGATCGCGGTGCACACAATGGGCTGCATCTTCAAACCAGATCACGCGATTAAATTTATTCTTTTTCCACTGGCCATGCGCCAGGTCCAGAGCTTCAATCCCCAGCGGCGAGGCTTTGTCGGGGTTTCCCCCCAGCAGCAGCGCAGGGACCTGAATTCGTGCGATCATTTCTCGCCAGACCGGCGGCTCTTCAGCATAAAATTGGGCCGCGTTTAGCTTAACCTGCTGGTGTGCCTTTGCCCACTGAAAAATATCGGCAGCAGACCAGTACGGGTGTTCCGCCTTGCACAGCGCTTGCAGTTGTTGCAGGTTCATCTGGCGCAGCGCTTCCAACTGCGTGCGGACCTGAGCCGTCTTTTCTGGCGAACCAAACCGACAGTCCGGCACATCAGACCAACAGGGGTTTTCGAGAACGACACTGTTGATTAAATCAGGGTAGCCGGCCGCCACCACGGCCGCGGTCATCGCGCCCATTTCATGCCCGATCACTGCCGGCCGATTCAATTCCAACGCTTGAATAACCGCGGCTACATCACTGGCCTGGTCCTGGGGGCGGTAACCCGCCTCGGGCCCATCAGAAAGGCCATGCCCACGGGCATCGATCATAATGACATCAAAGTCCGGCTCCAAACGCAGCCCCAGCTCGCTCCAACATAATGCACTGTCGCCAAAACCATGCAGCAGTACCACGGCCGGTTTTTCTTCGCCCGTACGATAGTAATGAATTTTCACATCCTGCACACGCACATGACCGTAAAAAAGTTTAGCCAAAACAAACACCTTTCCGAGTATTTTTCAAAAAAACACTCCCGCGAAATTAACCGCTCCAGGTTCTGCGGGCGGCTGTTTCAGCCGCAAGAACCACATGCGAATGGGCCAAATAACGGGAATCAATGCGGTTCAAATCCGCATCCAGGGTATAAACCAGGGGAATACCCGTCGGCACAGTCAGATCAGGCACGTCGTTTTCTTCAATTTGATCCAGATAAGTCACCAGCGCGCGCAGGCTGTTACCATGCGCAACCAGCAACACATTTTTCCCGGCCCGCAATTGCGGCGCCACCCCGCTTCTCCAAAAATCCAACACCCGCGCCTGGGTATCGGCCAGCGACTCACCCGCAGGCAAACGGCCGGCAGCGACATTGCGATAGCGAGGGTCAAAACGAGGGTGCCGTGCATCACCGGTCTGCAACAACGGCGGACGCTGACCAAAAGATCGGCGCCACAAAAAGACCTGCTGCCGCCCAAAAATTAGCGTTGATTCAGTTTTATTCAGGCCCTGCAAAGCGCCATAATGCCGTTCATTCAAGCGCCAATCTTTTTCGACCGGGAGCCAGGTCCGGCCCATCTCTTCTAGCACAATCCACAGGGTGCGAATTGCGCGTTTGAGCAGCGAAGTGCAGCACCAGTCAACCGGAATAAGGTGCTCCATCAACAGCCGGCCGGCCTGGTGCGCCTCATCCTCTCCATGCGCGGTCAGGTTAACATCCGTCCAACCTGTATAGCGGTTAGCGTGGTTCCACTCGCTTTCGCCATGACGCAAAAGGATGAGCTTTGGCATAAACGCAAAACCCCTCACCTGAATGAGAATAGTGGTGGAAGTTTCCCTCCACCACTATCATTTTACCGGAATTTCAATTGTTTCTTTAATCAGATCGGCCGGCGTGCAGCCGAATTCGCTTTACTCGGGCGAAACATTATCCACAAACTGATATTTTCCGTCTTTAATTTGCAAAATCGCCGCCCCTTTTACAGGGTTGTGCTTGTCATCAAAGACCGTCTTGCCAGTCACCCCTTCAAAGGTACCCTTCGCCATTGCTTCGGCTACCTTGGTGGGGTCATCGGTGCCGGCATTTTCAATGGCCTGGAACAGAATGTAACTGGCATCATACGCCATCGTGGCGATGGAATCGGGCACGGCGCCATATTTTTCTTTATATTTCTTTACCCAATCAACCACTACCGGACGGGTGTCATCTGGCGAGTAGAAGTTGGAAAAATAGTAACCATCAGCAGCCTTCAGGTCAAGATCAGCCGAATCCCAGGCGTCGCCCCCCATGATCACCGCAGTCACACCCTTCTCTTTGGCCTGCGGGGCCACAAGGTTGGTGACATTGTAGTAATCAGGCAGGTAAAGCACTTCGGCTTTGCTTTCGGCCACTTTGGTTAAAATGGCAGAAAAATCTGTATCGGCAGCATTATAAGTCTCTTTACCAACAACCGTCTTCCCCAGTGCGGTCCATTCCTGTTCAAACGCTTCTGCCAGGTCACGCACATAATCGTTGCCCACATCGCTCATGATAAAAGCGTTGCTATAACCCTGTTTTGCCGCAAAATGCGCCATAACACGCCCCTGGAAACGGGCAATAAAGCAGGCCCGGAATACATAGGGTTTTGCGGTACCATCCGCTTTCACGGTGATGGCTTCGGCCACCGAAGACGGGGTAATCATCAATATCTGTTTGGCATCAGCAACTTCGGCCACCGGAACCGAGGCTTTGGAGCAAACTTCACCGATCAGGAACTTCACTTTATCTTGATCGATCAATTTGTTGGCCGCATTTACAGCCGGGTCGGGGGCACACTGGCTGTCTTCAACAACCAGCTCAATCTGGCGTCCCAAAATACCGCCTTTTGCGTTCCATTCATCCGCCGCAATTTGAATCGCATCGCGGTGCGAAATGCCATAAGTCGGGGCCACACCACTCAACGGGGCCAGAATACCAATACGAATTGGGCCGGCAGCAGCCGAATTGGCCTCAGTAGCGGCAGGCGCCGTCGGGGTGCAGGCGCCCAATAGCACAGCCAGCAGCAGCAAAACTGAAATTAGAAAACGAGACTTCATCAGGTGATCCTCCTTGAGATAAAACAGGGTAATTTGGCGAGAGTTGGGTTGCAAAAAGTGGGTTTTTCTTTTCCGGGCGCCTCCTGAGCCGGGTTGGTTTGATTTAATGAATGAAATAAAAAACCGCTTCACTGCTGAAAACACGAAACACGACCCCTCACCAGGTCATCCGTGTATGCGGCAATATGATTGCGGCTACCTCACATTGGCTGCCTGTAATGAATACGCGATGAAATGCGCAGATAGGCTGCCGTAGGCTGTCATTCTATTCATTTCGTCAGACGCAAAACCTCGGGGCAAATTCCGGTGACCAGAAGAATGACTCTGCATAGTGACCGGTCTTTTACAGTATAAAGATTTTCCGTGGGGAATTCAACCAAGAAGATCGTTTTATTACGAAACGATGGTTTTACCATTTACCGTCGGGAGCCCCATATTTTGTGGGTCGGCAGCAGTGTACATGAAGTGGTTCACAACCACCCTGGTCAATAGTCGAGTTAACGTATCAACTCAAGTTAGACCAGGGTCTAATCTCATTACAGATGCCGCGCTGCTGCAAATCGGGTATCTTTTTATCAGTGATTGTTCGCGGTTCTTCAGGAGAAAAAAGTGATGGCGATGACAATTGATACTCAAAATTCCATGTCAAATCTACCCCGGGTTGTATCCATTGGACTGGTTTTTTCATTTCTGGGAGCGTTAGCCGGAATTGCAGAATTTTATGCCTACTTGCACGGACAGCCAACGCTGCTCAATCTCCTGTCGTTGCCTGTCTCAAATCTGGCTTGCGCCGTTCTCGGAATCCCGGTGCTGGTTACGCTCTTCACGCTGTTGGGCATACTGGGGACAATGCTGTTTGAGAAGTTCAAAGGTCGATCACAACATCGCTAATGGGTTATTCCATCAACGAACAAGGACCTGAGCTGCAGATAGACAACACCCCCTGCGCCAGGTCCTTGTTGATTTATTCCCCCGCAGCGGGTGGAATTTCGCTCTCAAAAAGGTATAATAATTGCCCGCCAATGATACAAAATCATCCGGGCACGGTTTGTTCATAGAGGAGATTGAGCATTGCAAATTCAACCTGTCCACGAAGACCTGAGCCAGGCAGTTTCCAATAATCGGTTGATCGGCTTATGGCGTTTGATGACCGGTTTTCGCTGGCACTATCTGGTAGCCACCCTCAGCCTGGGCATTTCTGCCCTGGCCAAAACAGGCACCTACCTGCTTTTACAATATTTTATCGATACCCAGTTTGGCAAGGCAACTGCCGCCACGTTGACCGGAATTGCCTTTGCATTTATCGGGCTGGCCGTCATAGAAGGCGCATTCACCTTTCTTAGCGGGCGCATGGCGGCGCTGACAGCCGAAGGGGTTGCCAAAAGGCTGCGCAATTACCTTTTTGACCATATCCAAAACCTGTCTTTTGCCTACCACAGCCAGACCGAAACCGGTGAGCTGATCCAACGCTCCACTTCAGATGTGGATGCCATTCGCCGCTTTTTTGCAGACCAGGCCATTGGCGCCGGGCGCATTGTGCTGTTGTTTACGATCAACTTTATTGCCATTGCGCGGTTAAACCTGGAGCTGGCGCTGATCTCGGTTGTTGTGGTTCCATTTATTGTGGGCGTATCCATCTGGTTCTTCCGGCGGGTATCGGCTGCCTATGAAGC
>CAZQLE010000202.1:617-6722 GCA_964593905.1 uncultured Anaerolineaceae bacterium | reverse complement strand
TCGTTGAAAAGCATTGGCGATTCTATTCACGTGCGCGATCTGAACATCTCAGACAAGATCACCATCCACACCGATCTTGATGAAATCATCGTCACCATCACCGGTGTTGCTCCGGAAGAAGAAGAGACTGAAGTCTTGACCGGTTCGGAACCCGAAGTGATCGAAAAAGGCAAGAAAGAAGAAGAAGACTAATCAACAACCGGCCCATCCTGTAAAAGATGGGCCGGTTTTCGAAACCACTTGTTTTGAAGAGCAAAAAAGAGCCGCTAAAAACGGCTCTTTTTCATTCAAAAAGGTCCTATCGGGCAGGTTTTACTTCGCCGGTTCCAGAAACTTCAATCTCCATTTTTGGCTGCCCGCCATAAAACAGGCTGCCCAGCGAGCTTAAATGTGCTTTCAGCAAATTCTCAGCCCAGACATACGCACTGCCAGAGCCCGAAATGTTGATATCAGCATTCTGACACGTCAGGTCTTCAGCATGAAGAGAGCCAAGGCTGGATAATTCAGCCCGCAACGCGTTCACTGCACCGCCGTCCACCTTCACATTTCCTGAACCGGTCATTTTTGCCACCAGTTGAGAGGCATCCAGCACACCCATTTCCACACTGCCCAGGCTGGTGGTTTCCACAAAAACGCCCTGTGAGGCATGAATATCACCCGTGTGAATACTGCCGGAGCCCGAAGTCGATAAATTGACCCGCGCCGGCTCCTGAGAATCAATATCCAGGTTACGGCCTTCAAACGAGCCCATGCTGGAGAGTTGGATATCTGCCTCTTCCACTTTGCCGCTCAACACGGCCTGCCCGGAGCTGGAAATTTCGGCCGTCAGTTTTTTGGCATCAAACTGATCGATATCCACACTGCCCAGGCTGCTCAATGTCAACGCCACCGGGCCTTTCACCTGCAAGGAATCGATTTTCAGGCTGCCCGATCCGAGCACGCTCATTTCAAATTCATCGGCCTGCAAAGGACCGGCCTCTGCCGAACCAAGGCTGGTCAGATGAATTCCATCCAGTTCTTTGACCGTCAACACATACGCAATCTCCGAGACCGGGTTAATGCCCACCTCGGGGTTGATATCGATGGTTAACATCCCCAGGCCGTCCACCTCACTGCGAATTTCGGGCAAAATATTCTCATCGGCCCGAATCAGCAGGCTCTCTTCATCACCCGTCTTGATCTGCAACTCTCCCAGGGTGGCCAGAGTCACCTGACGGATGCCGCTCAATGTGCGCACTTCCTCGGTCACCTTGCCGTTACCGCGAATTGTATTGCCGGTTTTAACATTTACCCCGGTGATTCGACAGGCGACCTGCAACAGTACAACACTTGCAATAACCGCCATAAGAAATATTTTCTTCATTTTTCCAACCTCAGAATTGAAATGCTTTCGACATGATAGGTTTGCGGAAACAAATCAAACGGGGTCACCCGCTCCAATGCATACCCACCTGCCAACAGCTTTTTAACATCCCGCGCCAGGGTTGCCGGATCACACGAGATATAGGCAATCGTTTCGGGGCACATCGCCAGCAGCGCATCCATCGCCTGCCGCTCAATCCCCGCCCGGGGCGGGTCCACCACCACCACCTGCGGTTTCACTTCCAGACCGGGCAACACATCTTCGGCCGCCCCCAAATAAAGCGAGACATTCTCAAACGAATCAAGATTGACCGCAAAATCATCACACGCCGACTCGGAAAGTTCAACCGCGATACATTCTTTTACACGCGGCGCCAGAAAAGCCGAGAACAAACCCACGCCGCAATAAAGGTCCATCACCACGCTATCGCCGGTTAATGGCAGAACTTCCAACAAATGGTCCACCATCGCCCCGGCCTGGGCTGTATTCACCTGGAAAAAAGAGGCGGCCGATACGCGAAATACCTGATCTTTTACCTGCATCACCACGTAACCATCACCCGCCAGAATCGTCGCCCCGTCCGGGCCCATATGGACGGCTGAAATCGGCAGGTCCAGGGCAAACTCTGCATCCAGGGTTGGGTTGGCGCTTTCAATCATCAGCATCAAATCATCTTCCGCCCCACTGCGCAATTCAACCCGTTCAATCTCTGCCAGCGGTTCCATTTCAATCTGCTTCCAGAGCGCATCCAATGCGCCGATCGGCAGATGACACTCCTGCACAGCGATCACCTCGTGCGATCCCGCTTCGTAATATCCCAGGCGGCCATTGGCTGCCAGATGAAACTGAACCGTATTGCGATAATTCCACTCCTGGGGTGAAGGCCGGCAGGCTTCAACATTGGGGTCCTTCAACCCTGCCAGACGCTGCAACTGCTCTTTGAGGATGGATTGCTTTACCAGAAGCTGCTGCGCATAGGGCATATGTTGATAATGACACCCCCCGCAAATTGAAAAATGCGCACAGCGCGGGGCCACTCGATTTTCAGCCGGGCGGGTCACATAGATCAGCCGGGCGCGCACATGCCCCCGTTTCTCTTCAATGATTTGCGCCTTCACACGTTCACCGGGCAAACAATACGGCACAAACACAGCCCGACCATCAGCAAGACGCCCAATCCCCTCGCCGCCATAAACCAGTGCAGTCACATCAAATTCGATAACAGATTCTATTTTCATCTTTTCCACGCCTTTATTTACGTTTGTTTTAATAAAAAGATGCAGCCAGTCCAGAGAAATTATTATTCCTTTTTCTATCCAATTAACCTATAATAAAACGAGTAACCAACAAGTAATCATCCTGGAAAAGCCGCCGGATTGCGCCGCAAACATGCACCAGACCGGGCTTTCGTTCTACAACCTGAGCAGTCACCAGACAAGTTAAAAATGGGCAAAAGGGCTGGTTATGAAAAAGAGCATCATCATTTTCTTCGGACAAATAGCCACTATCTTGATTGTAATATCCCTGTTAACCATCCGCCAACCGGTGTTTGCCGACAGTTCCCCCCAGTATAACACTCCCATTCCACCCACCCCGGCTGCCGAGCGGTTTTATCGAATCGATCTGGAACGCGCTTCTGCCGAATCACCGCAAATCGAACGGGGGAAAGAGGTCTACCGGCTGGTATGCAGCGCTTGCCACGCCTATGACGGCTCAGGATTAACCGCCGAATGGATCGCCACCTGGGACCCGGCGGATCAAAATTGCTGGCAGTCAAAATGCCACGGGCCAAATCACCCTGTAGACGGGTTCGAAATTCCACAATGGTCCCCGCCGGTGGTTGGGCCCAATAAACTGGCGCCGTACGCAACTGCCCGCGAGTATTTTGATTATATCGATCAAAATATGCCCTGGTACGCACCTGGCACGGTGGTTGAAGACCAGATCTGGGATGTCACCGCCTACCTGTTATCGATGAATCAGGTGGAGCTAAAGGTCGATGAATTAAATCGTGAAAATGCAAACCTTGTGGTGCTTAACGCACATCTAATCCAGACAGACCGCCAGACTGAAACCATCTCGCCCACCCCGGCGGCCACCGCCAGCTTAATCCCTCCGGCCGGTTCTGAAAAAACCCCGCTGCCCTGGTGGCTGCTCATTGCACTGCCGGCCGTGGCGGGGGTCGTTTTTCTGCTGGCTTTGGTGGCAGCTCGCAAAAAAGCAGACGGAGGACAGTGATTTTCATGGACTTTTACTATTGAACTTGTAAACAATTGCAGAATAGATATACTTGTTAAGAAGAACATTAAAGAGCCAGTATTGACCTGTGTTTTTGACATCCGGCGTTTTGGCCGGCAGGAGCGTTGTGATGAAAGGGATCGTTCAATCGAATCGCTGGATAGCAACCCTGATGTGTGCACTGGTGGGCGCATTGCTCATTACCGGCGCCGCCGCGGCGCAAAGCGATCAGCCTGTTGACCCCGATATCCCCCGTGGAGCAGCATTATATGACAATTGGCCGGCTGCAACTGGCAGTCAGACGCCACAGGGAAACCATCCGCTCTGGGAGCGGCAAACCACCAATACACGTTCCGGGCCCGATACCTGGCGCTGTGTGACCTGTCATGGATGGGATTATCAGGGCAAAGATGGCGCCTATCGTTCCGGTTCCGAATTCACCGGTTTTCCGGGTGTTTTCCAGGCCGCGACCAAAATGGATCAGGCTGAAATTAAACGCCACCTGGAAGGCAGCCGTGATCCATCGCATGATTTCTCGGCCTTTCTCAGTGAAGCCGATCGCACTGCGCTCGCAAAATTTATCACCACCGCGCTGATCGACGACAGTGAATATATTGACCCGCTAACGTTAAAAGCACTGCATGGAAACCAGGCTACTGGCAAGCAGTTGTATGATGGTCAGTGCGCATCTTGCCACGGGGCCGATGGAAAAACGATCGGCTTCCGCTATGGCGGGGCTGAGGTATCGCTGGGCACATTGGCCGCGCGAGACCCCTGGCGTTTTCTGCACAAAACCCGTTTTGGCACCCCCGGTACAGCCATGGTCATCGGGTATGAGCTGGGTTGGAGCGCCGAACAGGGGCGGGATGTTCTCGTCTATGCCCAAACATTACCCGCGCTAAAAGAAAGCGCGGGCCAAACACCCGCCATTGAAGGGCGCGAGACTGCCGCCCCGCGCGTGGGTGGGCCTGCCAATAATTTCTTCACCTCCATCTTGACCGCCCTCGGGGCCATGGGAATCGGGCTCGGGTTTAACATTCTCATCGCCGCCGTGCTGGTTGGAATCATCTTACTCGTCGTCTGGGTCCTGGGTGGATCCGAGCGCAAATAACCCCTTTGTTCGTCCGTTTTTGACGCCAGACCGTCCGGTCAAAAACACAGAACAAACATTATTCATACATAGAAAGGACAAGCTATGGAGAGAGCCAAAGCCCTGATGCAACATCCTATTGTTTGGCTTGGTCTGGCAGCAGTGGTTGTGATCCTTTTGGGCGGTGCTGCGGGAGGTTTGTATGTCACCCAACAGGTCCCTCCCCAGCCAATTCAATTTCCCCATAATTTCCACGTTGGTGTCGGGTTGTCCTGCCAATATTGCCACCCTGGTGTGGCCTGGGGACCCGAGGCAGGCCTTCCGTCTTCGCAAAAATGCTGGGGCTGCCACCAACAAATCGCAAAACAATCGCCCGAACTGGATAAGCTGCGCGGGTTTGTTGAAAGTGGAGAAGAAATTCCCTGGGTGCCGGTTGCCATTCAACCCGACTTTGTACACTTCAACCACCGCCCGCATATTGCAGCCGGGCTAAACTGCGAGAGCTGTCATGGAGATCTATCCACAATGACCGTGGCTGAACCTCAGTCCGGGCAAAACATGGGCTGGTGTCTGGATTGTCACCAGAAAATGCAGCCGGACGATTTCACCCGCCTTTCTGATTGTGCCCTGTGCCATTATTGATACCCAACGAGGAGATGCAACCGTATGAGCGATAAAATCTCCAGGCGAGATTTCTTGAAATTATCCGGCGTCAGCGCCGCCGTAACGGCCGTATTAACCGGCTGCGGCCCCGCTGCCCGCTATGTAACCCGCAAGCCCTACGGCAACATGCCGGAATATAACCAGACCGGGGTGAGCACCTATTTTGCCACAACCTGCCGCGAATGCCCAGCCGGTTGCGGTATTGTAATGCGCACCCAGGAAGGCCGCGCCATTAAAGCCGAGGGCAACCCCAACCACCCCGTCAACCGTGGAAAGCTGTGTTCGCGCGGTCAAACCGCGGTGCAAGGGCTGTATAACCCGGATCGGGTTCAACATGCCTTGCAGCGTTCAGAACGCGGGTCGGCCGACAGTGAGAATATGGATTGGTCTGCGGCCTTAACCATGGTGGAAAATGCGCTCAAAGAAACCAGCCCCGGCGAGATGGCGTTTTTGCTGGGGTTAAGCAGTGACCATCTGTTTGACCTGTTGAGTGAGCTTACAACAGCGCTGGGCGCCCCGGCCCCGGTGCGCTACAGTGCTTACAGCATGTTCGACAGCCGCGCCACCCTGTTGGATGCCGCCGAAAAAGTGTTTGGTCAGGCCCGCTTCCCTTATTTTGATCTGGGAAACGCAGAGGTTGTTTTTTCGTTTGGCGCAAATTTTCTGGAAACCTATCTCTCTCCGCTCTCCTTTGCCCGCGGCTTCTCACAAATGCGCCGCGGGGCACTGGGAAAACGGGGGCACGTAGTAG
>CAZQLE010000202.1:0-607 GCA_964593905.1 uncultured Anaerolineaceae bacterium | reverse complement strand
AGTAGTTTTTGAGCCGCGCATGTCGATGACGGCCGGAGCAGCTGACGAGTGGGTGCCCATCCGGCCCGGCAGCGAGGGTCTGGTCGCAGCGGCGCTTGGGAAACGCATCACCGAGCTCAAAAACTCGGCGACCAGCGGTTTTGAAGCCGTCGATCTAAAAACTGCGGCCGAAGCCTGTGATGTACCTGTGGAGCGGCTTGAAGAATTGGCAGCTTTGTTTGCTTCCAGTCAGGCCTCACTCGCCATCCCCGGCGGATCGGGACTCAGCGCTGCTGCGGCACAGGTGGTGTTGGCGTTGAATGGCTTGGTGGGCAATCTTAATCGTCCCGGCGGAGTTTTCTTCTCACCCGTCATGCCAGAATCCACCAGTCTGCAAGCGGTAAAAGAATTGATCGCAAAGATGAAAGCCGGGCAGATAAAAGCGCTCTTCATCCACGGCGTTAACCCGCTCTTTGAACTGCCGGCCGCGCTCGGGTTTGGCGCTGCGCTCAAACAGGTTCCGCTGGTTGTCTCGTTCAGCCCATTTGAAGATGAGACCGCCCTGGAAAGCGATTACGTCCTTCCTGACCACAGCCCACTCGAATCATTTGGGTATCAGCGCGTTTTG
>CAZQLE010000201.1:0-6773 GCA_964593905.1 uncultured Anaerolineaceae bacterium | reverse complement strand
TTAATCAGATTCGTGCCGCCGACGCGCCGGAAAGACCGCTCTTCCAGAACGCGGAGCAGTTTGGCCTGAATATCCAGAGGCATGGATGAGATTTCATCCAGAAACAAAATGCCGCCATCCGCCACTTCCATCAACCCTATTTTCTTATGGGTTGCACCGGTGAAGGCACCCGGTTCATATCCAAACAGTTCCGATTCCAACACTGTGCTTTGAATGGCCGAGCAGTTAATATCCATAAATTGTTTTTTCATGCGCGGGCCGGAACGGTGGATAAACTTTGCCAGAATCTCTTTGCCGGTGCCCGAATCGCCGGTGATCAACACCGAAACCGAAGCTGCCGCCGCCTTTTCGGCCTGCGCCAGAACCAACTGCATTTCGGGGCTGTTTCCAACCACAAACTGTTCCTTCAAAGTTTGCGCCTGGTGGATATGATCCAGCTCACGGCGCATTTGCACAATTTCGCAGGCGCGCTCAATCGATTGCAGCAGCCGGGCAAAATCGACCGGTTTTGCCAGAAAATCATGCGCCCCATTTTTCATCGCATCCACCGCCATATCAATATCGCCATAGGCAGTAATCAAAATAAAGCAGGGGCGAAACGGCAAATTGGCGGTTTCATAAAGTAGATTGGGGCCATAACCATCTGGCAGACTGACATCCAGCAGAACAACATCCCCAAGCCCCTTACGCAAATTGATCCGCGCTTCCTCCAGTGTGGCCACACCAATAACTTCATAGCCTTTTGCGGTCAACAACATCCCCAGATTTTGACGGGCATTGTCTTCATCATCAACGATCAAAATCGTTACACTCATTTCATTACCTCTCCATGATCCACCGGCAAACATACATGAAACACAGTGCCGCCGGGGAAAGAATTTACACCAATGCTTCCCTTATGGGCTGTAATAATCATTTTGGTAATGGCAAGTCCCAGCCCATTGCCCTGCCGCGGGTTTGTGGTCACAAATGGCTCAAAAATCCGCTCCCGCACTTCATCGGGAATACCCGGTCCTTCATCAGAAACCGTAATTTCCACCTGCTTCAGGTCTCCAATAGACGGCCCATATCCCACACGAAGGGTCAGCATACCCCCGGTTTTACTCATTGCTTCAACTGCATTGCTGATCAAATTGGTGAATACCTGCTCCAGCGCTCGCGGATCACCATGGATTGGGGCAATCGCATCTTCAGCCTGAAACAGTTGTGAGGTGACATTCACTCTGGAACAGCGCGGGCGCCAGCGGTCCAATATCTTTCTTAATAATACAACAATATCGATCTTTTCCACTTTGATATCCATCGGTCGTGAAAAAGAAAGTACAGATTCCATCAGGGTATTTAATCGCAGACAGTCACCCTGCATCCGGTTAATGACATCCTGGTTCGGGTCTTGCGGCTCCATCAGGGTCGCCAGAAGTTGCAGTGCGGTGGTCAGATTATTAATCGGGTTGCGCACTTCATGGGCAAAAATGGCGGTAAAGTCTCCCAGAAAAGCGCGCTGCTCCAACTGTTGAACTTTGATCCGGTTTTGTTCATCCTCGCTGACATCATTGATATAAACCACGATCATGCCCGACTGATCGGCTTCATTAATCGGAAAGGTGCGAATAACAGCCGGGAACGCCTGTCCGGTTCGCCGGTGCAGATAGATTGGGCCCAAATTATGTGTGGCAATGCCCCGGATGGCGGCATCCAACATTGGGGCAATGCCATCCGAACCAATCAAGACATTATCAACCGGCTGACCATGAACCTCTGCATCGGTATAGCCCAACATAATCTCGGCTGCCGGGTTTATCTGAAAAATATTAAGTCCCAGATTTAAGAGCAAAACACCCTCGCGGGTGGTCTCGAACAGGTTTTCGCGAATGGTCAGTTTTTTCTCAAGCTGTTGAATGCGGTTGTTAAGGTTATAACTTAAGAAATAATTTTGCAGCGCAGAACCAAATAAGACTCCCACAAATTCAAGCAGTTCAAGCGAGATCTCTTTTTCACCGGCGCTGCGCACGGCAACAGCAATCAGGCCCGAAAGCGCGCCTTTCTCACCAATCGGGGTGCTGGCAACCACTGAAATATCTGAAACGCGGGCGTGCCGGTGAAGCTGTGTTTGAATGCGCCGGCCCGGTCGCCAGAGCGTGGTATCTGCCAACCGGATTAAATCCGTCGATGGGATGATCTGCGGAAATAAACTCGAATCGCCAAAGCAGGCCATTTTCTGCAAATTTGGATAATCGCTCTGCGCTTGATATAAACTGACCCCATCGACCTTTAGAATTGCCCCCATAATCGCCAGGGCCTCAGTCTGAAAATCAACCAGGTGGTCTGCGCTGGCGGCCTGGGCCAGATTTAATAATTTTTTGACATACTCTTCCTGAGATTTTAAAATCTCTTCTTCCGAGCGCTCTGAAAAAGTAACCAGAATCCACTGCCCGGCCGCATCCAACGCAACCGCACGGCAGCTCATCACCCTGCCGTCCCCGGTGCGCGAATTGACCTTCATCGGCAGCGACAGGTTCAACGCCAAATCTTCCTGGTCAAAACCATCCAAAAACTCCACCACCGGAAAACCCGCAACTTCAAGCTGGGTGTATCCGGTCAGGTGTAAAAACGGCTGATTAACAATCAGCATTAATTTGCGGGGGAGGTCGATCACACAACCCGGTACAGAGATAACATTCAGCAGAGCTTCAAACTCTGCCGGACCTGGGGTTCTTCCGCGCCAGATGGGCGGGCGTAATGGGGCCGTGGACGATTGGTTCATGTCACCTGTGCAGTGTGCCTGAGATGTGCGGGTAAGATGCCTTCCATGGCGCGATATTTTGCGACCGTGCGCCGGGCAACTTCAAAGCCGTGTTTTGAAAGCTGCTCCGCCAGTTCCGAATCGCTCATCGGGCTTGTTTCCTGGTCAATAATATCTTTCAGAATCGTCCTGACATTCAGACTGCGGTCAAACAGAGATGCCAGAGGGATAATGCGCCGGTTCGGCAGCATGATCGTCTTGTTCGCCACCGCTCTGGAAATTGTTGATTCGTGCACTTCCAGTTCACGAGAAATCTGAACGCGGGTGACGGGTTTCAAATGTTTTTCGCCGCTGAGAATAAATTCCATTTGCAGCTTAACCAGGCGCTGCATCAACCGTTGCATGGTGTGGTTGCGCTGCTGTAAACATTTAACAAACAGTGAAGCACGGTCCAGATCGCCGCGCCAGGCCTCACGGGTATCATCTGTCGATTGATTGATCGCCTTGCGAAAAACCGGGTTCACCCTTAAAGTGCCGTGAATCGGCAGAATAATTTCCACCACCAGCGGATTTTTAACATCTTCATTCTGATGATAAATCAAGATATCCGGCCGGTGATAGACCTGGTTTTGAGGAATGGCCCCCTGCCGGGCATCTCCCCAGTAACTGCGCGCCGGGAAGGGGTTCAGGTTCTCACTGATATATTTTTCGGCCAATTGCACCTGCCGGATGGTGATTTGATATCGCCGGGCGATCTCACCATACTGATGCCGGCTGAGCAAATCAATGGCTTCATTAAGAATCTCGCGGGTCGAAGGTGGGATTGCCTGCGTTTCGGCCAACGCATCAAGCTGAACCGACATCGCCTCTTGAGGAGAACGTGCGCCAACGCCAATCGGGTCGGCGCGCATAATGATGCGCAAAACCCGTTCCACTTCGGATGGCAGCACCTTCATATAGCGGGCGACCTCCACAACGGTGGTGGTCAACAGCCCGTCTTCATCCAAATGCGTCAAAAGATATGCAGCCAGGCGGCGCTCTGCCTGATTAAGTTCAGGACCAATCTGACGAAGCACATAGGTCGGAAGATCATCTGCATGGGCCGAATAAGGATCTTCAGGCATATCTTCATTCGAAGCCCCATCCCCGCCAGGGATAAAATCTTCTCGTGGAGAAATAAACACCACCGGTTCATCGCTTGCCAGGTTGCTCGGGCAAGAACACACCGGGCAAGGGCCGTGTTCAGGCAAAATTCGATGACAGGTCGGACAGCGCCGTTCTTCGACCAGTTCGAGAGCCGGGTTGTTCGAAAGCTCGGTTTCGATTTGCTGGCGCAGTTCCTCCGCGGTCAGACTCAACATCGTCATCGTCTGCGCCAGATGTGCAGTTGTGAGCGGTCGAATGACTTGATAATGATATTGGAACATAATTCACCTGCCAGCTTTATCTAGTATAGCGTTCGCCCAGTTATGTTGCAAGTTTTATGCCACATAAAAACTGTGCAAATCAGCAGAAATTGCTGGGCAACAGAAATGGTAGAATTATCCTGGATATGGGAGCCGATTTTTTATGAATGAAATTACCATCATAGGCGGCGGGCTGGCGGGCTGTGAAGCCGCCTGGCAGGCCGCTCAACGGGGTCTCAGGGTAAATCTATATGAGATGCGGCCAGCGAAGATGACCGGAGCGCACAGCAGCGCCAATCTGGCTGAACTGATCTGCTCTAACTCGCTGGGATCGCAGCTAAACGATCGGCCTTCCGGGGTGTTAAAAAATGAACTGCGCCGGCTGGGCTCCTTACTGCTCGACTGCGCTCAAAAATCCATTCTGCCGGCAGGTGGCGCGCTGGCCGTAGACCGTGAAATGTTTTCAACCCTGGTGACCGAAAAAATCATCGCCCACCCCCAAATCAACCTCATCCGTGAAGAAGCAACCCAGATTCCCAGCCAGCCGACCATCATCGCCAGCGGTCCGCTCACATCGCCTGCCTTCAGCGAGGCGATTCAAGCCATCACCGGGTCAGAACAACTCTTTTTCTTTGATGCCATTGCCCCCATCGTATCAGTCGATTCCATAGATATGAGTATTGCCTTTCGGGCTTCTCGTTACGGCCGCGGGGAACAAAGAGATGGCGACTATATCAACTGCCCGTTTGATGATGAGCAGTACCAGCAGTTTGTTCTGGCGCTCAGAGAAGCACAGCGCATTGATTTGCATGAGTTTGAAAAAATAATCGAGCAAGGTGTCACCACCGGCGACCGGCGCTACTTTGAGGGCTGCTTGCCAATTGAGGTTATGGCGGCCAGAGAATTACAGGCGCTGGCCTTTGGCCCCATGCGTCCAATCGGTTTAAAAAACCCGCATACCGGGAGAGGCCCTGCCGCTGTGGTGCAACTGCGCCAGGAAAATCTGGCAGCCAGTTTATATAACCTGGTCGGGTTTCAAACAAACCTGCGCTTTTCAGAGCAAAAACGGATATTTCAAATGATCCCGGGGTTGGAAAATGCAGAATTTATCCGTTATGGGCAAATGCACCGCAATACGTTTATTGCCGCCCCGGCCCTGTTGCGCCCCACTTTACAGTTCAACCAGCGGGATGACCTCTACTTTGCCGGCCAAATTACCGGCGTAGAAGGCTATCTGGGAAATATTGCCACCGGATTGTTGGCCGGGATGAATATAACGCGCACGATAAGCCATGAAAATCCGCTGATTTTACCCGATACCACCCTGTTAGGATCGCTGTGCCGGTATATTACCCAGACGGATTTAAATCGTTTTCAACCCATGAAAGCCAATTTTGGAATTTTACCGGATCTCGACCCGACAATTCTGGGTAAACGCCACCGGGCCCGGGCATTTGCCCAGCGCGCCTTGAACTCTTTGGAGACCTACCTATGCGAAAACAACGTAAAGACCTTGTAATCGAGGAAAAAATCACCAACTTCCAACCGCTTTCCCACTGGAAGAAATGGTTATTGGTCATTTCAACGGGTTTGTTATTTGGTCTAATCGCCCTGGGAATTATTCTGATGAACCCCCGGCCGGCCAGCTTCGATGGTTTACGGGCCTTGAATGACGTTGAAACGCAGGTGGGTTTTGGCCCGCGCACGCCGGGCAGTGAGGGGCACCAGCGCCAGGTGGATTGGATGGTCGACAGGCTCAAAAAATCGGGCTGGCAGGTCGAAATTCAAGAAACCACTCGCCTCGGCCACCCCATCCGCAATGTCATCGCTCGCAAAGGCTCGGCCGGGCCCTTGTTCATCCTCGGCGCTCACTATGACACCCGTTTTGTAGCCGATCACGACCCAGTCCTGGCCAATCATATTCAACCCGTGCCGGGCGCCAATGACGGCGCCAGCGGGGTCGCCATCCTGTTAGAATTGGCGAGGGTATTGCCCGATCTGCCAGACAAAGAAATCTGGCTGGTATTTTTTGACGCAGAAGACCAGGGAAATATCACCGGCTGGGATTGGATTTTAGGCTCACGCGCTTTTGCAGAAACACTGACGGAAAAACCACAGGCGGTCGTGATTGTGGATATGATCGGTGACGCGGATTTAAATATTTATAAGGAAAAAAATTCCGACCCGGCCATAACAGAAGAAATCTGGGTCGTTGCCAACGAACTGGGGTTTGAGCAGACATTTATTCCTGAATACAAATTCAGCATGTTGGATGACCACACCCCGTTTCTGGAAAAAGGACTTCCAGCGATTGATATCATCGATTTCGACTACCCATACTGGCACACAATTAACGACACAGCAGACAAGGTCTCTGCCGAATCACTCTATACGGTGGGGCATACACTGCAAACCTGGTTAACCCGCAAATGAAAATAACCCACCCGGTGCGCAATCAGTTTGTGCATTTTTCGGTTTGTTAATAGGATTTATATATCACTGCGGAATAATTTATTGACGACAGCATCCCTCTCGCTTATAATGCAGGTTTGCGGGGAAGTGCTGGAACTGGCAGACAGGCATGACTTAGGATCATGTGCCGCAAGGCGTGAGGGTTCAAGTCC
>CAZQLE010000200.1:0-6868 GCA_964593905.1 uncultured Anaerolineaceae bacterium | reverse complement strand
GGGTTGGGTGGGGGCGGGCCGCGCAGCCGGCCCCCACAACCGTGCCGTCTGAACTCTGTGATACAATTTTTTCAATCAATCCTTTGTACAAGTCGGTGAATTATGCTCTTAATCTGGCAGATTTTTGTCTTGTTTACCCGGGTGGCGTTTTTTTCGTGGGGCGGGGGGCCGGCTTCACTGGCCTTGATGCAGCGCGAGACAACCGCGGCCGGGTGGGTGACGCCCGATGAGTTCGCCGATGCGGTGGCGGTTGGCAATGCCCTGCCCGGGCCGATTGCCCCGCAGGTCTCGGCGTATATCGGGTATCGCCTGGCCGGGCTGACCGGGGCGATCTCGGCGGTGGCTGGCACGGTGGTGCCGACCACGGTGCTGATGCTGGTGATGGTGGCCTTTTTCTTCCAGGTTAAAGACAGCCCGTCGGTGAAGGCCATGCTGCGCGCGGTGCGGCCGGTGGTGATCGGTCTGCTGGTATGGACGGCGTATGATATGGCGCGCACCGTTTTTGGCGCGGGCAAGACCGGCTGGGGGGCGGCCCTGGCCCAGGGGTGGGATAAGCTGGCGATTGCGGCGGTTGCTTTTGGGTTGTTTACCTTCACCCAGATCAACCCGGTGTTTATCATCCTCGGCGCGGCGCTGGTTGGTTTTTGGGTATACCGCTGACGCAGCGGGTGACACGGGCGAAAGCACATGTCATGCTAAGTCGGTGTGCCGCGTTTCATCGGCGCATCGCGCGCAGCATCTCCACCTGGCTGGCCCGCCATATCCGCAATGTTCTTCTCATGCTATACTATTTTTTATGAAGCACCACCGGGGGCAGCCCCGGCAAAACGCTCTGTTCACTTTTATTCCCAACCATCCGTTTAAATAAATTTTTATTGATACCATCTGTGTTCTGATTGCTGGTTTTATCGGGTTGTTAACCCGCGTTCGGCCAAATACCAGCGGGCTGAAACGCAGTGCAACTGCCCTGCAAGATATGAACAGGAGGGGAGATGGGCCGCGATTGGAAAAGCGCCTTTGAAACCGAGATTCTGAATTTTTTCTCGTCGCTGACGGGCATGGATGACCTGGATGAGATGTTGGATTATATTGTCAGCGAGGCCAGGCGGCTGTTATATTTCAATCGCTGCTCCATCTATCTCAGACCCGAGTTTGTGCGCCAGTTTAATGGTGAAATTGAAGATGATGACAGCACCACCCGCCGGGTTAACCCGCAGCAGGAAGATATCATTGTGTTGGCGCAAACCAGCTATGAGCCCAAAAAGAGCCTGATCGGCCGCGGCTATTATCTGGCCGGCGAAGACCTGACCGGCTGGGTGTATCAGAAGGGGGAAGTGCTCAGTTTTCAAAATGCCTGGTCGCCTGAAGAATTGCAGCGCATCGATCCACAGTTGATTCCCTCCCGCCGCTATAATGCGCTGGAGGTGGATGAAGACCTGGTGCTGCCCCGCCCGATTTTGTATTTTCCGTTGAAGACCAAGGCGCGCACCATTGGTGTGCTTAAGTTTCATCAGCCAGAAGACGCCAACAGTTTTGACCCCAAAGCCCGCAAGATCGGCGAAATTACGGCCCAGGTCATTGCCGGGGTGATCGAAAAAACGCAGGTGGTGAAAGAACAGGGCAAGATCATTCTCAACCTGGCCGAGCTGGGCGCAAAGGATGACTTTGATGAGGTTTGCATGGCGGTTTCGCGCAACTTAAATAAGCTGCTCGAATGCCCCAGCATTGAAATTTATCTGTGGGACCCCGATTCAAACCGCCTGGTCTTGCGTTATCACGATGGGCAGAAAATTGTTGAAACCAATTTTGCCGGGTTTGAACGCGGGCAGGGGGTGGTGGGCTGGGTGTTTCAGACTGAAAAATCCTTGCGGATCGAGGATCTGAAAAAAATGGAGCAGAGCACCTGGCTGACCGATGATCTGCTGCGCCATTATTCAGATGACGAGATTATTGACGATGAAGACCGGGTTCTCAATCTGGTGCAGTTTACCCGCATTCGCGCCGCGGGGCATCCCATCCCAATTATGGCGGTGCCCATTACGGTGGGCGGTGTTGAAGCGGTGGGAGTGTTGTGTGCTCATTATTTGCGCAAGAAACTGATCAACATCAGCCGGTTTGGCCGGGTGGATGTAGAGCGTTTAAAAGTGTTTGCCGGAATTCTGGCGCTGGCGTATCAAAATGAGCGCACCCGAAAAAAGAGCAGCTTTTTGTTGCGTCTGTCTCAACTGGGTGATTTGCAGGGCATCTTTGATCTGGTGGAAAAGCACCTGCCCGAAATTGTCCCCAATGCCGATTGTTTCATCTACCAGTATATGCGCAAAGACGGCCAGCCCCCGCTGCAATTAAAATCGAGCAATCGCGGCCAGGCGGCGTTGAGTTATCAGATGGGAGAGGGCAAGACCGGTTTCTGCGCGCTGGCCGAAGCCACCGTGGTTTTCTCTCATTACGGTTCGGGGACCGCCAGTGCGCAGAAAATAGCGCGCCGCAAGGCGCGTATTGCCGAAAAACACCCCAACGATCTGATGGAAGACCTGCGCGACCAGGCAGGGCGCACCGTGGGGCTGGTTCAGGTTTGGGGGGGCGAAAAATGCAGCGGGTCGGTTAAGGAGCATTTTAAGCACCTGGTTGCCTTGCAGGTCATTGATGAACAGACCGGTCTGCCCACGCTCTACCGCCAGTCTTACGAGGCGATCCATTCAAAACCGTCTTTCTCGTTTCTGGCGGTGCCCATTCATCATGAAGAGACCAACCTGCACGGGGTCATCACCCTCACCCGGCCGGTGCGGCGGCTGCCGTTTCTTTCCAGCGAAATCAAATTTGTGGAGGCCATCGCCGGCACCCTTTCACACCTGATTCACAATTTGCTGCTGCAAGAAGACCGCAACCGGCTGAATCTGTCACTGGCGCACGAGATTCACACCCCGCTGATCGGGTTGCAGGCTGATATTAAGAACGTTCTTTCTGAAAGCCTGGACCATGACGACCTGATCCATTTGAACGAGCATATGAACATCCAGGTCGAAAACCTGGCCCTGCTGGCGCAAACGACCCTGCGCGTTCTTTCCACAGGGCCTCAGGCCAATATATTTTCACTGCATAAAATCTACCGCCCGGTGAAAGAGGCCATCGAGATGTTCCGCGATGAAGCCAACCAGAAAGGGATCGAGATTAAACCTTTTGTTGCGCTAGACGGGCTGCCCTTTCCCGATATTGAGATGAACCTGCCGGGGCTGACGATGGCGTTTAAGAATCTGGTTCAGAACGCGGTGAAATACTCGTTTCGCACCCCGCCCGAGCGGGAAAAACCCCGCTATATCAAGATTGAGGGCGAGTATGCCGACGAAGAGCAGACCCGCTATGCGGTCAGCATCCAAAATTATGGCGTGGGCATTACCCCCGAAGAGATCGAAAAAGGGCTGATTTTTCAACCCTTTTACCGCGGGATGAATGCCTCCATTTTGCGCCGCACCGGGGCCGGGCTGGGGTTAAGTTATGTGGCAGAAATTGTAGAAAAACTGCACCATGGTGAAGTTCATGTCACCAGCAGCCCGGTGACCTCGGCCTCGAACCGTGCATTTTTAACCACGTTCAAAGTGACACTGCCGCTGTTGCAGCCGGTTGAACCCCACAAGAAGGAGGTTGGCAATGACTAAACGGATCTTATGGATTGAAGATGATGCTTATGCCCTGGGAGGTCTTTTTTTACCCCTCGAAAAACAGGGCTATCAGGTGGAACGGGCGCTTTCGGCGTTGGATGGCTATAACCGGCTTAAAAACTGGCAGGTGTATGATCTGATCGTCGTCGATATGATCCTGGCGTTATACACCGAAGATGCCGATATTCCTGAAACGGTTAAAGCCTGGACAAAAGAGAGCTATATCGGCGTGGGAATTGTGAAGTATCTCGTGCACGAATTAAAGGTCACCTGCCCGGTGATGATCTTGAGCATTGTGGCCCAGGGCGATCTGGGCATTGGCGCTGCGAAGGTCCGCGTCCTGTCAAAAATCGGGATAACCCCCGAGGTGGTCAAAGAAGAGATTCAGAAAATTTTGGGTCAGTAAGGGGGGGCTTATGCAGACAAAACTGCGCAAACTGGGTTATTACATCCTGCGGGTGCTGGCAGTCTCGTTTTTTGCGGCGCTGCTTTTATATGGGCTGATATTTTTTCTCAAGCCGGATCTTTCCAATTTGTTCCCCAATAATTTTTCGGTGCCTTCGCCCAACGCCAGTGCAGCAGGCTCGGCCGGGGTGGGTTCGGTGGAGCGGCTTTCTGAAATTACCATTCGCGCCGCCAATAACGCGATTGATATCTTTAAATGGGCGATTCTGGCGATCATTGGCGGTTTTGGCGGCATAGCGGGGTATCTGGTTAACACGCTGCGCCGGGCAGAACAGAAGTTGATCGATACCGATAAACAAATCAGCGAAGTCAATCAGCAGGCGCTTGAATCGAAGCGCGAGAACGCACGCACGCAAGAGATTTTGAATAATCTTTCGGTGCGCTATGCCGAGGTGCTGCGTGAGTTGTTTGACCTGACCGAAACGCTGATCCCTTATGATATTGCCACCGATCTGTACGCCAAGGGCAAAATTACCCGCGACAAATATACCGAATGTCTGATCTGGAATTCGTATTTTAAAATGGTGTATGCCATTGACCCGCGCCAGGAAGCCGGGTATCAGGAGCTGAAATATAACAAAGCCCAGCGCGGCATTCCGGTGCCGGTCACCCGTGCGCTGTTCACCGAGTTGGAAAAGATCCGTCTGCAGAAGAAGAACCGCAAGATGGCCTCGACTGAAGATGAGAAGCTGCGCAAGATGATTCTGGATGTGCTGGGGCTGCAAGAGCTGCCGCCCGAGCGGTCTGCCGCTGAAAACGGGCCGCAGACCGCGGGTTGAAGCGGCTAAAGTTTGCAACAAAGGCCCTTGCTAGAGATTCTTCGCACGGTGCGCCGGCTCAGAATGACACGCATTTTTGTCTGTGTTGCACTGGTTTAGAAAAAACACTATTTTGATCAAATTGATGTATAATAGAAAATAAGTTTTATTATACAAGTCAGAAACCAGGAGGAACGATGCAAACCAGACTTAACCCATACCTTTCTTTTAAGGACAATGCCCGCGAGGCGATGGAGTTTTACAAGACTGTCTTTGGCGGCAAACTGACGATGAACACGTTCAAAGAGTTTCAGGCCTCTCAAGACCCCGGCGAAGATAATAAGATCATGCATGCCATGTTGGAAGCCGAGAACGGCATCACGTTTATGGCGGCCGATACCCCCAACGGCATGGAATTTCGTCCCGGCACGAACTTTAGCATTTCACTCAGCGGCGATAACGAGGCCGAATTAAGAGCTTATTACCAGAAGCTTTCGGCCGGCGGCACGATTGGTGAGCCGCTTGAAACAGCCCCCTGGGGAGATACCTTTGGTATGTTTACCGATAAGTTTGGCATTAATTGGATGGTGAACATCGCGGGCAAAAAGGCCTAGCGCCGGCTGCCCCGCGATCTCTGCGACAAACAAGCTCCCCGCGCGGGGAGCTTGTTTGTTTCTTTTGTGCTGGCCCGCTGCCGCGAGCGGCGCTTACCCGCACAGCCGCACGGCGCGCTGCAGATGTTCGAGCGCGCGGGCGTCTTTTTGCCGCGCATCTTGAATGCGCAGGGCAATCTTGCTGCGCACACCGGGTTCGGCCAGGCGCAGGTGGGCGCGCGGGTTGCCCTGCCCGCCGGTCAGTTCCCAGATCTCCCACATCAGGTGATGTTCGCCGGTATAAAGCGCGGCGGCGCTGAGCAGGTCTTCGCTGGCGGCATAGGGCAGGTGTTCGAGCGTTTCGGCCAGACAGCGCGCCGCGTACCAGCGCGCTTCGACCACCTGCGCTACGGCTGTGCCGTGCACCTGGCTGCGCAGGTGGAGCAGGGCTTCATCAGCGTCGCGGAAGGCGGCGTCATCCAGCAGGCTGGCGGCCCAGGCGCTGTAGGCGGCCAGACCGTTGTGAAACTGGCCCACCTTTGGCAGCCCGACAATATCGGCGGTGCGCTGCAGCGCACGGCGCAACACCTGGCCAACCGGCGGGCGGGCGGTTTTTTCTTCGATCAACAGCAGGCCGGCGGTGTTTTCATACCAGTTTCGCTGGCGAAAGTAGCCGTTGGGCTCAAAGCTCAACCCGGCCGAAAATTCGGGCATTTGTTGAAAGAAACTCCAACCGGTTAACACCTCTCCCTGCTCGTCAAAGCCGGTGATCAGACAGGCTTCGGGCGGGCCGACCACCCCAAACCCGATCACCGGGTGGGCGCGCTGCAGGCTGGTTACAATTTCGGTGCGCAGATAGGCGCGGTCATCGGCGGCGCCTGATTTTTCGATCTGCCGGCAGGTGTAACCGGCGGCCTCGATCGCCAGCCGGTAGGGCAGCGCGGGGTCGGGCGAGAAGTTGTGTAGCAGGGCATTATCAAAAGACAGGCCGTCGCGCCAGGTGAGGGCAAACGCCGCGCCTGAGGCCACCAGAAAATAGGCATAGCTGCACGCCACACCCCAGGTGCGCCCACAGCTGCTGTGCTGACAGTCGGGCCGCTCGCCCAGAAAGGTCAGCGCAGAACGCAGACAGGCAGCAAAAGGGATGTCTTCAGGGCAGGCGGTTTCGCCTTCATAGAAATGAACGCGGGGAACGTTGGGTAAGATCAATCGTTGCGGGGTGGAAGAAAGCGCCATTTGTCTCTCTCCGAAGGGGGCCTAGCGGGGTTGGATGGGGAAATAGACCAGGATGGTCGGGTTAATCGGGTAAGCCGTGGGGTAAAGCTCCAGAATGGGGGCATCCACCATCTGCCAGCGGCGGGCGGTGGGCAGCCAGGCTTCATAAAAGTGGCGGGTG
>CAZQLE010000199.1:0-6952 GCA_964593905.1 uncultured Anaerolineaceae bacterium | reverse complement strand
CGCACCACGCCAGAGCTTTCCGGTGGGCAAACTTACCGGTTGGCTCCAATTTTCGCCAGACCCCGTATACCGCCGCCCCCAACAGCAGCCCCACCAGCAGCGCAGTGATCATCTCACCTGTGGTCAGCGTACCCCAGGCATGATAAAACGGCACCCCCCAGACCAGCAGCAGGGTCTCCATCAGATCTTTCACCAACTCCACGCCCAACCGCAGCCCCATTTGCAGCGGCTGCTGCAAATAAGCCGCTTTCAACCCGTCCAGGCTGGTCGCAGCGCGCAAATTGACAAACACAAAGACGCGCCAGTACAGAAAAATCAGCGCGGCCAGGGCCGAGGGCAGCCAGTTCAAAAGAATCTGTTTAAACAAAGGCCCATTGAAGTGTGGCGCCCCCCCCTGTTTGCGAATAATCTGCACAGCCAGCAGCAGCAATGTGATCACCGTAAAACTGATCATCCACTCAAACAGAAAAAAGCAGGCCAGCCCGCCAAGAAAGCTGAGCCCCCACCAGAAAAACCGCGCCAACAGTTTCGAATGCTCCAGGGCCTCCAGCGCAGCCGCAAAAGAGACCACCCCGCACAGCATCGCAACCGTCAATGTTTGCATGGTTACCGCCGCCGGCCACGAGGTAAACCCCGGATAAAGCAAGAACAACAGCCCCCCGCCCAGCGAAAAGCGTGTCTCACCCGGCGCCAGCCGGCGCAGCGCCCAAAACGCCGCCAGTGCGCTAACCCAGTGCAAAAACAACTGCCAGAGCTGCCAGCGCAGCGGATCAATGCCGATCATCTCATAGGTCAGCGCAAACAACCAGCCTTGCACCGGGCGGTCCAGTGACTGCACTTCGATCAGCCGCCGCGCGCCGTCAGTAAACCCGGTCCACAGAATATACCAGTCATCAAAATACAAACCCAGGTGAAAAACATGGGGCAGATACGTCAACAGTGCGGCCGTTGTAATGACACCCAACGGCAGCCAGAGCTGTTCTTTCACGGGTTTATTTTGTTCAGCCATCGCCATGAAATTTGGTCCGTCCCCAGAGAATAACCCGGCCCGCAAAGACTTACACCGGGTGCGGCGCCACCTGCCCGGCACTGATCTGCCAGACCGTGTGGTGGCGCACAAAAGATTCATCAAACAGCCCCAGATCGGTGGTGGTTACCAGGCTCTGGTCACAGGTCTCCAGATAACTCAACAAATCGGCCCGCCGCTGCAAATCGAGCTCGGCAGTAATCTCGTCCAGCAGCAAAATCGGTTGTTCGCCGGTGCGCTGGTGCAGCCAGGCCATTTCAGCCAGCTTTAACGACAACAGCGCAGTGCGGATCTGCCCGCGCGAACCGTAATTACCCAGGTCAATTCCGTTGGCGCTGATGCGCATTTCATCCCGGTGCGGGCCAATTGTCGTCACCCCCCGGGCAATTTCTTCCCGCCGCACCGCCGCCAGGCGCGCCATCAATCCTTGCTGAATCTGCTCCAGGCTGATCCGGCTGCGGTCCAGCGGGGCATCCAGTGGCAGCGCAAACTGTCCCTGGGGGGCAGGCAGCGGGTCAAACGCGGGCTGGTAAGAAAGGCGCAGCACCTCATACCCATTGGTCAGCCGGGCATGAATCTGGCGGGCCTCCTGTTCCAGTTGGCTGATGGTGGCAATGCGCTCAAAAATCAATTGTGCGCCCCGCTGTGCCAACATCTCATCCCAGTATGCCAGTTGAGCCGCATCACCGCCGCGTTCACTCAATTGTTTTAACAGCGCATTGCGCTGGGTAAGGATTTGCGAATATTCAGATAACACTCGCGCATAGCCCGGCACAGCCTGCGCCAGAGCAAGGTTCAGGTAGCGCCGCCGTTCTTCCGGGCCGCCTTCCAAAATGCGCGTCATCTGGGGCAGAAAGATCACCGCCGTAAAGCACCCCAGGGCCGCCTGAGCCGAGATCTTTGCGCCATCCAGCAACACTTCCTTGCGCACCCGGCTGCCGCCGTTAATCCCCTCCTGAATAATGCGCACCTCAATGCGGTGCGGGCTTCCGCCGCGTTCAAATTCGGCCGTCAAGCGCGCCACGGCCAGGGCCTCTTGCGCGGCGGCAAAATGAATGAGCTGCCGGTCATGCGAGGCCTGAAACGAAGTCAGCGTCGCCAGATAATAAACCGCCTCCAGCAGGCTGGTCTTGCCCTGCGCATTGCCGCCCACCAACAAAAGAATCCGCCGGGGCACGTCCATGTCCAGGCGGCTGTAAGAGCGAAAATTGGTCAGCGACAGACGGTTCAGGATCATACCCGCTCAGTCGAGCATTTCCAACTGCTCGTCCTCCTTGGGCACCCAGACACGGGAGGCGCGGTCGGTATACAGCACGCCATCCAGATGATCGATTTCATGCTGCAGAATGCGCGCCAGCCAGCCTTCAGCCTTCAACTTGACCGGTTTGCCGTGCAAGTTCTGGGCTTTCACAGTCACCCGCTGAGGACGTTCCACATCACCCACCAGACCTAAAACAGAAAGACACCCTTCAACGCCGACCTTTGTTTCAGCAGATTTTTCGACAATTTCGGGGTTGACCAGTGCGTACAGTTTCTGCGGAACAGTTTCGTCTTCTTCATCACCAAACTCAACCACGATCAGACGGCTCGAAACGCCAATTTGCGGCGCAGCCAGACCCACTCCGGGCGCTTTGCGCATCGTCTCGACCATATCTTTGGCCAGGGCCTGCAAATCTTGGTCGAAATTTGTAATCCGGTTTGCTTTTCTGCGCAAAACCGCGTTGGGTAAACTGATAATTTCACGTATTGCCATTCTTCCTCCAACTTCTACAACAATTAAAGCCTTTCCATCGATATTTTACCCGTTTTCACAGCTTCGTCCAGCATCAGATTATGCCCCCTCCTGAGGTTCTGCCGTCTCACTTTTTGGGGGCTGTTCTTGCATCACTTCGTAATAAATCTGCAAGAAATCTGCCATCATTTCGCGCTGACCCGCAAACTGCTGCTGCTTTTCCTGCATGTCTTTGCTGGCAATCCGGCGCAGCAGTTCACGCTGCACATCAGAGGGGTTAAACACATTGTCAAACGTCAACAGTGTATCGCCCACCTGAATATAAACCGTTCCATAGTTAAAAATCAGGCCAAACAATAATTTCCGGTCAAACCGCACCGATTGAATGTTCTTAATCGGGGCAACCCGCCGTTCTTCCTGACCCAGCGGTTTCTTGTACACATCCAAAATCTGGTCATCGGTGATCTCATAATAATCGTTGTGCCAGTCATAATACTGGTACAACAGCCCCAGAAAACTGATCAACAAAATCAAAGCCCCCACCGCCACCCATGCCAGAACGCTAGGCAGGAAGGACAATAACCCCATGAGAACGCCGACGATCAACCCCAGGGCGGCCAAAAAAAATAGTCCCGGCAAAAATAATCCGCGCAGCAAGAGAAACCAGTGTTTGCGATAGGTGATTACCCGGCCGCGTTCCATTCGCATCTGGAACATATTCTCCAATGCACGGTTGAGCGGCCCCGATTTTACCTGGCGCTGCACCGGGCGCTTAACCAGCACTTCATCGGGTGATTTTGGCTCGCCCCAGCCCAAACGTTTGCGGATCATGCTGGCCATCATCTGACGTTCTGCCATAACACGAGATTGGCCCGAACGAAACAGAATCGCGTTGATCACCGCCGCCACCTGTTCAGGCTGGCTGAGCATATTCAATTTGATTGTTCCGGCATAAGTGCTGACGGTGACCGTGCCAAAAGAAAAAGTTCGTCCCCAGAAATCAGTATCGGTGGTAACCGACAAAACCGCGTTCAGAGGGGCTTCCTGACGGCTGTCATACAAAAACACCACCCGCTCCAGAAAAACCACCCGCTGATTGGTCACCACTGCGTAATCGTTGCGCCAGTCCACCACCAGCCAAACAATCCACAGGACCAGCAAAACGGCCCACACCCCCAGCGCAATCCAGCCGCTCAACATCCGGGTAACCAGAACCCAGTATAACAAAACCGGCGTTATCACAAGGGTCGAACCCAGCGGGGCCAGCAGATGTGAAATAAGAAAAAATGGATGCCGCCGGGCAATGTAATAAACCGTCTCATCCGCAGAGACCCAGTCCAGCAAGGTGCGCCCGGCCAATTTATAGCTGTTATACATCAGCGATAACGCCTGCCGCAAATTCGGCACTTCATCTGCCAGCAGCGCCAGTTGATCGCGGTTAAAAATCAACAGGTCGGTGGGCACTTCCGCCACCGCTTTCGAGTTGTATTCCGCCTCATATTCCAGCATCTCATACCCGAAGAAATCACCCGGGTTGAGCAGTGTCACCAGGCGTTCGCCATTTTGATCATATTTTGCCAGCCCAACCCGCCCGCTGATCACCAGAAAAAACGATTCAGCTTCGCTGTGCTCTTCAAAAATGACCTGACCCGGCTCACAGTGAAACAACTCGGCCCGTTCGATGACCGCGTTAAGCACTCGGGGGTCGCGTTTCGAAAACGGGTAAACGGTGTTGAGCACCTGAAGAATTTGGCCGCGGTTCACCATAGTAATAAGTATATCGCATGGCGCTCATCCATGATAATCAAAATTTCACCTGCTTTTCATATGTGCCGCGCGAAGAATCTCTACCCATGCAGGCAGCGGCGAGGGTCTTGCAGTAGGATGCGCCTCGGCGCACCATCATCCCCGGCCCAAGGCAAGAAAAAGGTTGTCCGGCCGTCACGCAGGTGACTTGCCGCACCCGTGTGCAAAAGCCGGTGCGCCAAGGCGCACCCTACCTGTGCGGGCAAGACCAGATCTTGCAAATTGGCGCAGCGATGCTGCGCTGTACTCTGCATGACATGGACAAAATTCAGGTGTCATTCTGAGCCGGTGCGTAGCACCGCGCAAAGAATCTCTACCCATGCAGGCAGCGACAAGAGTTTGCAAATTGGCACAGCGATGCTGCGCGGCGCTCTGCATGACATGGACAACCACCGGGCACAAAAAAAGATGCCGCCGGGCCAGGCCCGGCGGCATCTTTCAGTTACTTTATATTGAAGCAGTTTCTTTCGCGTCTTGACGCAGAAAAACAATCTTTTCCTGGTCATCCACATCCACCAGCACCACCTCACCGCGCGAGAACTCGCCCGAAAGCAGCCGGATCGAAAGCGGGCTTTCTACATATTTTTGCAGCGCCCGGCGCAGCGGCCGCGCGCCAAAGGCCGGGTCGTAACCCTCTTTTGCCAGCCATTTTCGCGCCCGATCAGTCAGAGCCACCCCCAGCCCATGCTCTTCCAACCGGCTTTGGATCTCTTTCATCTGCAAATCCACAATCTCACTCATCTGCTCCAGCGTCAGCGGTGAGAAGATGATGATATCGTCAATGCGGTTAAGAAATTCGGGGCGGAAGGTCGATTTAAGTGACTTCTCGATCTTCAAATGCGCCTCGCGTTCCTCGCTGTCGGCGCCGGGCACAAAGCCCAGTGTACCGCCGCGGCGCACAAACTCGGTGCCCAGGTTGCTGGTCATGATTAATACCGTGTTGCGGAAGTCCACCACCTGGCCCTGACCATCCGTCAACCGGCCGTCATCCAAAATTTGCAGCAGCGCATTCCACACCTCGGGGTGCGCCTTTTCGATCTCGTCAAACAAGATCACCCGATACGGCCGGCGGCGAACGGCTTCGGTCAACTGGCCGCCTTCTTCATAGCCCACATATCCCGGAGGCGCGCCAAACAAGCGTGAAACGGTATGCTGTTCGCGATATTCGCTCATATCCAACCGCACCAGCGCATCGGCATCATCAAAGAGGAATTCAGCCAGCGATTTTGCCAGCTCAGTCTTACCCACCCCGGAAGGCCCGATGAAGATAAACGACCCAATCGGCCGGCGCGGGTCCTTAAGCCCCGACCGGGCGCGGCGGATCGCATCCGAGATGGCATGAATGGCCTCTTCCTGCCCGATAATGCTCTCGTGCAGGCGGTCTTCCATATGCAGCAGCCGTTCAGCTTCGGTTTCCATCATCTGGTTCACCGGAATGCCGGTCCACTGCGCAATGACCTGGGCAATATCACTCACATCCACCATTTCATCCAGCTTGTGTTCCACTTCCCACTGATCCCGCTGCTGGTTAAATACTTCGGTAATGCGCATGCGTTCGGCCTTCATGCGCGCCGCGCGTTCATAATCGCGCTCCACGCCGGCCTGTTCTTCTTCTGCCGCATAACGATCAATTTCGGTCTTCATTTTTTTCAAATCGGCCGGCAGTGAATACAACGCCACGCGCAGCTTGGCAGCAGCTTCGTCGATTAAATCAATCGCCTTATCCGGCAGCCGGCGGTCGGTCACATAGCGTGACGATAAACGAACCGCCGCAACCAGCGCATCATCTGAGAAGCGCACCTTGTGATGGGCCTCATAACGGTCGCGCAGGCCCTTTAACATCTGAATCGTATCTTCAACCGACGGTTCATCCACATAGACCGGTGCAAACCGCCGTTCGAGGGCGGCATCTTTTTCAATATATTTGTGATATTCATCCAGCGTGGTCGCGCCCACACATTGCAGTTCACCGCGCGCAAGAGCGGGCTTGAGCATATTCGAGGCATCCATGGCGCCCTGCGCTGCCCCCGCGCCCACCACAGTGTGCAGTTCATCGATAAACAAAATAATCTCTCCGGCCGAGCGCTGAACTTCTTCAATGGCAGCTTTAAGCCGTTCTTCAAACTCGCCTCGAAAGCGCGAGCCGGCAATCATCGCACCCAGGTCAAGCGAGGTCACCCGCTTGCCCGAAAGGATCTCCGGCACATCGTTGGCGGCAATCTTCTGCGCCAGGCCCTCCACAATGGCGGTTTTTCCAACCCCGGCTTCTCCGATCAGCACCGGGTTGTTCTTGGTGCGCCGTGAAAGAATCTGCATCACGCGCAAAATCTCATTATCCCGGCCGATCACCGGGTCGAGTTTACCTTCGCGGGCCAACTGGGTTAGAT
>CAZQLE010000198.1:0-6976 GCA_964593905.1 uncultured Anaerolineaceae bacterium | reverse complement strand
GCTGCGGCCAGCGCACTGCTGCGCGAACGGGCCGGGGGAGGGATGGATGTGGCGCTGGCGGTCTTGTTGTGGGCCGCGGCACTGGCGCTGTGGTGGACCACCCCGATTGCGGTGAATACTTTTTCCACCACCCTGCTGCCGCCCAATAATGCCCCTTACCCGCTTTCGGATGCGCGCGGGTATGATATGACCGCCCAGTCTGTTTTGCTGGGCTACGGGTTTAATGGCCGCATGGTCGATAAACCGGTGCATATTATCTTTCTTACTTTGCTCAATCTGTTGGCCGGCTCCGACTTTAACCGTATGCTGCTGCTGCAAACGGCGGTGTTTGCGCTGGGGCCAGTGTTGCTGTTCTGGCTGGGGCGCGGCCTGTTTGGCCGCAGCCTGGGGCTGATGGTGGGGCTTCTGGCGGTGGTCAAAGAATGGAACGCACTGCGCGCCACCAATTTGATCCAACTGACCAATTCCAAAATGGTCATGTCTGAAATGTTGACCGGGCTGGGTTTGCTGGCGTTCACCCTGCTGTTAACCGGCTGGCTGCTGGAGCGTGGCCAAAAACCCTGGAAGCTGCTGGCCGCCGGTGGGGTGATCGGGTTGACCGGGTTGGTGCGTCTGAACGCGCTGCTGGTGCTGCCGGCCGCGGCGCTGGTCATTGGCGCCGCCTTGCGGTTTCGCGGCTGGCGCTGGCTGCTGGCCTGTATTCTGCTGGGCGGGATGGCCGTCGCGGCGATGGTTCCCTGGGCGGTGCGCTGCGGGGTTTTATACGGCAACCCGCTGCTGTTTGTGACAGCCAAGACCGGCGGGGTGCTGGTAAAGGACCGCTATAACCCTGAACTCGGCAAAGCTGCCCCGCTTCCGGCCGGGGCCGGGGAGACCGAAGCCCCGCTCGCGGCCGCGCCGGAAGAACAAAAATCTGGCGGACTGCCGGCGCTGCTGGGTAAAATGGGTGACCATTATGCGCATAATCTGGTGACCACCTTCTTTATGCTGCCTGCTTCGCCCTGGCATGAATCCTTCTACCAGACGCTGCGCGCGCCCTACTGGGATCTGTTCTGGGATGGTCAGCCGGTGGACGGCGGCTGGGTGGTTATTCTGGTTTCCATATTGCTGCTGGTGTTCGGCGTGACCGGGCTGACCGCACGCTGTGGTCCGGCCGGTTTGCTGCCGCTGGCAATTGCGCTGGGTTATCATGTTTCAACCGCGGTCTCGTTGACCTCGGGCGGCCGCTATATTGTGCCGGTCGACTGGGTGCTCCCGTTTTATTTTGCCGCCGGGCTGGTGCAGGCGGCTGCGCTGGCGGCCGGGTTGCTGGGCTGGAACCGCCCGGGCCAGAATGGGTGGCAGATGGCGGCTGCCGAAGGTGGAATGGAGCTGCGCTTCACGCGGCGCAGTCTGGGAGGGGTGTTTGCCCTCGTTTTGCTGGTCGGGTCGGTGCTGCCGGGGGTCGAGGCGGCCTTCTCACCGCGTTTTGCAGACCAGACGGAGCAGCAGCTTGTGGAGGGGTTGGATCAAAGCGGTGCGCTGGCTGCTGCCGGGTTAAACCCGCAGGCCGCGGCAGATTTTCTTGCCCGGCCGCAGGCCGGGGCGCTGCGCGGTCTGGCGTTTTATCCGCGTTTTGTGGCCGCCGGGCTGCAGGATGGTTTGTACGCGCGCAAATTTGAAGAGGCTTATTTTACTTTTGCAATGAAAGACCGGCAGGCGGTGGATGTGTTCTGGCAGACGGATGAAGCGCCGCTTGAATTTGCCAGCGGGGCAGAGACGATTATTCTGGGCTGCGAGCACAATGGAAAATGGTCTGCGCGGCTGGTGGTTGCGGCGGGCGAGGTGAAATTTGTAGACCCCGGCCTGACCCTCTGCCCGGTGGGGGAGTGAAGTTTTTTTGGTTTAAACCGGTGCGACACGAGCGAAAGCACATGTCATTCTGAGAGAGCGCAGCGACGCCAACGGCGCAGCATGACATGGATATCTGTTGTGTCATTCTGAGCCGAAGCGCAGCGCAGGCGAAGAATCCCTACTTATGCAGGCTACGGCGAGGGTCACGCAATTGGCGCAGTATGACATGCCTGAACCAGGGCACAATTATTCCAAACGGCGAATTTGTGGCCGTTTGAACCAGATAAACACCCCGAAGAGCAACAAAATGACCGCGCAGACCATAATTGCGGCCGGCACCCCCAGACCATCGGCAACCCAGCCGGCCAGCAGCGACCCCAGCGGCGATGACCCCACGAAAATCAGCGAATAAATGCTCATCACCCGCCCGCGCAGATGGTCGGGGATGTGCGACTGGATTAACGCGTTGGTGTTGTTGGTCAGCATCATCAACGCCCAACCATAGGCGATGAGCACAATAAAAGAGAGCGCGGTGGTGGGCAGCAGGGCAAAAACCAGCATGGTGGTCGGCAGTAGAAAACTACCCAGGGCCCACAGTTTGCCGCGGATGTTGCGGTAACCGATGGCGGCCAGCGTGAGCGCCCCGCCCAGCGCGCCGATACCCCGCGCCGAGAGCAGCAGCCCGTTGGTGCGCACATCGCCGCCCAGTACATCCACCGACCAGGCGGGCAGCAAGGTGACCAGGCTGAACCCAAAGGCCGAGATGATGCCGATGCCGGTGATGAGAACGCGCACGCTCAGGTTGTTGCGCACAAATTGCAGACCGTCTTTGATCCCGGTCCACACGCTGGTGGTGTTGGTGACCGGCGGCAGGGGTGCGATGCGCATAAATGCCAGGGCAATCAGCACACACAAAAAAGAAACCGCATTGATCAGAAAACACCAGCCGGGGCCGCCCCAGGCATAGATCAGGCCGCCAATGGCCGGGCCAAAGATGATGGCCGCATTGAACATGGTGCCGTTGAGCGCAATGGCGTTGGTTAACGACTTGCGGTTCACCAGCTCTGAGACAAACGCCTGCCGTGCGGGTAGATCAAATGAGTTGATGACACCGTAAACAAACGATAGGATGAGCAGCGAGTTGGGCGTCACCCAGCCGGTGAAAACCAGCAGCGCCAGCACCGCAGCCTGCAATAGCAACAGCACCTGGGTGACCATGATCATGGTGCGGCGCGGGATGCGGTCGGTGATGACGCCGCCGTAGAGGGTGAAGAGCCAGGTGGGCAGCCCGGAGGCAAAACTGATATACCCCAGGTAGGCGGTGGAGTGGGTCAGGTCATACACCAGGTAGCCCTGGGCCGTGCTCTGCATCCACGACCCGGCCAGCGAGGCCAGTTGACCAATAAACCAGAGCCTGTAATTGGGGTATTGCAGCGATTCAAAAGTACGCGAGATTAAGGCAGCGCCTCCGGTTGGATGGTTGTCTGGAATGTCGGCCATGTGTTTATGATACACCCTTTTTGCTTGCTGTTTTTGGCGGGGAAGAACCTGATTTTATACGTTGGAAGCCCCGTCTGATTTGTAAAAGCGGGACACATCCCATCCAAAGCGGTGAAATTAGCGGGTATACTTGATTTTAAAGCTCCGACACTACAAATTGGATGGGACCCTCACCCGATGCTGTTTTTGTTTTCAATCCTGTTATGGTTTGTATTCTCTTTATGGGCCGTTGCCTGTTTTCGGCCGGCGGGCAAGGTTGCCTGGCTGCTCACCTTTTATCTGGCCGCTTCGGCGCATCTGGTTCTGGCGGGTCAGACGGCCAGCCTGTTGAACCAGATGGGCAGCCCGGCTGCCTATCTCTTAATACAGGTTGTGCTGACCGCCGCCGCGGGCGGGGCGTGGCTTGCGCAGGGTCGCCCGGCGCTGACCGCGCCCTTTGCCGGGCTGCGCCTGAACGGCCTGGCGGCTGCGCTGCGCCGTCACCCGCTGTTGGGGCTGCTTGGCCTGGGGGCCGGGCTGACCTATGCGCTGAATGCCGTGCTCATCTGGGTGGTGCCGCCCAACAACAACGACAGCCTGTCCACCCATCTAACGCGGGTGATCTACTGGCTGCAACACGGGTCGATTGCACCCTGGCCCACTTCGCGTGTCTTTCAGCTTTTTTACCCCATTGCGGCCCAGTTGCAAACCCACTGGACGATCCTGTTTACCTCCGGCGACCGCTGGGTGGGCTATGTGCAGTGGGTGGGGGTGCTGGTGACCGCGGTGGGCATCATTGGGCTGGCGCGGCTGCTGGGTTATGGCCGCCCCGGTGCGCTGCTCGGCGGACTGCTGTATCTTGGGCTGCCGGTGGTTCTGCTGCAATCCACCACCACCCAGAATGACCTGATCGCCGCAGCGATCTTTATTCCGGCGGTGTATTTTCTGTTGAGCGGGGTGATCAAAGCGCGCCCGCGCGACCTGGTGTTAAGCGGGCTGTATATCGGGCTGTGCCTGGGCACCAAGCAGACGCTGTATTTCTTCCTGCCGGGTTTTGGGCTGCTGGCGCTGATTGCGCTGTTGCAGCGCAGACCGGTCTTCTGGCGCAGTGTGTTGCTGCTGGTGGCGGGGAGCGCGGCCGGGTTTGTGTTGTTCGCGGCTTATTTAAACATTAGCAACCTGCGCGCGTTTGGGCACCCCTTTGGCCCACAGGGCACGGTCGACAGCGCCCTGGGCGGTTCAACCCCGGCCGAGGCGTGGAATAACCTTAAATTTAATATCCCCCGTCTGCTGTATCAGGGCGTCGATACCACCGGTCTGCCCGACCCGCTGGACGGGTATGCCCACAAGGCCAAGGCGGTGGCTGCGGTGCAGTTCTTTAATGCCATTGGCCTGCCGATTGAGGGCGATCATTACACGCTGAACGCGCATGTGTTTGCGCTGCGTGAGAAGAACCAGGCCCAGGAAGATTATGCCTGGTACGGGGTGGTCTCGTGGCTGATCATCGTCCCGCTGGCGCTGCTGGCCGCCTGGCAGGGGCTGAGGCGCAAGAATGGCCTGGCGGCCGGGTTTGTGCTGTGCGCGTTGTCTTTTCTGGTGATCGATGCCTGGCTGCGCCCGGGCTGGGACCCCTTCCAGGGCCGGTATTTTGCCCCGGCGGTGGCGCTGCTGGCCCCGTTTGGCGCCGGGCTGGTGCGCCGCGGTTGGGCGGCGCGGCTGGGGCTGGGGCTGGCGGTGCTGTTGACCCTGGTCAGCATGGTGACGGTGACGCTGTATAACCCCGCCAAACCGCTGGCGGGCAAACGCGCCCGCGCGGTGAACATCTGGACCGCTGACCGGCTGACCCTGCAAACCCAGCAGGGTGTTTTTGCCCGCGAATATATCGGCATGATCGAACGCAATGTGCCGTTTGATGGGGTGCTGGGGTTGTATTCACCGCGCTACTACTGGGAGTACCCTTTGTTTGGCGAACATTACACCCGCCGCCTGGTGCCGGTGCACCCTGGCGCGCGGCTGTTGGACCTGGACTGGATGCAGGCGCAGGGCATTGCCTACCTGATGGTGCGCGAAGACCAAACCCCGCTGCCCGAGCTGCCGCCATCTGGCTTAACCCGCATTGATGTGGTGGAAGGCTGGGGGCTGTATCGGCTGGAACCGTAAGGGCTTACGGGTTGACCGATTTTACAACGCTCTTGACCCGTTTTGCATCGGTCACATACTGAATGTATTCATTGGGCTGGTAAGATTTGCCCATGCCCACCGCGGTGTTGCGGAACAGCATGGGGCTGTCGACGGTTTTTCGCGCGGCAAAATGCAGCTCGCGCAACCCGGTGCGGGCGACCAGTTCGGCCGCGTTCTGTGCGTTGACCCCGCCGCCCCCCAGGATGATGATGCGCTCTCCGGCCTGCTGCACCAGACGGGCGATGCATTCCGCGCCCTTCAGGGCCGAAGGCTGCTGCCCTGAGGTTAGAATGCGGTCAACCCCCAGCCCGACCAGCCCCTCCAGCGCTTCATAGGGGTCACGACACAGGTCAAAGGCGCGATGAAAGGTGACACTTAACGGCCGGGCCAGTTCGATCAGTTCGCGCGTGCGGGCGCAATCCACCGAGCCATCTGGCAGCAGCAGCCCGATCACCACTCCGTTTACCCCCAGGGCCTTCACCGCCAGAATATCCTGGCGCATGACTTCAAATTCGAGCGGCGAGTAGTAAAAATCGCCCCCGCGCGGGCGGATGATGACATTGACTGCAATGGCAGCCTGCTGCTGCGCGGTGCGCACCATGCCAAGGCTGGGGGTGGTGCCGCCTTCCACCAGGTTATCACACAGCTCGATGCGCTGCGCGCCGCCTTCTCTGGCCGCCAGCGCGCCTTCCACTGAATCCACACAGACTTCAAAGATCATGATGCTTTTCCCTCTCCAGATCGGTATTGAGGTGCGTGAGCTTGCATGGGCTTAAGATTGCAGTTGCGGCCCCAGACCGTTCGGGCGGTTTGTAAATAAAACAGATAATTTTGATAAGGCACATAGGGCGGGGTCAGATGGTCGCAGTGAGGAATGAACCCGCCTTCTTCAACCAGCGGCGCCAGGCGGTGAACCTCGGCTTCAATGGCGGCTGGCGACGACATTAAAATATTTTTATCAAAACCGCCAATGATGCGCAGTTCTTTGCCATATTGTTGGCGGTAGGCCAGCGGGTCGGCCTGCCAGGTGCCCACTTCGAAGGGGAACAGGGTGTTAATGCCAACTTCCAGCCACAGCGGGGTCAACCTGCGGACATCGCCGTCGCAATCGAGAAAGACGATATCGACCCCGTGGCGGTGCAGCAGATCGGTGATGCGCCGGTAGTGGGGCATGAGATACTGGCGGAAGTGTTTGGGGCTGATCAGCGGGCCGGAATTGTAGCACATATCCTCCCACATGGCGCAGGCGTCAAAGGTTCCGCCGCTTGCCAGCACCCGCTCCAGCGTGCCGATGGAGCAGTTCGCCAGGGTTTCGACCATCTCTTCAAACCAGGCCGGGTCATCATAGATGACCATTGACAGGGCTTTGAGGCCCATCCAGTTGCGCAGATAGCCATACAGCCCGCCCCCGCGCACCACCATCAGGTTGGGGCGGTTGGGGTCGCGCCAGTTTTCGGCGCGCTCTTCCCAGTTGGCCGGGTAG
>CAZQLE010000197.1:0-7000 GCA_964593905.1 uncultured Anaerolineaceae bacterium | reverse complement strand
CGCTACCGAGACCAGGGTGTGCCGTTTTCTGCCTGGCTTTATCGCATTGCGCACAACCTGGTGGCGAACTGGTATCGGGATAACAGTCGCAGGCAGGAACTGCCCCTTGAGGATCACACCCACCTGACCCATCGCTCAGAACTGCCGGAGGCCTCTCTGGTGGGTGATCAAGAAAAAGAGCGGCTGTTGGAGATGATTCGCACGCTGCCACCGGAACGGCAGCAGTTATTGATTTTGAAATTTGTGGAGGATCTATCGAATGCGGAGATCGCGGTGATCATGCGGCGGAGTGAGGGGGCCATTAAGAGCCTTTATCATCGCACGCTGCTGGCGCTGAGAGATCAGGTTGAAGATCACGGGGCGGAAGAGGGATAAACGCTTATGTTAAGGATTGTGACGGATGGTGCTGCCGATATGCCGCCTGAATGGCGGGCTGAGTATGATATTCATGTTCTTCCGATCAGCGTTGCGATCGGTGATGAGCTTTTTACGCCGGGCGACAACTTCACTGCGGCTGATTTTTACCGGTTAGTAGCAGAGCGGCAACAAATACCCAAAAGCTCATTGCCTTCACTGGGCCGCATTGTGGATTATTACCGGTCCATTGCATCCAGAGGGGATGAGATCCTTTCGATCCATGTTGCCGGTAGAATGTCGGGCACGGTGTCGGTGGTGCAATCTGCGGCGCGCGAGTTGGCGGACGAATTTTCGATCACCGTGTTTGATTCGGGTGCGGGGTCGGCGGCGCTGGCTTTGATGTGCCGCGAAGCGAGCCTTTTGGCGCGCTCGGGAAAGACCGTGCGCGAGATTTTGGCCCGCCTGGAGATGGTTCGTCAGCAGTTGACCGTGATTTTTACCCTGGATACGCTGGAGTATGCTTATCTTAGCGGCCGAATTTCACGCTTGCAAAGTGCATTGTCCGTTTTGTTGCAGGTTAAGCCAATTGTCGTTTTAAAAGATGGATTGTTGCAGATGGCAGAAAAGGTGCGCACCCGAAATAACGCCATTCAGCGCGTGGTTGAGATGACAATGGCGAAGCTGGCTGAAAACCCGATGGTCATCGCCGTCGTTCATGCTGCCGACCCGCGCGCGGCCGAGCATCTGGTGAGCCTGTTTCGCAACATGATCAATGTTAAAGAGATTTTTGTCACTGAGCTGGCAATTCCGGTGGCCGCCAACCTTGGGCCGGGAACCGTGGGAATTGTTACTTACCCATATTTGGAGAGTCGAAATGATTGATTCTACACTGGATCAGATCTTCCCTGAGCTTGAAAAACAATTGCGAGGGTCTTTTCAAAAGGTTCAACCGCGCGAGAAATTTGTCGACCGGCTGCAAGTGCGTCTCACGGTGCCGCCTGAGGTGGAAATTGACCGCACCCCCGATTACCGAACCGGAGGATTGATCTTCATTGTTCTTGCGCTGGGGTTGTTTGGCGGTGGGGTGCTTTACTGGCTGCTTCGCAGGATCTTCCGCAATTAAGAGGGACTGCTGTTTTTAAGATAGTCCCAACTGTCGCATGAGCTGTGTTGTAGAAGGCTCCACCAGGATGGAGCCATCAGGAAAGATAATGGTGGGCACGCTGCGATAACCGCGGTTGTGTTCAATAACCAGCTTTTCAGCATTTTTATCTTGATCGATATTGATGAATTGGTAATGGACCTGATAGCGATCCAGGATATCAACAGCTCTTCGACAGTCTCCACACCAGGTTGTGCCATAAATGACGATGTTTTCAGTGGGGGTGATCATAGGGGATGAGTCTCCGGTTATTTTGGTATTAAAAACCCAGAATTTGCTTCAAATTTTTCGCTTCGGCGATTAAATCGAGCCCGGCGGGCAGGGTGTAGTCTTCATTAACGCGCTGGACAAAATGATTGGCAATCTGGCGGGCTGCGGGTGGTGCAGCGATATCGCCGGCCAGGCGGTTAAGCAGGTCATATACATTGGTCTGGGTTGGCTGGCCGGTTAAAGCCGGGTAATATCCTTGCAAAAGCACCCCGGCAGCGCGGCGGGCGCAAACTCTGGCGCGACCTTCCAACCCCTGTTGGCGGGCCTGTTCTGCCATTTCCAATTCGCGGATATATTTTTGTTGCAACTCTACGGGCAGCATATGCGTAATTCTAACGGAAAGCGGTAAAAACGCAACCCTGCCCGGAGCGATTGTTTCGGCTTTCACAAAGCCGCCTGTCTTATAAGGAAAATCGACCCGGATTCCAAAACAGGGGTATTGATTGCGTCGGATTAGGAATATTAATTTTTTATCAGAGTTTATCGAAATTTGTTGACAAAAGCGGTGGGATCGATTAAATTAGCATACCTAACTATTAGGAGTGCTAAGTAAATGGATGCAGAAGCAAAAATTGTTGCACATGAAATTGTTCGGCTCATCCCACGCATGATGCGAAAAGTGCGGGCTGATATGCGCGCTTTTGGCAATGGGGTTAATCCATCTCATTTTGGGCTGCTTGTTTTTTTGAGCCGTCACGATTTTTCGATCAGTGAACTGGCAGAGATGCAGCACGTCAGCCTGGCGACCATCTCCAACAGTGTATCCACATTGGAAGACCGCGGCTGGGTTGAACGGGTGCCCTCCAGCCGTGACCGCCGGTCGGTGGTGATTCGAATTACCGGGAGCGGCCGGCTGTTGATTGATCAGATGCACGAGCAAATGGAGCTGAAAGTGACCCGGTTAATTCAAAACCTGGACGCGGAAGACATGGCCCGTCTGGCGGGTGGAATGGCCGTTCTAAATCAAATTTTTCAATCGCCGCATGAAGAATCAGGAGATCAAGCTGCTTCTACGCTGCATTGTCAAGGAGTGATGGAATGAAATATATCCAACGATCATTAAAGTTTATGCGCAATTATTGGAAGCCGGCCCTTGGCGCGTTTCTCAGTTTAATCATTGTTAACGCTGCCAACCTGGTTTCACCGCAACTGCTGCGGATGTTGATTGATGAAGGCATCAGCCGGCTGGATATGAACCGGATCTGGCTGGTGGCCGGGCTGCTGGTTTTGACCGCAGTTCTGCGGGGGTTGTTTAATTTTTTTCAGGGATATTTATCCGAGGTTTCTTCTCAGGGTGTGGCCTATGAACTGCGCAATATTATTTTTGAGCGATTACAGAATCTGAGCTTTTCTTACCACGACCAGGCGCAAACCGGGAAATTAATGACCCGGATGACCTCGGATGTGGATATGGTGCGGACCTTTGTAGGGAATGGATTGTTGCAGCTTGTCTCGGCTTTGATTTTGCTGCTGGGCACGCTGGCCATTCTTTTCTCGATGAATGCATTGCTGACGCTCATCTTTCTGGCGATGATCCCGCCCATTGGGGTGGTGTTCTTTTTCTTTATCAAAAGAGTGATGCCTTTCTCGTTTACAGTCCAACAAAAATTGGGGGCCTTGAACACTGTGTTGCAAGAGAACCTGGCGGGAATTCGGGTTGTGAAGGCCTTTGCCCGTGAAGACTATGAGGTTCAGCGGTTTAGCGAGCGGAACAGGGATTTGAAGGCTGAAAATATCAAGTTGATTGAATTGTTCTCCACGTTTTTCCCGTTAATATTTTTTATTGCCAACCTTGGGGTTGTGGCTGTGTTGTGGGTGGGTGGAAATCAGGTAATTACCAACCAGATGAGCCTGGGTGAACTGGTCGCTTTTACGGGGTATCAGGGCTTTTTCTTGATGCCAATCTTTATGCTGGGTTTTATTGGTTCGGCGATGTCTCGGGCTGAAGCCTCGAGTCAACGTATTTTTGAGGTCATCGATGCGCAATCGGATGTTCGTGATCGCGAGAACGCCCGGGAACTGCCGCCATTAAAGGGCGAAGTTGTTTTTGAGGATGTGTTCTTTCGATATTCAGGCGCAGATCAAGATACGATTCAAAACATCTCTTTTGATGCAAAACCTGATCAAACCGTGGCGATTCTGGGTCGGACCGGTTCGGGCAAAAGCTCGATTATCAATTTGATTCCCCGCTTTTATGATGTGACGCGCGGGTCGATTAAGATTGACGGTTTTGATGTGCGCGATGTGATGATTGACTCGTTGCGCTCACAAATTGGAATTGTGCTGCAAGAAACCACGCTGTTTTCAGGCAGCATTCGGGAAAATATCGCCTATGGAAAACCGGATGCCTCGTTGGAAGATATTATTGAGGCGGCGCAGATTGCCCAGGCGCATGATTTTATCCTTGAAATGGATGAGGGCTACGATACGCTGGTGGGTGAGCGCGGGGTTGGTCTTTCGGGCGGTCAAAAACAGCGCATAGCCATCGCGAGGGCACTGCTGATGAACCCCCGTATTTTGATTATGGATGACAGCACCTCTTCGGTGGATGCCGAGACGGAGTATAAAATTCAACAGGCGCTGGATGCGCTGCGTCAGCACCGCACAACCTTTATCATCGCCCAACGCATCAGCACCGTGCGCACGGCTGATCAGATCTTGCTTCTGGATGACGGGGAGCTGGTTGGCAAGGGGACGCATGAAGAGTTGTTAAAATGTTGTGAATTGTATGCCGAAATTCTGGCAACGCAGTTTGGTGACCGGAGCGATCTGGATCTGGTGGTTGAGGAGGCAGTACGATGATGCGTGGTGGACCAATGCGCTCATTAACCGAGAGCAGCGATGAACGGGCTCAGAATACAAACGCGGTATTGCGCCGGCTGCTGCGCTTATTTCGCCCATATCTCAGATATGTGTTGATTTCGCTGGTGATGGTGTTATTATCGGCTGCTTCACAGGGGCTTAGCCCTTATCTGACCGGCGTGGCTGTGGATCGGTTTATCTCCCGGGGGGTCTCCACCGGGCTTGGCTGGGTTATTCTGGCGATGGCGGTGGTTTTTCTGGTGGGGATGCTGGCGACCCGTTTTCAAATTTTGTTTATGTCGCGTGCGGCGCAAAATGTGTTGGCCGATCTGCGCCAGGCAGTTTTTGAAAATATTGAAAGACTTTCGCTCCAATATTTGGAGAGCAAGCAGGCCGGCGATTTGATGAGCCGCCTGGTGAATGACATTGATGCCTTAAACAGCTTCTTTTCACAGGCGCTGACGCAGTTGATCGGCTCAATTTTTGCACTGCTTGGCATTGCGGTTGCCATGCTGGCGCTTTCGTGGCAGCTTGGCCTGGCTGTGCTGGTGGTTGTGCCGGCGTTGTTAATTACCACCAATGTGTTTGCCCGGTGGGCGCGGCGGGCCTTTAAACGCACCCGCGAAACATTGGGAGATGTATCGGCAGATTTGGAAGAAGAACTGGGCGGGGTCAAAGTTGCCCAGGCCTTTAACCGCACCGATGAAAATGTGCGCCGCTTTGCAGAACGAAACGCCGCCAATCGCGATGCAAATGTCAACGCAACCGCGGTAACCTCGGCATTTGCCCCAACGATGGATCTGATCAGCACGCTGGATACTGCGCTGATTGCCGGCATGGGCGGTGCGATGGCGATTAGCGGCCAGGTGAGTATTGGGGTGGTGGTTTCATTCCTGCAATATGTGCAAAACTTTTTCCGCCCGATTCAGACCGTGGCCCAGTTGTGGACCATGGCACAATCGGCTTTTGCGGCTGCCGAACGGGTGTTTGAAGTGTTGGATATGGTTCCGACCATTCAGGATGCGCCCGATGCGCTGGATATTAAAACAATCAAGGGTGACATTGCGTTTGAAGATGTTGCCTTTAGCTATTCTGACGGTATTCCTGTCTTAAAAAATGCCAGCTTTATTGCCCCGGCCGGGCAAATGGTTGCGGTGGTTGGGCCCACCGGGGCCGGAAAGACCACCCTTGCCAGTTTGCTGCCCAGATTTTACGACGCAGTGCAGGGCCGGGTGTTAATCGATGGTCAGGATGTGCGTACATTGGCGCAGCGCACTTTGCGGGCAAATTTTGGAATTGTGACTCAGGAACCGTTTCTGTTTTCGGGCACGGTGTTGGAGAACATTCGTTATGGAAAGTTGACCGCCACTGAAGAAGAAGTCATGGAGGCTGCCCGGGCCGCTTATGCCGATGATTTTATTCAGCGATTGCCCAATGGATATCACACCGAAGTGGGAGAGCGGGGCAAGATGCTCAGCCAGGGCCAGCGGCAGTTGATTTCGATTGCCCGGGCAATTCTGGCCGACCCGCGCATTTTGGTCCTGGATGAGGCTACAGCCAGCATTGATACCAGTACTGAAATGTTGATTCAAAAAGCGCTAAACCAGCTGTTAAAATCACGGACGAGCATTGTCATTGCACACCGGCTGTCCACGATTCGCAATGCCGATCTGGTGCTGGTTATTGAAGACGGTGAAATCGTTGAACGCGGGACGCATGCCAGCCTGCTGGCACAAAATGGCCTGTATGCCGAGTTGTATAACCGGCAGTTTTATCAGCCAGGTGTGAAAGATCTGCAATCAGCGCCTTCGGCAGTTTAAAAATAGAAATCCCCTCTCGGTTTGAACTGAGAGGGGATTTTAATGACAGGAAAAAAATTAATTTATGCCCAACCCTGATTGCGGACGAAATCGGTGATCAACGGGATGGTTACATATTCACCCTTGTAGGCTTTGTAGGCCCAGTAGAGCATGACCAGCCAGCCCACCAGCCCCAGGCAGGCCAGAACAACAGTAAAGCTTAACACAATGACCAGTACGGTTAAAACAGCGCCTGCCACCAGCGCCTGTGCATTGTGGGCGCGGATGAAGGGGCGGCTTTTCTTGTCTTCAAGGAGCATGATGATGATGGGGACCAGGGGTGAAAAAACATACGCGAGTGCTGCGAACAGGCGGTCATCGCTTGTGACTTCCGGGGTCGAATTAAATGATTCGGACATTTTTCCTCCAAAATTGGTCTAAATTTTGATGAGTTTATTATACTTTTATTTTTTCCGAAAAAGCTTACAAATTTGCTGGTTGATGGAATTGCTGCCGGGACGGCCCCTTGCTTTTGGATGTTTTTTTAAATATCCACGAAAAATAGTGTGATAGAATTCGCGTTATGAATGAGATACGGGTTGTTTTCATG